>JBAXMJ010000063.1:0-14980 GCA_037134355.1 bacterium | reverse complement strand
GAGGTATTCGTCTCGCCACGACTCTTTCCATTCGACGGTTTGATGCTCGCTCATGTTGCTCCTGACCACAGTCACTTGATATCAATCGACTATAATACCGGTCATGCAGGCAGTCCACGGCGAATGTGATAGGCCTGAATCACGGAAGAACGAGGATGGTCAGGAATTACACCTACCGGATACCTACCTGCCTAAAACCCAAAACTGAATTATGCATAAGATGCATGAATACAAGATGATGCATGAATAGTCAGACCAACTGACTTCAAATCCCACCCTCTCCGCCATCCTTCGCTCTGCGCCCTGAGGGGCACTGTTACGGTGTTACGTTTCCGGATTTCGCCCTATTTTTTTAACCAGCGTGATGCAGGGCCTCGTCCTGTCGAAGTAAGAAGACCTTCACTACGCATCTGACGAAGCACAACCCGCACCATGTCGCGGCTTATTCCGGCGCAGTCTGATTCTATGTCCGATATGGAGAAGGGCCTCGTCTTCCGTCCGACAACCAATCGGATCTGCTCTGTTTTGGAGCCTTTTCCGGTTCTGATCGTCCCAACCCGTTCTTCCAATTCCTTGTAGGCTCGGATAAGCACACCCCAACAATAGTTGAGCCAAGGATGGACATCGCGTTTCCCCTGATGCCAACCCCGTGAACTGGCTTCGAGTGTTTCATAGTAGGTTTTCTTGGATTCCTCGAAGATTCGTTCGAGGCTGATGTATCGCCCCACATCGTAACCGAAGTGATACAACGTCATGAGTGTGAGCAATCGTGACACACGGCCATTCCCATCGCCAAAGGGATGAATGCAAAGGAAATCCAATATGGTCAGCGGGGCGACGAGCAAAGGCTCCTTATTATACTTTTCAATGGCTGACTCATAGTTCTCCGCCATTTGTTCCATTGCCCGAGGAGTTGCCACGGCACTGACGGCCTTGAACCGGACTCGTGCGACAGAGCCATCCTCAGTCTTCTCAATGATTTCGTTATCAGTCATCTTCCTGAGGCAGATACCGGTAGAGCATGGTGTGAAGTTGAAGACAAACATTATCCCCAAAAAACATGAAGGCCCCCGTTTCGGGCACTTGACTTTGTCTCCGGAATTTATTAATGAGTGAGCGCTTACTTATTCAGAAAAGACAAAACGATCATGGCTCGACCCAAATCCATTCAGACGGAAACGATCCTCGAAGCGGCCCGAAAGGTGTTTATGCGGGACGGCTACCAAGCCGGCACCGCCAGCATCGCCCGGGAGGCGGGCGTCTCGGAGGGCTCGCTCTTCAAGCATTTCAAGAGCAAGGCGGGCCTGTTTCTGGCGGCCATGGAAGTGGAGGCCGGCGGATCGGCATGGGAAGAACGCCTGATGGCCAGCGTCGGCAAGACTGACCCCCGCAAGGCGCTTGGTTCGGCCGGCCTACAGCTTCTGGAACAACTCCGCCTGACTCTGCCGCGTCTGATGATGGTCAATGCCAGTGGCGTCACGATCCCAAACCACGATCTCCCCGGCGAAGTCCCCCACCCGGTTCAGAAAATGGACGCGCTGTGCCGCTATTTCTCGGCGGAAATCCGCGCAAAACGGCTAACCATGACCTCCCCCCGGATTCAGGCGCACCTTTTCCTCGGTGCGCTTGCGCACTACGCCTGGTGCGAAACCCTCTTCAACTACCGATCCGCCACCCCGGCGGTTTATGTGAAAACCCTAGTGGATACTGTTCTCAGGGCGGCGGTAACTGTAAAAAAATGAGAGGCGCCAAAATGAATCTAAAAGTCTGTGGTCTAGGGTCTGTGGTCTGTGGTCTGTTTCTTTCCGGCTGCGTGCAGGCACCTCCTCCGGCCTCCCTGACCGAAAGCTGGATTCCCCCGGGGAACAGCCAGAAGCCCGATGCCGTGTTGCAGGAACTCCGCGCCCAGTCACCCGACCTAACCCAGCCGCAGTCCCTATCGGCCATCGCCGATATTGCCCTGCAGAACAATCCCGCCACACGAAAAACCTGGAACGACGCCCGGGCGGCTTCCGAGCAAGTCCGCTATGCCCGGGGATATTTCATGCCCAGCTTGACGGCAGGCGTTGGCGTGAATCGCGTTACGACCTCTGCGCGTCCTGAAAGTTTTGACCAGAACAATATGTCTTATGGGCCCAGCCTTCAACTCAGCTACCTGATCTGTAATTTCGGAGGCGGACGCAGTGCGGCGGTGGAACAGGCGCTTCAAACCGTCTATGCCGCGAATTTTGCCTTCAACCGGGCCATTCAGGACACCCTGCTGAATTCGGAAATCGCCTACTATACCGTCATCAGCGCACAGGCGGGCTTGGAAGCCGCCACCACCAATGCCCTCGACGCAAAGGTCATTCTCGACGCCGCCACAACACGGCGTGATGCGGGGCTCGGCGTGGATCTGGATGTGCTGCAGGCTCAAACCGCATACGATCAATCGCTCTACACCTTAACTGGTGCCCGGGGTCAGTTGCAGATCGCCCGCGGCCTCCTCGCCCAGGCGATGGGACTTCTCGCCGATAACCAGATATCCCTCGCCCCTCCCGAAGCGCCCCTACCCGCCTCGCTCAGCGGAGAAAACGTGCGCCGCCTGATCGATGAGGCCCTGGCTCGTCGTCCGGATCTTTCCGCGCTGAGAGCCTCACTTGCCGCGCGACAGGCCTCCATCCGGGTGGCTCGCGCTTCGCGCTGGCCTTCCCTCTACGGCACCGCCTCCGCCACACGCGATTATTATGAACTTTACGGACTGAACAACCGCGCATCCCAGTCGGATGACTGGGCCTATACGGGCGGCCTGAGTTTGAAATGGAACCTGTTTGACGGGCTTCAAACCCTGAGCACCGTGCGCACAGCCGAGGCTCAGACCGAGGCCCTTCGCGCCCAACTCAAGCAGGCCGAACTGGCCGCCAGCGCCGAAATCTGGGCTCGGTTCCAGAATTATGAAACCGCCCTCCAGAAGCACCAGTTCAGCTCCCAGGCGATGAAGAGCTCCTTCTCTGCCTGGGAAATGGCGCTGGAGAGTTATAAGACGGGGGTTAAAACAATCCTCGACCTGTTGATCGCGGAAAACCAATTATCTCAAGCACGCAGCCAGCAGATCGCCGCCCGGCAGGAGGTCTTCACCGCCCTGGCAAATCTGGCACATGCCACGGGAATCATTGAAAAAGGCGAAACGATATTCAAAGGACAGCAAAGACAATAAGGACGCAAGGGAGAATCGGCAACATGAATACACTACTTCAGTTTTCGGGAAGACTCGCGATGATCAGCGTACTGGCCCTTGGCGTCAGCGCCTGCGGGAAAAAGGGAGCCCCGCCCCAGCGCCCCCCCGTCATAGTCAAAATGGCGCACGCCACCAAGGCCACCCTGCCGGTCGTGATCCCGGCCTACGGCACAACCCAGGATCGGGAGAATGTGGATGTGGTTCCCCAGGTTTCCGGGATTCTGCTGACTATTCTGGTTCAGGAAGGGGCCGTGGTAACCAACGGCCAACCTCTCTTCCAAATTGATGCCCGTGATTACGCGTCACGGGTTCAGCAGGCCGAAGGCATGGTCGCCGTTGACCGCTCCAATGTGGAACTGGCGCGCTCCACCCTGCAACGAAATCAGCCGCTGCTGGAGAAACACCTGATTTCCGCCGACACCTTTGACACCATCAAAACCAAGGTGGCATCCCTGGAAGCCCAGTTGAAAATGGACGAAGCCGCCCTGGATCAGGCACGCCTCAACTTCTCACGATGCACCGTCGTCTCGCCGCTGACCGGCGTCTGCTCCAAGCGCTACGTGGATGCGGGGAACCTCGCGGCAGCAGGCATGACCCGGCTGATCAACATCCGCTCCTACAATCCGTTGCGCCTGGAGTGCTCGGTTTCGGAACAACATCTGCCGGTCATCCGGAGCGCCATGACCCGGGGCGTCATTACCGTTGAGGTCACCCCACGGGGCGACACCAATAGTTTTTCAGGAACGCTATCGTTTATGGATAACGCGGTGAACCCGACCACCGGCACCCTGCTCCTGCGCGGTGAAGTGCCCAATCCGGATCTGAAACTCTGGGCCAACCAGTTTGTGACCATCCGGATTATCGTGGCGTCGATTCCCGACGCCATCCTGGTTCCCGAAAGCGCTGTCCAGTTCGGAAAAACAGGCCCGTATCTATTTGTGGCCGGAACCAACAACTTGGCCGACTTACGCTTTGTCACAACAGGAATCCGACAGGACGATCAGATCCAGATCGTTTCCGGAGTCGCCGAGGGCGAAGCCGTGATTGCCTTGGGCCAGCTCATGCTGACCCCCGGCGCCATGGTGATGGATGCGGCGAAAATACCCCAGAAAAATTGACGATAACGAGGAAACCACTATGACATTTTCTGAACTGTTTGTCCGGCGTCCTGTCATGACCATTTTGATGACTGTTCTGCTGGTGGTCGGCGGCGTGTGGGCTTATCTGCAACTTCCCGTCAACAGCCTGCCCACGGTTGATTACCCCGTGATCCAGGTCACCGTCGCCTATCCCGGCGCCAGTCCAGCGACCATGGCTTCCGCAGTCGCCACGCCGCTTGAAAATGAATTCACCCAGGTGCCTGGCCTGGAGTTCATGTATTCCGACAACAAGCAGGGCTTCAGCACCATCACCCTGACTTTCAACTTGAACCGAAATGTGGATCTGGTGGCGCCGGACGTTCAGGCCGCCATCACACGGGCACAAAACAATCTCCCAAAGGATCTGCCAAGCCCGCCGACCTACCAGAAATTCAATCCATCAGACTCCCCTATTTACTATCTGATGATGTATTCTGATACGTTGCCCCATGGCGAACTGTATGATTACGCCAACCATATCGTCGCCCGAAAACTCAGCATGATTGACGGAGTCTCAAAGGTAGAGGCCTTCGGATCCAAGCGTGCGGTTCGCATCCAGTTCGATCCCGCCAAACTCGCCGCCTACCAAATCGGGGTGGATGAACTCGCCCTCGCTCTCAAGGCTGGCACCGTCAACATCCCCGGCGGCAGCCTGAACGGCGCGTCGCGCACCTACACCATCGAGCCTCAAGGGCAGTTGCGCACCGCCCGTGAATATGACGAACTGATCATCGCCACCCGCCAGGGCAACCCGATCCGCCTGAAGGATGTCGCCCGCTGCGTGGACAGTATCGCCAATGACATCGTGAACATCCGGTACAGTCCGCCCGGCCAGCCCGACCACGAAAAATGCGTGGTCATGCGCCTGTCCCGGGTCAGCGGAGCCAATACCGTGGCCGTGGCCGACAAAGTCACCCAGGCTTTGGAGGAAGCCCGCAAAGAACTCCCCTCCACCATCAACCTCGAAACCATGTTCAACGGCGCAGGCCCGATCCGCGAATCGCTTCATGATGTTCAGGTTACCGTTGTCATCGCCCTGATCATGGTCGTGATGGTGATCTTTTTCTTTCTCGGCCGCATCCGGGAAACGGTCATTCCCAGCATTGTCCTGCCCATCTCGCTGCTGGGAACATTCGCCCTCATGCTGCCATGCGGCTTTAACCTCGATACCCTGTCGTTGATGGGCATCATCCTGGCGGTCGGCTTTCTGGTAGACGATGCCATCGTCGTGCTGGAAAACACGGTTCGCCATCTCGAAGCGGGAATGAAGCCCATTCCGGCAGCCCTCCAAAGCATGAAGGAAATTTCCTTCACCGTCATCTCCACGAGCGCCGCACTGATCATCGTCTTCATGCCGCTGGTGTTCATGACCGGCGCCGTCGGGCGTAACCTGCGCGAATTCGCACTGACCGTCATTTTCGCCATTATCGTCTCGACTGTCCTCGCCTTGACACTCTCCCCCATGATGTGCGCCCGGATCCTCCACCATGAGAAGGCGCCGAACCGGGTTCAGCAGTGGATCACCGGAACGATTGCCGCCCTCATCCGCCAATACAGCCGGGCACTTCATTTCCAACTCCGGCACAAGTGGCTGGCCGTTGTCGCCTGGGCCGCCTGTATTTTCGGTGCGGCAGCGCTCTATTTCATCCCCGGCCTGATTCCCAAAACGTTCCTGCCGCCGGGCGACAGTAGTTTCATTTTCGGAGCCATGATTATGCCCCAGGGCGCCTCGACGGAACAGATGCAGGCCTACCAGGCCAAGGTCGCTTCCGTGATCAAGAAGGATCCGCATGTCCTTAAGCTCGGCAGTGTCACGGGCTTCATGCCCGGCGCAGACCAGAGCATGGGGTTTGTCTTTATCCGCCTGAAGCCCCCGTCTGAGCGCCCCCCCATTGATCAGATCGCCCAGAAATTCATGATGCAATTGGCGATGATTCCCGATGGTATTGTCGGCCTTCGCGCCATGCCTGTTCTCAAGATCAGTTCCGGCGGCGACCCCACCGCTGTTGGCGCCGAGTATAGCTATATGCTGACCGGTCTGGACCGGGAGTCCGTCTACAAGGCAGGCCTTGAACTTGAACGGGAGATGCGGAAGATCGGATTCCTGATCCCCTTTGCCTTCCAAAACAGCGTCAAGCTCACCATGCCAAAACTGAACGTGTCGATGGATCGTGACCGGGCGTCGGCGCTCGGAATCACGGCCACCTCAATTGAACAGGCGCTCGCCCTTTCTTTTGCAGGGGGCTACGTGGCTCAGTTCACGACGGATCAGGATCAGTATCAGGTGATCCCGGAGATCCAGAAATCCAACCAGCGCCTTCCCGACAACCTGTCCTTGCTCTATCTTCGCTCGGGCACCACCGGCTCACTCGTTCCTTTGAAGTCGATCATCAAGTGGACCGAGGAAGCAGGCCCCCAGAATGTGCCCCATGCGCAGCAACACGAGGCGGCGGTAATTTCCTTCAGCGCCTGGCCGGGCGTTCCGCTCGGTCTGGTCACCTCCGCCGTGGAGGCCAAGGCCAACCAGATGCTGCCCAACGGCGTGCATGGCCGGTTTGTCGGCGACGCACTGGAATTCCAAAAGTCCATCAGTAGCCTCGGCCTCCTGCTATTGATCGCCATCTTCCTGAAATACATCGTACTCGGCATCTTGTACGAAAGTTACATCCACCCCTTCACCATTCTCACGACACTTCCCGTGGCCGTGTTCGGCGGGTTCCTGACGCTCTTCATGTTTGGCAGCCAGCTTTCCCTCTATGCCTACATCGGGGTCTTCGTTCTGCTCGGACTGATCACTAAGAACGGCATCCTGATGGTGGATTTTGCATTACAGCGGAAGGCGGAGGGCATGAACAGCTATGACGCCATCCACAGCGCCTGCGTCATCCGGTTCCGTCCCATCCTCATGACAGGACTCTGCGCCATTCTCGGTGCCATGCCGATCGCACTGGGCTACGGCGCCGATGCCGCAAGCAGGAAACCGCTTGGACTGGTGGTAGTCGGCGGCATGATCTTCGCCCAGGTCATCACCCTCTTCGTGACTCCCGGTATCTACCTCTACATGGAGAAGATTCAGGATCGGTTCTTCAAGACGCGGACGGATCTGGAGTAGAAGTCAGCGTGTGCAACGTCACCTCGGGCCGACACCAGAAGCGAACATCCACGCCCGAACAGCCGGCGCCCACCGAGGTGTAGCCCTGCATGCCCCGGTATTGCCACGACCGCCGGACCATCTGGAGCGGAACACGAGCGTTGATGAATAGCGGAACCCCGCCAGGCAGGCAGATCTGGCCGCCATGGGTATGGCCGCAAAGCACCAGATCAAACCCGCACGCGGCTGCTTTCCGGTAGATCTCCGGCGAATGCGCCAGCAACACGGAGGGCACGCCCTTCTCAAGATTGGCCGCCGCCTTCTGAATGTTATCGGCCTCGTAAAAATGAGGATCATCCACACCTGCCAGGCATAATGTCGAGTCGCCCCGCTTCAACTGGACGGATTCATTCATGAGAAGGTGGATGCCCATTTCCTCAAGCGGCGAAACCATTTCTATGAAATCATGGTTGCCCAGTACCGCATAGACCTCGCCCCGCAACGTCTTGCGGAGGCGCGCTATGGCCTCCAGAACCGGATTAGTCGAGCCATGCGTCCGCGACCTGAAGTCGCCGGTCAACACACACAAGTCATACTGCAGGGGTTCGACCACTGCCGCAATGGCATCGGCCATGCCGGGATTGATGTCGAGGTGCAGGTCAGAAATCTGAAGAATGGTAAATCCCTCAAAACCGGAACCCACCCCGGGAAGTGCCACCGGATTCCGGCGCACCACCGCATGCAGTGCATTGCGGCGGCCCCGCCCATACAGGCCCGTCAGTTTCAGGCCAAGCCGGATCAGCCAATGCAGCCAAAGCATGTTCTCAATGTGGAAATAGGTCAGCCCGTGCCCCATAACGCGGGCCACCCAATGGGACTGCATATGGAGCCGATGCGCCAGGTGTGCCCGGCCCACACGTTTCTCTAACGTACGATAAAGGGCTTCAGAATCCATGTCGATTATCGCGGCAATTCATCGGACGATATCGCGGCCAGCGGCTTCATCACCGTATCCCGCTTCGACAGGATCGGCGTCGAAACCGGCCACGGAATGGCCAGCTCCGGATCGGACCACAGAATCCCCTTTTCATCCTTCGGGGAATAGGCCGCACTGCACTTGTACATGAAATCCACCTCATCACTCAGCACACAGAATCCGTGCGCGAAGCCGGCGGGAACAAAAAACTGGTGATGATTCGTTTCGGAAAGAATGGCCGCCACCCATTTCCCGAACGTCGGCGACCCGAGCCGGACGTCCACGGCCACATCAAAGATTTCGCCCTTCACAACCCACACCAGCTTGTCCTGCGGATTCGGCAACTGGTAGTGCAGACCCCTCAGAGTGCCCTTGACGGACCGCGACCAGTTATCCTGGATAAAGGTCACCCCGATCCCGGCCGCCCGGTAAGTTTCCGCCTTGAACGTCTCCTGAAAAAATCCGCGGGAATCCCCGAACACATCAGGAATCACCAATTTAACATCTGGAATCAATTGAGGAATCACCTGCAACGCCATGGTCAGGATTCCTCCGCCATGCGCATCAGGTACTGGCCGTACTCATTCTTAGCCATTTCCTGCCCAAGCGCCTTCAACTGGTCCCGGGTGATATACCCGAGCGAATAGGCAATCTCCTCGATACAGGCCATCTTGAAACCCTGCCGCACCTGGACGGTCTGGACAAAACTGGCGGCATGGTACATCGAATCATGAGTCCCGGTATCCAACCACGCGAATCCACGCCCGAGTGAATGAACCTTCATGGTTCCGGCCTTCAGATAGGCCAGGTTGATATCCGTGATTTCCAGCTCGCCGCGCGGAGACGGCTTGAGATTCGCCGCAATCTCGATCACCCGGTTATCGTAAAAATACAGGCCGGGTATGGCATACTTGGATTTCGGATGATCAGGTTTCTCTTCCAGAGACAGCGCCCGTCCCGAGGCGTCGAACTCAATGACGCCATAGCGTTCGGGATCTGCCACCGGGTAGGCGAAAATCAAGGCGCCTTGCGTCAACTGGCTGGCTTCCTTCAGGACGGCTGAGAAATTGTGACCATAGAAAATGTTGTCGCCCAGAATCAAAGCCACTGAGCTTTTCCCGACAAACTCGCGTCCGATAATGAAGGCCTGGGCCAATCCTTCCGGTTTTGGCTGCTCGGCATAGACGAGTTTGATTCCCAGCTGCGCCCCATCGCCCAGTAATTGCCGGAACAGGGGCAGATCATGGGGCGTGCTGATGATCAGAATCTCGCGAATTCCGGCCAGCATGAGCACCGAAAGCGGATAATAGATCATCGGCTTGTCATAAATAGGCAGCAATTGCTTGCTCACCGCCTTGGTCAGCGGAAACAACCGCGTCCCGGATCCGCCCGCCAAAATGATTCCCTTCATCGTATTCCTTTCCCAAGAACGATGCGTAATAGTGCACCATTCTCAGGCATTCAGTCCATTGTTTTCAATTTAATATTAAGGTAATGGTTCAAGCAGTTCTGAATGCGCCCAGTGCGCCCCCATAGAATAAGTTTGCGCTCAACTGGCTGAAAAAATAGTTTACAGGCTTTGCAACCCATTGAAAAGGTCACTTCATGAAGCCATCTTTGATTACTGATTTCAAAAATCCCGGTTCGGACTATCGCGGCGCCCCCTTCTGGGCCTGGAACGGCAAGCTCGAGCCTGCTGAACTGCGCCGTCAGATCCGAGTGATGCAACAGATGGGCCTCGGCGGTTTCTTCATGCACTCACGCATTGGTCTCGCCACTCCCTACCTCTCCCCGGAGTGGTTCTCCTGCGTCGATGCCTGTGTGGATGAGGCCAAGAAACTCGGCATGAACGCCTGGCTCTATGACGAGGACCGCTGGCCCTCCGGTGCCGCCGGCGGCCTGGTCACGAAAAACCCCAAGTACCGCATGCGCAGTCTGATGCCACGGATCCTTGAGACCGTCACCGGCTTCAAGTGGACCCCCAACACTCTGGCCGCCTTCACCGCCCGCATTGACGGCTCCACGGCCAGCCAGGTCCGCCAGCTCTCCAAAGGCAAGCGCGCCCCTAAACTGGCCGAGGGCGAAAAGCTCGTCGTCTTCACCTTACAACTCCAGGGTTGCAGCAACTGGTACAACGGCTTCACCTACCTCGACACCCTCAGTCACGAGGCCGTGAAGGCCTTCATCAAGGTCACCCACGAGGCCTACAAGAAACACTACGGCAAGGAGTTCGGCCGCACCATCCCGGGCATGTTCACCGATGAACCCAACCACGGGAACAAACTCGACCACGACAATAACCCGGGCAATCCCGGTGGCCTGCCCTGGACCGGGTCTTTGCTCAAGACCTTCCAGAAGCGTTATGGGTACAACCTCGTTCCACATTTGATGGAGCTGGTCTACGATGTGGATGGCAACGGCATGCGCCCGGCCCGCCTGCACTACCACGACTGCGTCACCCATCTCTATGTGGATGCCTTTGGTCGCCAAATCTTCGACTGGTGCGAAAAAAACAAACTCACTTTCACAGGCCACCAGCTCGAAGAGGACACCCTCTCCAGCCAGACAAACGTGGTCGGCAGTTGCCTCCGCAACTATGAGTTCATGCAGGCACCGGGCATGGATCTCCTGACTGAACACTGGCGCATTTTCAATACTGCCAAGCAGGTCACGTCTGGCGCGCGCCAGTTCGGCGCCAAGTGGCGCCTGACCGAAACCTACGGCTGCACCGGCTGGGACTTCTCCTTCGCCGGGCACAAGGCGCTGGGCGACTGGCAGGTTGCCATGGGGATCAATCTGCGCTGCCAACACCTCTCCTGGTACACCATGGAAGGCGAGGCTAAGCGCGACTACCCGGCAGGCATTTTCTACCAGTCCCCCTGGTGGCAGCTCTACCCCAAAGTGGAAGACTACTTCGCCCGCATTCACGCCGTCATGACCCAGGGTGAAGAAGTCCGCGATCTGCTGGTGGTCCATTCCGTGGAAAGCATGTGGATGCAGGTTAAAGTCGGCTGGCGCCGCAATCCCGAAACTCATGCCCTCGATACTCAACACATCAAACTGACTGATGCCCTACTGGCACAGCACCTGGACTTCGACTTCGGTGATGAGGAACACCTCGGCCGACTGGCTCGAGTCACCAAACAGGGCGGCAATCCAATTCTCCGCCTCGGCAAGGCAACCTATAAGGCAGTCCTCGTGCCGCAACTCAAAACCATGCGACGCACCACCCTCGCGCTGCTCAAGAAGTTCAAGGCTTCGGGTGGCACGGTTGTGTTTGCGGGCATCCCCGCCGCGTATGTGGACGCCGTGGAGTCAAAAGAAGTCGCTGCATTCGCCGCGACCTGTCCTCAGGTTCCCGCGACCGGGGTTGACGTGGCCGCGCCCCTGGAAAAGGCCTGCCGCCGGGTTACGATTACGGATGCCGCCGGCAGGGAAATCGGGGCCGCCCTCTATCTGCTACGCGAAGACCGCGACGCCTTCTACCTCTTCGTCTGCAATACCGGCGAGGATTTCGTCAATGCCCCGAACGGCCTCATGGACCAGCCGCTGGTGCGCGACCGCACATTGGCCTATGCGGATGTACGTATCCGCGGGTTTAAGGGGTGTACCGGGAACCCCGTTGAATTGAACGCTGAAACCGGCACCACCACCGGCACTGAGTTCAACCGCACCGAAAATGGCCTGGAGCTCCGGACCAGCCTGCCGGCCCTGGGCAGCCGCCTGTTCCTGATTCCCAAAACCGCCAAGGCCAATATCGCGGCCGCCGCTCCGCAAGCGCTGAACACCATCGCGACCCGTAAACTGGGAGGCGGCACCTGGGACATCACCCTCTCCGAGTCGTCCAACCTGGTATTGGATCGCCCGCGCTACAAAATCGGTGCCGGTCAGTGGCAAGACGCTGATGAAATCCTGCGCATAGATCGCGCCGTGCGCACCTCACTAGGCATCCAGCCCCGCTCGGGGAATATGGTACAGCCCTGGGCACAGAAGCATAATGCCACCCCGAAACGAACCCCGGTGACGCTGGCCTACACCTTTGATTGTCAGGCCCTACCCACGGGAGATCTTTTCGTGGCCTTGGAACAACCGAACACGTTCCGTGTATCACTGAATGGTGTCCCGGTAAACCAAACGACCGAAAGCGGCTGGTGGGTGGACCTGTCCCTGCGCAAGCTACCGCTGGATACCGCCCTGTTGCGTCTGGGGAAAAACGAACTGGTTCTGGAATGCGACTATCCGGAAACCCATCCTGGCCTGGAAATCGTTTACCTGCTTGGCAATTTCGGAACGATGGCGAATGGCACAGAAGTGGCCATGACCGCCCTGCCCACCACACTCCAACTCGGCGACTGGGTGCCGCAGGGATTGGCGTTCTACTCGGGTTCCGTCAGTTACCGCCGGACCCTCGATCTCAAGGCGGACAAAGGGCAGCGCTCGTTCATCCACATCCCGGAATACCGCGGCGTCGCAGTACGCGTACTGGTCAATGGCAAGGAAGCCGGGATTGCCGCCTGGGAACCGAACGAGGTGGAAGTCACCGGCCTGGCAGAAGGCCCGGCAGACGTGCAGATCCAGCTTATCGGGCATCGCCGTAACTCACACGGCCCTTTCCACTTAAATGAAAAATGGCCGAAATGGACCGGACCCGGAGAATTTACCCGTGGCCCCCAAACTTGGTTCGACGGATATCAGCTCGTCCCCTGCGGCCTCATGGCTGAACCGGAACTGATCATACGCGGCTGATCAATCGCATTGGGCACCGTCTCAATCCAGTCGAGATCATAGCGGTAATCCTAAAACGAGCAGTTGAACTGCTCCATATAGGTTCAGAATCCATACATCTGACGCAACTGGCCCACGGTGGGCAATGCATCATAGTATTCACCCCTGGGCCCAACCCATTGTGACCCCACGGAGCGCAGCGTTACAGGGGAAAAAGATCCATTCGAATTCTGGACGTTGATCGTCACCCATGCAGGCTGCTGAATCACCCGGGGTTGCTCGACATACACCACTCTCGGGGGTTCAGGCTGGACATACACCGGCTGCGAGACGACAACTGTCTCCGCCCGGCTCATTGAAGAAATGACCGCAGCGGCGATCCCGATTCCAACCAGGCCAAAAACAAGATCCCCTCGGGGGTTTCGGGAATACCCGTAATGCCGCCCGCCATCCGAATAGCCGTGGTAGCTTCGCCCACAATTCCTATCCCCGCGATAACTACCGCGCCCCCATCCATGATCATCCGCCATACAGACAGACCCGGCCAATGCGACAACCACGACCACACTACACACCTTCATCATTCTGCACGTTTTCATTGTCCATCCACCCTTTCATAAAGTTTTACGACTTTAGAGAACCGCACCGTTTTACCAGCACTCCCAGCTCTCCCGTCACTTGACAGCATCCTCCTTTTGCCATTATAAGAGTATCAGCATTATCTCATATATGCTGATTTTATAATCATATATCTATTCCACAGGGAGGCCTCATGCAAAACGAACTGTTGTTTCAAAAGGGAGTGTCCATGAACCGGCTCCAAACTCTGGTCCGGGTAGCCGACATGGGAAGTATTGCTGCCGCCGCAGGGCAGGATGACCTGGCGCGGCAAAGCCAGTTCAGTCACCAGTTGAAGGATCTGGAAATCAGCTTCGGACAAAAGCTGACTGAAAAAAGGGG
The DNA here is from genome assembly GCA_037134355.1 of bacterium. Lineage (GTDB taxonomy): Bacteria > Verrucomicrobiota > Kiritimatiellia > CAIKKV01 > CAITUY01 > JAABPW01. The sequence goes on along the minus strand of JBAXMJ010000063.1, from coordinate 872 downwards.
CCGGACCTTGAAGCTCACCCCGGCAGGAACCCGCCTGGCCGCCCTCATGCGGGAACACCTTCTGGCACTATCCCGATTTTCAGAGGAAGCCCATGACCGGGCGTTCACCGTCAGGCTCGGAGCCGGCGAAAGTACCCACAATTGGCTTCTTGCCCCGAATCTCGCGAAGATTAACGCTCCGCCCGGCGGCGTTCGCTGGTGTTTCTCAACGCTTCACTCGGAAGAGATCCGGGAACGCCTGCTGGATCAGCGGCTTGATTTCGGAATTGTCCGGGGCATCCAGGAGACAGGCAGGCTCAAACACGCGAAACTGGGAACTCTGGAGAACAGACTATTCATTCCCCTTTCCCTGATGCCCGGGCCGCCCTCATCGGCTTTTGAGGCCATTACAGCCCTGCCTCTGGCCTTGCTGGAAGATGGATCCAGAACACGGGGAGATATTGAAAACGCGTGTTTCAAGAAAAACAAGAAACCGGATCTTCGGTACGAGTGCAATACCGCGATTCAACTCGCCGCCGTGATTGCAAATAACCTGGCCGCAGGCCCGCTTCCTGAGCTGGCCCGCTCCCAGTTCGATCCTGAAAAGATCTTCGATATCAGCCTTGGCGGCATCCTTCAAAAAGACCTACCCCTCTGCCTGGTTTGGAATCCGCGGACATTAGCCATGAGTTCATCCCTTGAGGCGCTCCGCCAGAGCCTTGCCCGTACGCTCTCCGCGTCGCTTCAATCAAAGGGATAACTGCAAATTGGGCTTGAGCCGCGCGCGGGGGAATTTCATACTGTGTCCTCTATGAAAACAGCCCCCTTCTTCCTGCTTGCAACAGTCCTGGCGTGTGTCGCTGGCTGTCACTCGATTCCCTCCAGTCCCGCCC
>JBAXMJ010000062.1:0-15096 GCA_037134355.1 bacterium | reverse complement strand
ATGCTTTTCGGGGCGGGAATTTTCCTGGTTGCCCAGATCTACCACATTGATGAGCACTTCCCGAATGCCTTTCTGATTTGGGGACTGGGCGCCCTGGCGATGGCGGTGGTGATGCCGTCTATTCCTCAGGCGATTCTGGCCGCCGTTCTCCTGACGGTGTGGGGCGGCTCTGAACGACTGGCCTTTGATACATCGATTTGGGTGGCCCCCGCCTGCATAGCCCTGATTCTGGGGACCCTGGCTTGGCGGCGACGATCCCGAATCTTGCTGGCCTTTCTAATTCCCGCATTCCTTATTTCATACGGTTTTTCGTTGCCATCGGGCGGGGACACATCCTGGCTTCTGTTTTCGACCTTTCTCAGTTTTTCTGCCGTGCTGATTGCCGTTTCTCGGCTCGCTGTCTATCCTGGTAATTTTCCGGGAGCAGCTCCGATCTTCGGGTTTTACGGGTGGGTGAGTTTCTGGGTGATGTTATACCTGATGAGTTTCCTGAAAATTGCCCGGGATCTCTTTTACTGGCATGGTGAAACACTGCACTGGCCGTCTTTTGTATTCGGATTGACTCCGTTGACGCTGGCGCTGGTCACCTGGGTGGGGCTGGCGTATTGGAAAACCAAGGGCAGGATCCGGAGCGAGGAGGGTGATCCCGGCTGGGAAGTTTATCTGGTGCCCCTCACCGTGATTCTTGGCATGGTTGACCTGACGGCATCCCATGCGGTGGAAGGGTGGGTCATCGCGGGGCCCTTCAATCTTGTTTTCATCGGAATGGTGGCCTCTATGATGGCCAGGGGCTGTCGAGAAGGACTGCTCAAGCCCACGGTGATCGGGTCGGTGCTTCTAGTGCTTCTGGTGGTGGCCCGATATTTCGATCTTTTCGAAAGTCAGTTGATTCGGGGGAGTGTTTTTCTGGCCGTTGGGGTGGTTCTGCTGGTTGAGGGATTCCTGTACTCCCGATCGCGCAGACAGAAGGAAGGGAGGGGCCTCCAATGAGAACCGGATTGATGATATTGGTGGTGATGTTCCAGCTTCTGGTGCTCGGGTATATGGCCGGTGAGCGGGAATGGGTCTTGCATCGGGGTGAAATCATTTACCTGCGCACCGCGCCTCTGGATCCTGTGGATCCGTTCCGGGGCAGTTATGTGAAACTGGATTATGATATCAGCCGGGTTCCGACGAATCGGGTTCGGGGTGGGCTATCCGGAACGATGGATGGCCGAACCTCCCATGGGAAATTGGTCTATGCCGCGATGAAGCAGACGGCTTGCGGAGTGGCGGTGCTGGATTATCTGTCTGACGAAAAGCCTGTGGGTGGGCTTTTCCTGCGTGGTCGGGTGGATCGTTACTGGGGAAACACCGGGACGATTCCAGTTCGATACGGACTGGAGGCTTTTTTCGCGCAACCGGGCACAGCCAAACAAATGGAGGCGTTGCGTCGGCGAGGTGAGATTCAAGTGCCTCTTGAAATGGAAGTGGCGGTGTCGGGGAAGGGCGTATCGGTCATGAAAGGGTGCCGGTGGTGCAGCCTGGGTGTCGGCACCAAGCTGGAGACGGTCTCGCCGACAAACAGGCAGATCCGTTCGGTGATCCTTACGCTGATGAATGTTTCGTCCAATACCCTTGCCGTGGTGGATCAACCCGGCGGTCGTTCCCTGTCATTGGAGAATGACTGGATCCGTTCGTGGGGCACCCGTGATTGGAAATGGGTGGGGGCTGACTTGGCTCGGCCTGCGGCGACGGATGCGGAAGTGATGGTGCTGAAGCCGGGGGAGAGTCATGTCATTCGGATCGATATGACACGGCCTGAATGGTTTGTCGAAAATGCAGGGAAAACCAATGGCATCAACGAGATTCAGCAGTTTGGGCCCATGTTCCGGTTGATGTATCGAGCCCCGTCTCCTGAGGAATGTCGAGGCTTGAAACATGGGTCGCTTATCTGGCAAGGTGAGCTGATCAGTAGCGCCTTTGGGGGCGGACGAGTGGATTGATTTTATCCGGGTAGGTGAGGGTCAACTAAATAAAGGAGGAGTAATCATGAGCATGGTTCAGGAGTTCAAGCAGTTCGCGCTGAAGGGGAATGTGATGGATATGGCTGTCGGTATCATCATCGGCGGAGCCTTCGGGAAAATTGTTTCCTCGCTGGTGACTGATGTGGTGATGCCGCCTATCGGGAAGCTGATGGGTGGGGTTGATTTTTCAAATTTGTTTGTCGCGCTGGATCCTCAGAAGGGGCCGTTTAAGACGCTGGCCGATGCCAAGGCGGCCGGTGTGGCCACCCTCAACTACGGGCTTTTCATCAATACAGTGATTGATTTCACCATCGTGGCCCTTGCCATTTTCGTGATGATAAAGGGTATGAATGCGATGCGAAAGAGGGAGCATGAGAAACCCGCTGCCCCTGTGGAGCCAACTGCAGATGTTAAACTTCTGACGGAAATCAGGGATTTGTTAAAAAAGTAAGCTGGGCAGTGTTCAGGTTTCAAACCTTACGGAAAAGATTAGGAATGAGCTTGGTGCCGCTTACATCAAGGAAAATGTGGCGGGAGTGGAAGATGATAAGATGGCTCTGCGCGTGGCCGAGAAATACGACTTAAAAATGAGTACCACATCAAAGCTATAGGAATCAGTGGAATGTCTTCCGGCTTTTGATGATTTCGGTGATTACTTGATTACTGCAGAGGTGGGTGCTGAAGCGGCTATGAATTCTCGACTGAGTCTTCGTCTCGTGCTTCAGGACAAGTATGACAGCACGCCCGGCGCGGGCATGAAGAAAAACGATCTAGTCTTGATTGGTGGGCTGTCTTTCAAATTGTGATGATTGTTCAGGAAGGAATGTTTTCTATGAAGGAATTGGAAGAAGGACTGAAGCTGGTGTTGGATTTCAGTAAAATCGCCAAAGTGGCGAAGGTGTGTTCGGATGTAATTCCGGTGGCGATCCAGAATGCCGACTCACGCGAGGTGATTTTGGTGGCCTACACGAATGAGATTGCCATGAAGAAGACGCTTGAGTCCGGCACGGTGGTGTTGTGGAGCACGTCGCGAAATGAATTGTGGGAGAAGGGGAAGACATCCGGCGAAACCTACGACCTCGTGGAGGCCTTTGTAAACTGCGAGCAGAATTCCCTCGTCTACACCGTCCGGCCCCGGCGCGGGGGTATTTGCCATACCAAGAATCAGAAGAGTCAGCCCCGGAATTGCTATTACCGGCGGATTAACACGAAGACGCTAGCGCTCGAAAATATTGACCCCTAATACAGGGAGTAGGATATCAGGGTTCAGGGTTCAGGAAAGTCCTGCTGGACGTTTGTATTACCCTGAACCCCGAACCCTGACCCCTCTTCCTCACCCCAATTCACGGCGGTTGAACAAGATAATACCGATCAGGGCGGTAACGGCGGTGTAAAGGCCCACAAACCAGGCCACCGCTTGGGCGGTCAGGAGCCAGCTGATTCTGCGCCCTTCTTCTAGCAACGGAACCGGATCAAGCCGCAGAAGCGGCTGAGTGAGCATATTGAGCCCTTTGAATTGGCTCAGGATGACCTCGTCAAGCCAGGTTCTGGAGAGTGCAGGGCCTTCATGCGGGATGTAGAATGCGCCACTCGTTGCTACGGACTCCACATACCCAGACATGGCCAGGAGCACCATCATGAAAAAGGCTACAAATACCGCCACTGGTGTTGAGAGAAGACACCCCGCCGTCAATCCCAGTGCTGACAAAAACGCCAGTCGGCACAGGATCATCAGGAGTCCCCTGTTCAGGTTCATCGCCCAGGAACCTGAGGGGATCAGTAATTCTGGCTCTTTGCCGTTCTGGGCCATGAAAAGTGTTGCCTGACTCAGGTTATCAAGCCGGTGATACGACAGGGTGAGGGATTGGCTTCCCTGTATTACGGAGCCTGGAATTAACAGGCGGTTTGGTATGCCGGGATAGTTGGTGACAGCCAGGTGAAACACTTTTCCCTCTGCCGCCTGAATCTCCCATAGGGCGGGAATCGAGGTGCGTTCCGGGCGGGAGGATTCGATCTTATAGTTCAAGAGACCATCGTTGTTGCCCGAAAGCGGAGAGGTGATGAGGGTGGTAAAGTGGATTGATCCCGTCGGGGCGATCACGAATCGGGCACTTTTTAACTCTTTCATCAGTTCTGTCGCAACCTGTTCCGCATCCATCCCTGCGGGGGCGTGGCCGGATTTAACGATGGCTGCCGCACTGGCCTGTGCCTGTTGCGCTGAAATTGGAGATTCGGGAAGCCGCGATTGCCGCGCCAGAAGAAATTGCTCACGCGCCTGGCGCTTGACTGTTTCGGATTCTGGCGAGGTGAAAAGCGTATGCCAGGTCATAACTCCGATGATGAACCCGGTGAGGGTCAGTAGCAGGGCGTTCAGGGCGACAATACCAAGCCATTTTCCAAGCCAGAGTTCGTGCCGGTGAACGGGTTTCGTCAGAATCAGATACAGGCGCCGGTCCTGGATTTCAGAGGAAACTCCACCACAGGCTGTCCAGAGCGTGACAATCGAAAGCATGGTGACGGCGAAGCTCAGGGTGTAATTCAGAATGACCTGGAGCCTGCCCGTCAGAGTGTTGTCCCCTGAGATCAGTAACGGCAGGCCGATCAATCCGATGATCAGGATTGCTCCGAGGGAAATCAGCAGTCGCGACCGCACGGCGTCGCGAACGGTGAGTCCCGCCAGTGCGGCAATCCGCGTCAGGGATTTTCCAGGATGATGGCTCATGTGGCCGATTTCCTTTGCGAAACCGTTTCGATGTAAACTGATTCCAGAGTTCGTCCCGTGTGGTCGACTTGCGGGCGTGTTCCGGTTTCCCTCTCCAGGAGGTCCAGAACCTCTGTCAGTGTGGTTTGCGAGGGAGCCTTCAGAGTGAGTTTAAGAGTGTCTGGCGTGGCCAGCAACTCCTGAACGGAGCCGGTTGCGCAGACTTCGCCCTGGAGCAGGATGGCGACCCGGCTGCAGATGTCCTGCATATCGGAAAGATGATGCGAACAGATCAGGATTGTTTTTCCCTGCCGGGCAAGGGCGAGAAGGAGGTCTTTGACTTCGCGACAGGCGATCGGGTCAAGCCCGGAGGTGGGTTCATCCAGAAGGATGAGATCAGGATCGTTCAGAAGCGCCTGGGCGAGCCCGATGCGGCGCGCCATTCCCTTCGAAAATTCGCCGACCCGGCGATCCCGGGCCTTGGAGAGACCCATCTGTTCAATCAACGTATTGACGCGCTCGGTCTTGTGGCATCCTGACATGCCGTACAAGTTGGCGTAGAAGTTCAGGATTTCGTCGGCTGTCAGGTATTTATAAAGATAGGATTCCTCCGGCATGAAGCCCATTCTGGATTTGACGGAGACGGCGCGGGGGGACTGGCCGAGAACGGAAAGTTGGCCGGAGGTGGGATGGAGAAGACCGAGGATCATTTTAATGGTGGTGCTTTTGCCTGAACCATTGGGTCCGAGCAGTCCGAAAATTTCTCCCCGACGCACATCCAGATTGATGCCGTTAACGGCCCGCACCTTGGGCCGCCCCCAGAAATCCCGAAAGACCTTTGTCAGATCCCTCGCCTCTATGACCAGTTCTTCATCATTCATACTAATCCTTTAAGATAGACCACCTGAGATTACAAGGGTAGGGACGGCTCTCCGAGCCGTCCGAGGAGGCCTCGGAGAGGCCTCCCTACCCTGACCATGCAATGAAAATGATAAGACGATAGGTGATTTCCTTTAAAACTGTCTATTTCTGAAAGCCGCATAGCCCATGCACAGAACTCCGCAAGTGTAGGCCAGGCCATAGGCGGCGGCATGTGTGATCACAGGGAGTGACAGGCTTTCACCGCCCGCCAACCGGTCGGCAGGCCAGAACGCCTGGATGTCCGGAAGAATCATGCGAAATCCGAATCTCAACGCATCCGAGCTGGGGAGGAGTGTAATGAGATGATCGGAGATCAGTCCCGAAAACAGGACAACAGCAAGAATGGCAATGGTCGCCGGGGTGGTCAGGCGACTGGCAAGGCTCAGGGCGATGGCGGCCAGAATGAGCAGAGCGATGCCTTCGAGCCCGCAGGCCGGCAGAATGCGCCAGTCCATGAGGCTGCCAAAGGCGACCCGGTGTCCTTCACTATTGATCATGCCCAGTGCGGTCACCCCTGCCACGAGGGCGAGAGAAAACCCGAGAAGGGCGTAAACAATGAAAGACCGGCGGGTGAAGTAGTTGATCAGGGCGGCGGGGATAATAGAGACCAGCGGAATGGCCAGGAGTATGCGGAGTCCCAGAGCATCGAACTCGAAATTGCGGGGTGACAAGCGTCCGGCCAGCAACGATGCGGCACTGGAACAGAAGACGAAAAACAGGATCAGGAGGGCTATGGCCAGGTATTTAGCCAGAAAAAACATCACTCGGCTGACTGGCTTGCTGAAAACGATCATGATCGTGCCTGACTGGCATTCGTTATGAAGCGTGGCGCAGGCGGCGTATCCGGCCAGGATGATTCCGAACATGAATTCAAAGGCCAGGGAACTGTCGAGCGCAAGATGAGTTTCCTGCCCAAGTTGAAACGATAGGGCAAGGGGAGCGAGAACGGTGCAGGAGGTACTGGTGAGGATCAGCAGAAAAGAAGCGGGCTGGCGGAACAGCTCGGTTACCGCCAGTCCGGTCAGTGCGAGGAACTGCCTTGCACTGGCTTTGCTCACCGAACCTGCTCGACAACGATCTTCTCGTCGATAGTTTCGCGCAGCGTGCGCTCGATGCCATGCTTGATGGTCATCGTGGCGTGCGGGCAGCAGCCGCAGGCGCCTTGCAATTTGAGTTTCACATCGGTTCCCGTGATGCTGACGACTTCCATATCGCCGCCATCAGCCTGGAGAAACGCGCGCAGTTCTTCTAGTTTCGACCTAATTTTTGCTTCCATGATCATTTCCTTTCGCGCTCATTATGACAGAATCCTATCCCAACTGACAAGCTCCCCCACACGTCTTGATTCCTGAACCCTGAACCCTGAACCCCCCCGCCTCATTCCTGCCAGTGTATAAAAATCTTTTCGGCGAGGGTTCGGTCGACGGTAAACTGACTGTGGCCGATTTCAAAGATGTAGGACGGGAAGAGGCGGACAAGCCGGATATCTGAGCCCGGGAGAATGCCCATAGCCATCAGTTTCTGGATTTCGCGATTGTCCCGGGTGCTTAGGTAGGCGACCACCCCGGCTTGACCAGCACGGCCATCGCAGAGCGGGCCGACTTCCTGGACTTTGTCTTTTTCGGCCTTAAGACAACATTCGCCGCGCGGGATAGGATGACCGTCCGGACAGGTCAGCGGGTGGCCCAGCAAGGTGCAGATTTTATCTTCCAATCCCGGTCTTAAGATGTGCTCAAAGGTACAGGCGTCTTCCTCGGCTTCCTCCCCGGTGACCTGAAGGACATCCTTGAGGAGGCATTCGGCGAGCCGGTGCCGGCGAACGACGCGTTTCCCGGCCTCGAGCCCTGTTTCCGTGGGGGTGGGGGAGTTGCCTGAGAGCGTAATCAAGCCGGCATCAGAGGCGGCGCGCAGGGTGGCTTCTGTCGCTGGTCGTGGGATACGGGCATGGTGTTCGTGCTGCAGGTAGAGATCCTCGAGCACTTCCTCGATACGGGGGTCATTCATGGTGGGCTCCTTGGGAGGGTTCAGGGAAGAGGGGACAGGGTTCAGGGTTCAGGAAAGAGGGGATAGGGTTCAGGATGTAGGGTTCTGGGGGCAGGGAAGGGAGTTCTGAGGATGACTTGTATGTTCTCATTGGTTCACCTGTCATGTTGAATATTTTTGACGACTTGATCCTGAACCCCGAACCCTGACCCCTCTTTCCCGAACCCTCTTTATCAACTCCTTGATTGTCTTTATCAGCCCCGGTTCGCGGGGGGATTCATAGCCGCAAAAAGGGCACCGCACATTATGGCATCCACCGCCCGAGGGGCAACCCTTGCAGGCGTCCGCAGACTTAGTTTCGTCGAACTCACGTTGGCAGAACGAGCATTTCATAGGTCAGGGGAAAAGGGATTAAGGGGCTCAGGGGTCATAGGAAAAGGGATAAAGGGGTTAAGGGGTTCAGGTGTCAGAAGAAAAGTGTTTTCGTTATTCATAATTATTTCCACCCCTTAAACCCTAAGTTCCATTGCGCATCACACGTTTGTCCAGCGTAACACACTATGCGTCAGGTATCCGACTCCAAATGCAGTGAGGAGCACGCCGAGGGAAATCCACAGGGTGACTTTTGTCCCGCGTTCCTTCTGCATCACAAGAAATTGGGCAATGCAGGGAAGGAAAAGGGTCAGTGTGACAGCCGCTACGATCAACTGGTGAATGGTCATGATGCCTGTTTTTTGAAGATCGTACAGTCCAGCAGCGCCGTAGTCCCGGCGGAAGAAGCCAAATAGAAAAGCGACGGCCGATTCGTCGGGCAATCCGAGTGCCCGGACGACGGGTTTCATGTTGTGAACCAATAGCTGGAAGAGGTGGGTGATTTGTCCCACCCAGATCAACAGGCTGGCCAGAATGAACATGGGTAGGATTTCGCGGAAGTACCAGACCATCCGGGTATAGGTTTTAACCAGAACATTTCCGAGGGTGGGAAGGCGCAAGGGCGGCAGTTCCATGTAGAACATCGGGGGCTCGCCCGGGAGCAACTTCGCGGCCAGCCAGCCGGCAAGGAGCATGATCGCCAGAACGACGCCCGCCCAGATGGCGAGGGCGGCGCCGCTTTGGGAGAGCAGGCCAAGGATGACGCCTAACTGGGCGGAGCAGGGTATTGCCAGAGCCAGCAGGATGGTGCAGATAATCCGTTCCCGCTTTGTTTCCAGGGTGCGGGTCACGAGGGTTGCCATGGTGTCGCAGCCGAATCCGAGCACGATAGGAATCACCGCACGCCCGTTGAGTCCGATGCGTTTGAAGCCTCGATCAACCAGCAGAGCCAGGCGGGGCAGATACCCGCTATCTTCCAGCGTTGCGAAAAACAGGAAAAACGCCCCGACGATGGGGAAGATGATGGCGATCGCGTAACGGACGCCCAGCGTGATGATTCCGTAATCGCCGACGAGGAGGTCGCGGAGTGGCACCCAGGGGATCGTGTGATCTACCAGCCGGGTGACCCAGGGAATGAAGTGGCTTTGGAAAATGTTGTTCTCGAGAAAATTGACGCAGGTGCCGGCGCCAAATTGGCCAACAAACTGGTACAACCCGAAATAAAGGACGAGCGCAACGAGCGGGTAGCCGGTGAGGGGCATGGTACAGAACCGGTCGAGTCCCCTGCGGAACTTGTCGGGTGCACGATCCGGCTTATTGATGCAGTCGGCGAGGATTTGTCCCGTATGGGTTCGCAACGAAAGGGTGACGTAGTAATGAGGGGAGTGGTTTAGTTTGGCCCGCGTGGCGGCAATAATGGCGAGAATGGTGGCCGCGGACTGCTCGCCTTTTTCCTGAACCAACCGTTCCCGCTCGCGCAGGTCTCCCTGCAGAAGCAGGCTGGCCCGGGCGCGCGGGGCGATCGGGCTGGCGGGTGAAAGATGCCGGGCGATATCAAGAATCGCCTGCTCGATCAGAGAGCCACACTCAATATGAAGCATGGAGAGCGGGGGTGGCGCCTTCATGTGTTTTATGAGTTCGGCAATCCCCTCGCCGGTAAGGGACACGGTGGGGATAACGGGAATGCCGAGGCGCAGGGACAGCTTGGAGTGGTCAATCTTGATGCCCAAGATGCGGGCTTCGTCCATCATGTTGAGCGCCAGTATCACGGGGCGCCCGGCTTCTATCAACTGCAGGGTAAGGCCCAGCATGCGGTCAATGTTCTTAGCGTCCACCACATGGATCACGGCGCGAACCCGGGGCGAGAAAAGAATATCACTGGCAACTCGTTCCTCGTCCGTGATGGGCAGCAGACTGTACATGCCGGGAGTGTCGACAATTTCGGTTTCGTGCCCCAGTTGGGGGCAATGACCATGGGCGACCTCTACGGTGGTGCCGGGGTAGTTGGAGACGGTGACGTACTGGCCGGTGAGCTTGTTGAACAGGGCGCTTTTCCCGACATTGGGATTGCCGACAAGCAGTACAAGGGGGGCATCCGCGCGGGGTTCGATCGATGATTCCCCGGCGTTGACCGCCCCGATCATTTTTAAAAATGCGTTCGTGCTCATGAAATAAGACAAGAATAGTATCATTATGATTTATGAATGAGGAGCAGAAAGTTACCGATGCTTGCATCGACGGCTTCTTCAGGTATTCTATCCTCAGGAGTGACATCATGGAACTTGCGGCACGGACAACTTCGGATTATGAATTTCTGGATGCTGGCGATGGGTGCCGGCTTGAACGCTTTGGCGGTCACGTGTTCAACCGTCCCTCGCCGGTGGCGCTGTGGCGGCCGGAACGGCCGGAGCTTTGGAAGACCGCTGCCGGAACCTATCACCGGAGCAACACGGGTGGGGGAGACTGGTCTTTTACCCACAAGCCGCCGCCCCAGTGGCCCATGAAATGGGACGATTTGACCTTTACGATCAAGCCCACCGGGTTCGGCCATATGGGCCTGTTTCCGGAGCATACCTGCCATTGGGATTGGGTCTCGCGGCAGGTTTCTGTCGGAGGCCAACCCTGCCGGGTTCTTCATTTGTTCGCCTACACCGGCGCCATGACCCTTCTCGCCGCAAAGGCAGGGGCGGACGTGTGTCATGTTGATGCGGTGCCCGATATCAACGACTGGGCGCGGCGCAATGCAGAGGCGAGCGGGCTCAAGGCGGCGCCCATCCGGTGGATCACCGATGATGTCCTGAAATTTGTGGCGAGGGAAGGGCGGCGTCAGCGCCAGTACGATGCCATTATTTTCGATCCGCCAAGTTACGGGAAGGGACCGGAAGGGGAGAAATGGATTTTGGAAGAGCACCTGCTCAAACTGCTTGATCTGCTCCTGCCCCTGATGTCCGACCGTCCCCGTTTCGTGCTTTTCACCTGCCACACGCTTGGGTTCTCCCCGCCGCTGATGAAGAACCTGCTGGTGCCCTGGCTGGAGAAATTCGGCGGCAAGATTGAGGCCGGCACCATGGTGATGAAAAACTCCCACTGCAAGCGCGTTCTGCCCACCGGCTTCTTCGCCCGATGGAGCGGGGCGGAGTAAGGATTTAAGCCTACGCAGATGAACACGAATAGAAAAGAGCTCTACGTTGTAGGTGGATCCAATGGGGCGGGTAAGACCACATTTGCGCGTGTGTTTTTGCCGGACTATGCTGGTTGCCGACGTTTCATCAATCCGGATTTGATCGCGGCTGGTCTGTCGCCCTTTGATCCGGCCTTGGCAATGGTGGAAGCAGGGCGCCTTGTGCTCCGTGAAATTGATAAATCAATTCGGGCAGGGGGCAGTTTTTCGTTTGAGTCAACATTGTCTGGAAAAACCTATCTCAAGGTGATTCAAGACGCCAAGACCCGTGGCTATACAGTGCACTTGTTCTATGTGTGGATACCTGATGTGGAGCTTGGCCTGGCTCGCATCCGGGATCGGGTTCAAAACGGTGGACATAATGTTCCGGAGAATGATGTTCGCCGCCGATTTCTTCGCACTTTGATTAATTTATTTGATCATTATCGTCCGCTGGTTGACTCGCTCCACTTCTTTGACAACTCCGGGCAGAACCCCGTGCTGGTATTTGAAGATGCTAATGGAAAAATGACCATCCACGATGAATATCGGTATCGTTTGGTTAAGGAGACAATTGTTCATGAGTAAGGTGAAACTTAAAACGCTGACACAAAAGGCAGTGGAAGCCATGAATGTGGCGATTCAAGGAGTGGTAGATGACCACCGGCGACGAAACCAACCGCTGGCCGTTTGGAAAGACGGGAAAGTCGCATTGATCCATCCTAGTCCTGTTATGGCCGTGCGTGAAGCCTCAGGGAAATATGGAAAACATTAGTTAGTGAGCCGTAAACACTTCAGGACGACGATTAGTGCCACCGAGGCAATCAAGCCGTCTTAGAGGGGTTGTGGCGGGATCAGCCAGTTGATGTAGGCATTCCAGAGGGTGGGGCCCCAGAGCATCCAGATGAGGGCGGCCAGGGCAATGTAGGGGCCGTAGGGGATACGGCTTTGCATGGCCTTTTTGCCGGTCAGGACGAGGGTAATGCCCACGGCGGCACCGAGGAATGATGACACCATAAGGGTGAACAACACGGAGGGCCAGCCGAGGAAGGCGCCGATGGCGCCCATTAGTTTCACATCGCCCATGCCCATGGCGTCTTTTCTGAAAATCAATTTTCCCAGAACGGCCACAAGCCACAGGATCCCGACGCCAATGGCGGCTCCAAGAAAGGCCGACAGGAATCCGCCATAACCATCCGCTTCGTTGTGCAATTCCGGGATCAGGGTGCTGAACAGAATGCCCAGCACAATGCCGCCCAGCGAGACGCGGTCGGGAATGATCATGTGTTCAAGATCCACAAACGTCCCAAGGGCAAGCCCAAAGACAACCAGCCAGAAAAGGAAAACAACCGGCAGGGAATACACGGGGGTTAAATGGAGCGGGGTATAGTCACCCAGGGTTCCAAATTTCAACCAGACCAGGACGAACAGTACGGCGACCAGTGCCTCGACCACGACATAACGGGCGGAGATGGGGCCGCCACATTTCCGGCACTGGGCGCGCAGGACAAAGAAACTGACCAGGGGAATGTTGTCATACCAGGGAATTTCCGTGTTGCAATGCGTGCAATGAGAGCGCGGCTTAACGACCGACTCGTCGCGCGGGATGCGATAGATACAGACATTCAGGAAGCTGCCCATGCAGGCGCCAAACCAGAAAACAAGGAAGCTGATATAGGCGTACAAGCCGGGCGTCATCAGGGCAATGGCATCATTGATATTCATGGGGCATTATTATAGCGACGGAGCGCAAGATGGCAAAGGCTAACTCCGCTGGGGTCGGATTCGTGTGGCAAGGCGTGTTTTCAGGGCTTCATAGGTATTGAAGACGATGGGACAGCGGGCATAGTTCCCAATGGCTTGCAGGGTGCGCTGCACGAAATCGCGGCGATGGAGGTGCGGGTAGGATTTGCAATCACGGGGGCGGGCTTCATAAACAGAGCAGCGATTATCGAGGAGAAACGGGCAGGGGCGGCGCTTGAAAACCATGCCGCTGTGACCCGCCGGGGTATTTTTTAAAAAGCGGGTCGTGAAGGCCTTGAGGGGGAGACGGGTCTCCCGGGCAAGCCTGCGGATGTCAGCTGGCATCAGAACGGGCTGCATTTCCCGGCAACAATTTGCGCAGTGGGTACAGTCGATGCCAGAAGAGATTTCAATACGAGTGTCCTGAACGACCTTATCAATCTTGCGGCTCGAAAAAGGCAATTCCTTGAGGTAGGCGCGAAAATCCAGGTTTTCGTCGGTCCGGATCCGTGCCAGACGTTTGATTTTAGAGAGATCGGTTTCGAGTTTCATCGGAAGCCTTATGGCGCGCGGTGGGTTCCCTGGATCGCGAGGATTTGTTTTCGGATGATGTCGATATGGGTTCGTGTTTCGGATTGAAGGCGGCTGGCCACCGCATGATATTCAGGAGAGTCGGCATGCACGATATCGTAGAAATGTGCATCGAATACCGAGGTTTCAAGATTGAGAGCCATCTGGAGCGAATGGGTTCGGGAAGGCGGGGTTTGGCGTATTGCCTCCAGTTCCCTTTTGACAAGATTGACAACGGGCGCGATGGTGGCGTCGTCAAACCTTCCGATCTCCTTGAAAATGACTCCTCTTTCCAGAAGCTGGAGCAGCGATTTAAGTTGGGTAGCGTGATTATTTTCCTCGGCCGCAATGTCCTTCCAGAACGAGGATAATTCACTATCTGCCCGGCTGTAGGCTTCGTAAAGTTCGGCAAGTGACGATTCACACGCTATCAGGTTTTCAATAATTCTGGCCTGGGCTTCCTGAATGCGTTTTTTGATATTCATTACCCTGAAATCCTTCCTGCGTTTAACTGTGGCAATATCTCACACGTACCAGCGATTCATAATAACGAACGCGTGAAAGTTGTCAAATGAGGTGTCGATTAGTATTTCGGTTTTTTGCGGTGTTCGGCGAGGAGCGACTGAAACACATGAAAGCGCCGGGCATCAATTGTTCCAGCGGCCAGGGCGGCGCGGTAGGCGCAGTGGGGTTCCCGGTCATGCTGGCAGTCACGGAACTTGCACTGGCCGCGCAACTCCCGGAATTCCCAGAATCCGTTCTCGATCTGGTCCCCGGATAAATGCGTGAGGCCAAATGCCTGAAGTCCCGGACTGTCGATCAGCGCCCCGCCGCCGGGCAGGTCGTACCACCGGGCATGAGTGGTGGTGTGTTTGCCGCTGTTGAGTGCCTCCGACACGATGCCCGTCCTGGCCTCTGTATCGGGCACCAGGGCGTTGATCAGGGTTGTTTTACCCATGCCGGATTGTCCGACCAGCAATGAGACATGGCCGGCCAAATGACGACGAAGCTCCTCAAGATCTCCGGTGTGCGCACTTAACTGGAGGACGGGATGGCCCAGTCTTGCAAAGGGAGCCAGTGAATCACGCCCGCGTTGCAGGTGGGTTGGCAGGTCGCACTTGTTCAGCACGATTACGCCTGTGATGTTTTGGGATTCCACTGCGCAGAGGCAACGCATGAGTAATTCATCGCTGAAGCCAGGCTCCGTTGCCGCCACGATAACCACCTGTGTGACGTTGGCGGCGATGAGCTTTTCCTTGAAGGCATCGGCCCGGTACAAAAGGCTCCGCCGGGGCAGCAGGGTTGTGATAACGCCCTGAGTCTCAGTTGAAGTGATTACCTCAACCTCGTCGCCACAGGCATACAGGCTCTTCTTGCCACGCGGGGAACACATCAGGGTTGGATTGCCAACCCCCCGTCCGTCAATCCGGACTTCATACTCGCGCCCATAGGCCGCGACGATAAGCCCTTTAAGCGTGACACTGTTTTTTTGAATCATGTAACGGGAATATTAATCTGCCATGCTCGTCCTGTCGATCTTTCACATTTCACTCACTCAAGCTTGGCTCATTGCGCCGGCTTCAAGCCGGCGGTTCCGAATTAGATATTTTTCGGATTGCGCCAGCCTGCCCGGCAGCCCG
>JBAXMJ010000061.1:0-15199 GCA_037134355.1 bacterium | reverse complement strand
GTAAGGAGGGGTCGGGGGTCGGGGTTCAGGGTTCAGGTGAAGAATAGATAGCCTGTCAGGCTGAACCCTGAACCCTTTCTCCCACTTCCTGAACCCCGAACCCTGACCCCTTTCTCCTACTTCCTGAACCGCTTCGTCAGATCCCCGTAGGCATCGATACGGCGGTCGCGGAGGAAGGGCCAGACGCGGCGGACTTCCTCAATGCGGGCGGGATCCACATCAACCATAAGGGTCTCGTTCTGATCATGCCCTGCCTGGGCCAGAACTTCACCCTGTGAGCCGGCGGCGAAGGTGTGACCCCAAAACTGGATTCCACTCGCTCCCGTCGGGGAGGGTTCAAAGCCGATGCGATTGACGCTCAGGACGGGTAGCCCGTTGGCCACGGCATGCGATCGTTGGATCGTCACCCACGCATCGAGCTGGCGCTCTTTCTCGGCCTCACCCTCCTCGGGGTTCCATCCGATGGCGGTGGGATAGATCAGGATCTCGGCGCCATCAAGCGCCATCAGGCGGGCTGCCTCGGGATACCACTGATCCCAGCAGATCAGGATTCCTAGTTTCCCGACGGAGGTCGGGATGGCGTGAAATCCCAGATCACCGGGAGTGAAGTAGAACTTTTCGTAATAGCCCGGGTCATCCGGGATATGCATCTTGCGATACTGCCCGGCGAGGGAACCGTCAGACTCAAATACCACGGCCGTGTTGTGGTAAAGTCCCGCCGTGCGCCGCTCAAAAAAGGATCCCACGAGCACAACCTTGTTATCCCGTGCGGCGGCGGCAAACACATCGGTCAAGGGTCCCGGGATGGGCTCAGCCAGGGCGCAGAAGCGGGGATCCTCAACCTGGCAGAAATACGGTGAGGTGTGCAGTTCCGAGAGAACGACCAGTCGGGCGCCGGACTGGGCGGCCTTTCGGATGGCCTCCAGGCTTTGAGCCACGTTGGCGGCGCGATCAGGGCCGTGTGACTGTTGAATGAGGGCGGTTTTCAGAGTTCGCATTTCAGGACTCCTTGAGGCAATTGCATTGTTACGCAATGCAGGGAGCCATGCTGGAGAATCAGCGCCGAGCAGTCAATGCCGATAATCTTCCGGCCAGGAAAGGCCTTGCCGATCACATCCAGCGCGCGGGCATCGTGCGGGTCGTCATAAATGGGAACCAGTACGGCGCCGTTCAGGATCAGGAAATTGGCGTAGGAGGCTGGCAGCCTCTGGCCGGTTCCGTCATGTTTTGGTGATGGCCAGGGAAGCGCCAGCAGGCGGTACGGTTGGCCGGAAAGAGTTTTGAATGACTTCAATTCGGCGGCCATCGCGGCGAGTTCTGTAAAATGCTCATCGCTGGCGTCATCACAGGCTTGATAGAGAAGGGTGTCGTGCGGGGCGAAGCGGGCCAGCATATCGATATGTCCGTCCGTGTCGTCCCCAGCCAGAGCCCCGTGTTGCAACCAGAGGACGCGGGAAACACCGAGGAGGCGCTGGAAGGCGAGCTCGATATCCACGCGGGTCATGTGCGGGTTCCGGTTGGGGTTGATGTTGCAAGAGGTTGTGGTGAGCAGGGTGCCGTGTCCGTCGCTCTCGATGCTGCCACCTTCCAGGATCATGGAGAGGGAGCGCATGGGGGTGCCACAAAGGAAACCCTGCTCCTTCAGTATTTTCGAAATTGCATTATCGAGGGCAGCCTTGTGTTTTCCGCCCCAGCCGTTGAATTCGAAATCCAGAAGAACGGGCCGGTTATTTTCGAAAAGGGTGATCGGACCGAAATCACGGGCCCAGATATCGTCGCAGGGGATGGGGCAGAAACTGATGCGGTTTAGGAGGGCGTGGGTCTGGCTGAGGGCATGCCGAACCTCATCAGGGGCGCTGGTGACCAGAAGGACGCGGGCATGGTGGCTGGCTTCGGCGATGATTCGGGTGGAAGTTTCCTGCACGCGGGCCAAGTAGGGCTTCCAGTCCGTTCCCGCATGCGGCCACGCCATCAGGACGCCATCCTGTTCCTCCCATTCCGCCGGTAATCGAAGGGTAGTCATAGTTCCACTTTGTCTGGTGCAGTCTTCGGGCAATGGGCCTTCAATGATCCGGGTAGGGAGGCCTCTCCGAGGCCTCCGCGGACGGCTCGGAGAGCCGTCCCTACCCTGAGTTCATGTTCAGTCAATGATGAGATCATTTGTTGTTACGCCGTGATGACCTTGAGGATAGAGTTTTTGAGCCACTCCAGGCAAGGGGCGGGAAGACCGGTTGCGATGATGAGGGTGCCGAAATCGGTTTCGATCAGGATACCTTCCAATCCCTGGCCATCTTTCTTGCCGATCCTCACGATCTCCACGCCGGTG
The DNA here is from genome assembly GCA_037134355.1 of bacterium. GTDB lineage: Bacteria > Verrucomicrobiota > Kiritimatiellia > CAIKKV01 > CAITUY01 > JAABPW01. Next base: position 12,873 of record JBAXMJ010000061.1, on the reverse strand, counting down.
GTGTCGATCCGTGAGCCCTTCGTCGGGCCCCAGGGTGTCTGGCGGCGCACATGAATCTCGTCCTTCGCCACGCGGATCTGTTCCGTGGTGATGAGTGACCAGATTGTCGCGAGGATGACAATCAGCATGATCACGCAGCCCACGATGCCGAAGAGGAGAGGACAGCCTTTGACGAAGAATCCGACATAGACGAAGACGCCTGCGAAAACGAGGCCGAAGAGGCTGCCAATAAATGAGGAGCCTTTCTTCGTTTTGATCGAAAGCTCAAGGAATGTGCCGTCCACTTTCAGGGTAAGCCCTACCGGGGGCGGCTTCGAGAGGTCGAACTTCACCTGGAGTTTGCCTTCCCGCGCCAGATCCTTCACGGACTTGTCGAGATCCTCCACATCGCGGCTGATGAGATTGGCTCCATCGCCCTCCACGGCGGGCAAGTTCAGAGTGCGGCAGGCGTTCTCCCAGATGCCGCGGACGCCGAAGTCCATTCGTGATTCATACAGCCGTACCGCTTTCTTGGCATCGGTTTTGTGGAGCAGTTCGGCGATGTAGAGCGTGTAGGAGGGGTTGTCCTCGCCACCGGAATGGTATTCGCTCCGGTAACGGACTCCGATGAATTCCGACAGGCGTGCGGTCCACTGTTTGGTTCCGAATAGGGATTTCTTGGTTACGCCCACGGTTTCGAGGGATAGACTGGTGGTGGTGCAGGTGGTCAGGAGGTAGAGTCCGCCGACGAAGATTCCGATTCCGATAACGCCAAAAATCAGGAGGCCCCAGAGTCCCTGCTGAAAGATTCCGGAGGAAGCGGCCTTCATCAGGACAAAGGTCGGGATTCCGCCCCAGAGGCAGGCGAAGACCATGAGGAATATTCCAACTCCCTTGGAGCCCTTGTCAACCTGCGTCACCGGCAGCCGAGTGAGGTCAATCTGTTTGGTTTGGCTGGCGCGGGCGGTGGATAGGTTGATATTCATGGTTAAGATTGGTCTCAAACAAGAGGTCTGGCCGCAAGCTTTTTCTTTCCGAAACGCCAGCTTGACTCACCGTCAAATATATGATCTAAACCGGTTTAGATGTCGAAATTACGGATAAAGCAAGGTGTGAGAATTCGGGATGTTGCCGCGGCGGCGGGAGTCTCCAAGACCACCGTTTCGTTGATCGTCAATGGCCGGGCGGATCAAGTGGGAATCAGCCTGGCCACCCGTCAGCGGGTCACCGATATGATTCGCCAGATGGGTTATGTTCCCAGTTCGGCCGCCCGCGAGATGGCCACTGGGCATGTGACGGCAGCCGCCGAAGCGGCGCCGGTGACAGTCTCGACGCCGCCCGCTATCAGCATCACGCCGCCAGTGGCGAAGGAGCCCGAGCCTCTGCAGGTGGCGCCAATGGTGACCGTGACGCCGACACAACAGCAGTCCTTACCCGCCGCGCCGCCCATTGTTACCGCGCCGCCGGTGGTTTCTCCCGTGGTGCCTGAACCCGTGGAGATTGTCCCGCAAGTCACAATCCCTATCTCTGCCCCTGAACCGGTGACGGAAATCACGCCGCAACCTGAGTCGGAGCCGGAACCCGAACCGACGGTGGAGCCAACCGTTCAGCCGATACCGGAGGCAGAAGCAGAAGTCCCAGCCCCTGAGCCAGTGCCGACGGTAGAGCCTGACCGTGAACCTGAGTCGCCGCCGGTGATAATTCCCCCGTCCGAGCCGGAACCAGTGATTGAGCCACCCGTTCAGCCGCCGCCCGAACCTGAACCTGAACCGGTTCCAGAACCAGCTCCAGAGCCCGTCCCGGCTCCAGTCCCCGTCGAGGTAATCCTTCCGCCGCCAGAAGTGATAGCCGAACCACCACCCGTCGCACCCCTGCCTGTTGTTGAAGAGCCGGTTGTTGCTCAGCCGCCTCAGCCAGAAACTCTAGCGGAACCGGAAGTAACAGCGGCGCAGGAGGGGACAACGGAAGAAGCGGGCACGGTACCAGTCTGATTTCCCTGCTTTCAACTGGCGCCCATCGATAGGCCCTGTTAAATTCAGCACCCTTATGAGTGAAGTATCCTTTGATAGCATTGCCCGTCTCGAAACCGATCTCTGGGGCGCTGCTGATAATCTCCGCGCCAATTCCAAACTGACGGCCGGGGAATATTGCATGCCGGTGCTGGGTGTCATCTTCCTGCGCCACGCCACCAATCGCTACAACGATGCCCTCCTCGAAATCCAGGCCGACCAAGCCGCCGGCAAGATGCCCAAGCGCCCGTTGTCCGCCGCCGACTTCAAGAAGCGCGGCGCGCTCCTGCTGCCCAAGGAGGCCCGCTATGACGAACTGCTCAAGTTGCCCAAAGGGACGGACCTCGGCACGGCGCTGGTCGAGGCCATGAACGCCATCGAGCGCGATTTCGAGCCGCTCCAGGGCCAGCTTCCCAAGGACTACACCAAGTTCGAGAACACCCTTCTTGAGGATCTCCTGCGTGTTTTCGACAGCGAGACGCTCCGCACCGCCGGGGGTGATGTGTTCGGGCGCATCAACGAGTACTTCCTGATGAAGTTCGCCATGCAGGGCGCTCAGGATAATGGCGAGTTCTTCACGCCGCCTTCCCTGGTCCAGACCCTCGTCAACGTGATCGAGCCCGATCATGGGATTGTTTTCGATCCCGCCTGCGGTTCCGGTGGCATGTTCGTCCAGTCCAGCCATTTCATCGAACGGCATGGCGACACCGCGCCCCATCGCGTCACCTTCTACGGCCATGAGTACAAGACCAGCAACCTGCGCCTCGCTAAGATGAACCTCGCCGTTCATGCGCTGGAAGGCGATCTCCTGGAGGCCAACACGTTCTATGTCGATCCGCACGAACTCTACGGCAAGTGCGACTTCGTCATGGCCAATCCCCCATTCAATGTGGATAAGGTGGATGCCGAGAAGGTCAAGGACGACCGCCGCCTGCCCTTTGGCCTGCCGGGCGTCAACAAGGAGAAGAAAGTCTCCAACGGCAATTACCTCTGGATCTCCTATTTCTGGAGCTACCTGAACAAGACCGGCCGGGCCGGGTTTGTCATGTCCTCCCAAGCCAGCAGCGCGGGCCACGGCGAGGCTGAGGTCCGTCGCAAACTAGTTGAGACCGGTGATGTGGATGTGATGATCTCCATCCGCTCCAACTTCTTCTACACCCGCACCGTTCCCTGCGAGTTGTGGCACTTTGACAAGAGCAAGCCCGCGGAACGCCGCGACCAGGTACTCATGATTGACGCCAGGAACATCTACCGGAAGGTGACGCGCAAGATTTACGACTTTACGCCGGAGCAACAGCAAAACCTCACCGCCATTGTCTGGCTCTACCGTGGGCAGACCGATCGGTTCATCGCCCTCGTCCAGCAATACCTCGACCGAACCCTTGCTGAAGCCGCCGCCATTGCCGGGAAAGCCGCCATCTTCAGCAAGGTCTATGACACGCTGGTGTCATCCGCCGCGGCATTCCTCAAGACGCTACCCAAGGATTCGCCGCTTCGCGAACTGGTGAAAGAGCGCGATGAGGCTGCCAAGGCGTGCTTCCAGGGGTTGGAAGACCTGAACAAGCGGATTGCGAAGGAGTGGAAGAAGTCCTGTGAGCCAAAACTATCCGCGCAGAAAAAACGGCTCGGCGCGCTCGACGCCCTGGCCACCGCCTGCCGTGACCTCGTCAAGGACGCGGATCTGGTTTTCAAACTGGCTACGCGACTGGTTGACGCGGCGGAGAAGGATGGTAAGGCCAAGGAGCATGAATCCTGGGATGGCCGCGCCATCGGCCGGCTGGAAAAGGAACTCGACGCCCGCCGCAAGGACATCGTGGAGCAACTCAAGGCTACCGCCTATTTCGAGCGCCAGGCGCATTGGCTACTCTCGCGCTTTCCTGATGCCAAACTCGTGGCCGTGCCCGGTCTGGTGAAACTGGTGTATCGGGAGGAAATTGAAGCCGCCGACTGGAGTCTCACACCCGGCCGTTACGTCGGCGTCGCCCCGGCGGAAGTGGATGAGGATTTCGATTTCGAACAGACACTGAGCGACATCCAGGTCGAACTGGCGGACTTGAATCAAGAGGCTGTTGTTCTGGCGAAGCAGATACAGGTGAATTTTGAGGGATTTGGGATATGAAGTGGGATACGGTAACACTCTCCGATATCACCCATGTAGTGACAAAAGGAACGACTCCAACAACTATGGGGCGACCATTTACTGAGGATGGCGTCAATTTCATCAAAGCAGAGGCCTTGAATGGTGACAGCAATCTGGATGCTCACAGTTTTGCATTCATCGATGAAGAGACTCATGAAATGTTAAAGCGTTCGGTATTGCTGGAAGGTGATGTCCTTGTAACTATTGCTGGCGCCCAAGTTGGGAAGTGTGGATATGTGAGGTCCGAACACTGTCCCGCAAACACTAATCAAGCCGTAGGAATTGTGCGTGTTGACAAGCAAAAGGCGAGTCCACGGTTTGTATACTACTTCTTCAAATTGCCAACTACGTTTTCCATATGTCAAAATGTAGGAGGACAGGCGGCTCAACCAAACGTTAATCTGACTATTTTAAAGAGTTTTCAAATTTCGCTTCCGAGCCGTGATGGGCAAGAGCGCATCGCCGACATCCTCTCCTCCTACGACGATCTCATTGAGAACAACCGGCGGCGGATGGGGTTGTTGGAAGAGGCGGCGCGATTGCTTTATCAGGAATGGTTTGTCCGTCTCCGCTTTCCCGGCCACGAACACACCCGCATTACGAACGGCGTGCCGGAGGGGTGGGGCAAGGTAACTGCCTTTGACGCAATGAACGTTATGAGCGGGGGGACTCCGAAGACTACAATCCCTGACTATTGGGATGGTGATATTCCATTTTATACTCCCAAGGATTCAGTGGAATCAAGTTACGTACTTGACACTGAGAAACACGTTACGGATTTGGGACTTAAGAAATGCAACAGTAAGCTCTATAGTAAAGATACCATCTTCATAACTGCCCGTGGCACCGTAGGGAATTTGAATCTTGCTCAGCGACCAATGGCTATGAATCAATCCTGCTACGCTCTCGAAGGGCAACACGCCATACCTCAAAAGTTCTTGTTTTGTGCATTGCGAGAGGCAATTCAACACTTTCAGCAACACGCCAGTGGCGCTGTATTCGATGCCATCATTGTGGACACTTTTAAGCTCATCCCTTTTATCATTCCTGACAAGAGTTTGATTTCCATTTTTGAGGCAAACATTGAACCAGTGTTTCAACAGGCTGAAAATTTATTACTCCAGAACCAAAAACTCCGTGCCGCGCGTGATCTGCTGCTGCCGCGGCTGATGAGTGGGGAGCTGGCGGTATGAAGCCGAGATGTTTCGGATGCAGCAATGTTCATCACGATGCGGTTGCCTCCATGAGGTATTTGGTTGTAGTATCCGGACTAAGAGACCTTGAGATGGTGATTTCCTATGGCTACAGCTGAACAGATTAAATCATTGATTCGGTCGCATTTCAGCGACGAGACGGAGCGTTTTTTTACAATAGCGCTCCAAGTCGCCGCTCACGAGGCCCAGCAGGGGCATGGGGAGCTTGCGCATGATATTCGCCTGATCGTCGATAAGGCGAAACAGGTCCAATCACCGATCATTCAGATGAAGTTTCCCCAGGATCTTCAAGGGTTGGTGTTGGCGGACGAACCGCAGACACCGCTGGCGGCTCTCGTTATGCCAGACGCCATTAAGGCGCGCGTGGATCGCATCATCCATGAGTACAGGCAGCAGCAGAAACTTAAGACGCACGGGTTGTCGCATCGCCGGAAAATCTTGCTGATAGGCCCCCCTGGCACTGGAAAGACTATGACGGCCAGGGTATTGGCCCATGAGTTGCATTTGCAGTTATTCACGATTCAGGCGGATAAGGTTGTTACGAAGTTTATGGGCGAGACAAGCGCCAAGTTGCGGCAGATCTTTGACCTGATTGAGGAGGAGCCGGGCGTCTACTTTTTCGATGAATTTGATGCTATCGGTGGAGAGCGGATGCTGGAAAACGATGTCGGGGAAATGAGGCGGGTCCTGAACTCGTTTTTACAGTTTGTGGAGCAGGACACATCAGACAGTCTCATTGTCGCTGCCACGAACAGTCCGAAACTCCTCGATCGCGCCCTCTATAGGCGTTTCGATGATGTTCTGTATTATGAAAATCCGGACGCTACTGAACGAGCCACGCTCATGCAAAATGTGCTTGGGACGTTCATTGCTACTAAAATGGCCTGGAAGTCCCTGACCGCCGGCAGTCTGGGGCTGAGTCATGCGGAGATTGATCAAGCATGCCGCGACGCCATCAAGCAGGCAATCCTCTCGGATCGGACGGCGGTAGACACCGCACTGTTGAGTTCCATGCTCCGGGAACGACTGGATACGCATGGAAAGAGGCGGGAGTAATTATTCATGCCCGGCGAACGTTATTCGCACATATTTCTTCCTGGTCCAGACCGTGCGGTTCCATTCACCAGCCCGAGGCAAAGGGGAGGAGATCCGCAATTTCCTGTTCGAGATCGAGCCGGACACAGCGAACTCCTTCGGCGGAGGTTTGAGGAGGCGTGGCTTGCAGACGACCAACGCCGGGCCGTTGCCCATACGGATCGGCATGGTGTCTACCTGGATTTTGTCAGCGAACCGGGGTTTGATTTGACCATTAAGAGTTTGGAGCGCGTCAAATCAGGTATTCGGTTGCTTAATGTTCGGCAAGAAGGCGAGCAGGGCGCCGAAAAAACTCTGGCCACAGTCTTTGTCCCACACGCAAAGCGGAGTTTTTTCCTGGACAAGGTGCGCGCTTACGCCGTGAAGGATGATCCCAGAAGTGGGAACCCAAAGAATGCGAGACTGATAGACAGTGTGTCGGATATCCGACAATCCCTTTTGGAGTCTTTTTGGTTGGACACCCAACCTCTTCCTGGTGACGCGCCAGTATGGGTAGAGGTTTGGCTTAGCTCGGATAGTGATGAAGTTGTAGCGCGTTTTGTTGCACTACTTCGAGAAGGACAGGTGGAGTAGGCCGAAGGGGTGATAAAGTTTCCCGAACGTGCGGTTGTTGTCATTCTTGCAAACCGCCAGAAACTGGAGCGACTGATTGAAGATTCTGATGATATTGCGGAACTTCGGACAGCCAAGGAGGTCGCGTCGTTTTTCGTTGAGATGGAGAATCAGGAACAGGCCGAACGGGTAAGAGAATTACTGGCGAGAACCCGATACAGGGGTGATGGTGACGTTGTTGTTACGATTCTGGACTCAGGCGTGAATAAAGGGCACGTTTTGATTGAGCCGCTTATGGATGATGCGGATTGCCATGCCGTAGATCCTGCATGGGGTACGCATGACGACCGTGGACATGGAACCCTGATGGCAGGCACAGCGGCATTCGGAGATTTGCTTGCGATTTTGAATTCAGGCGGGCGGGTCAATGTCACTCACCGCTTGGAGTCAGCCAAGATTCTGCCGCCTCCGCCTGCCCAGAATCCCAAGAAACTGTGGGGTTACATGACGGCGCAAGGTGTGGCCCGTGTCGAGATTCAGGCTCCGAATCGCAAGCGGGTGGTTTGTCTCGCGGTCACAGCCACAGACAGCCGGGATCGAGGGCGACCCTCATCATGGTCTGCCTCGATCGACGCAATGTCTTCCGGACACGATGATAATGTTCGTCGCCTATTTGTAATCTCTGCTGGGAATATTGATGGGTCTGATGAATTTAGGAACTATCCACAATCAAACCTCACGAACGAAGTGCACGATCCTGGCCAGGCCTGGAATGCCTTGACGGTCGGTGCATATACGGAGAAAACCCGGATCGTGGAGCCTACACTCCAGAGTTATTCGGCTATTGCTCCGTCGGGAGGGTTATCACCATTCAGCACGACCTCGACTAGTTGGGAGCGGCGGAAGTGGCCTCTCAAGCCTGAAGTTGTGTTCGAAGGGGGAAATGTGGCAAAGGGACCTAACGATTCCATCATCGAAGCCGATGACCTTCAGTTGTTGTCCACATACCACGATCCTCAGATTGCTCAGTTTGGTTTATTCAATAAGACCAGTGCGGCTGCAGCGCAGGCTTCCTGGATGGCGGCCACCATACAAGCTCGTTACCGTGATATGTGGCCTGAAACGATTCGGGCACTGCTGGTTCATACAGCCGAGTGGACCGATGCGATGCGTAGTCAGTTTCTGCCGGCACACCCGGCTACACCAACGAAAACAGACTTTGCGACGTTACTCAGAATATGTGGCTATGGGGTTCCAAATCTTGATCGGGCTCTGTACTGTGCGGCGAATTCCTTGACTCTTGTGGGGCAAGCGGAACTTCAACCCTTCGACACGCGCGGTAACCAGCGCGTTACGAAAGACATGCACTTTTACAATTTGCCTTGGCCGACGGAAGTCCTTCGTGATCTCGGTGAGTCTGTTGTTAAAATGCGGGTGACCTTGTCGTATTTTATCGAACCCGGGCCGGGTGAAGTTGGCTGGAAAGACAGGTATCGATACGCGTCGCATGCCCTACGCTTTCAAGTTAATGGGCCGGGGGAAAACGAAACAGATTTTATTCGCAGAATCAATGATCAGGCCCGGGACGATGGTGAGCATCCTGGTACTACGGGTCCCCGAGATCGGTGGCTATTTGGTGACAACACTCGGAATGTTGGGTCCGTTCATTCCGACATCTGGGAGGGACGGGCTGTTGATCTGTCACTTTCGAATCTGATCGGGGTATACCCTGCAGTGGGGTGGTGGCGTGAGCGGCATCACCTTGGCCGCGTCAATCGACGAACCCGGTATTCTTTACTCGTATCTATTCATACGCCTGCACAGGGCGTCGATATCTACACCCCAGTTGCAATTAAAGTGGGTATTACGGTGCCAGTGACGATTCCCGTGACATAAATCTGCTCAATAAGTAGCCCATAACCGAAACCCATGATCACCGACATCAACAGCGAAGACCGACTGGTTCAGAAGACGTTCGCCGATCATCTGGAAAAGGAACTTGGCTGGGAGAGTGTCACCGCCTGGAATGATGAGACTTTTGGGCCGGCCGGGACCCTCGGTCGGGCGGATACTCGCGAGGTGGTGCTCAAACGCGATTTGGGTGCGGCGCTGGTTCGGCTGAACCCGCTCCTGCCGCAAGCCGCCATCATTGATGCGGTTCAGAAGATGACGCGGCATGATTTCACGCGCTCGCTGATTCAGCAGAATCAGGAGTTTTATAAGTTCATTCGTGATGGGGTCCCCGTCGATTACAAGGATGCGCAGGGACAACTCCGCCAGACGCGGGCGCGGGTGCTTGATTTCCAGAACGGGAAAGGCCTGGACGGGTCACCGAACAACCGGTTCCTGGCCGTACGGGAGTTAAAACTTACCGGCCTTCGGACCCCCGGCTATAATCGCCGCGCGGATCTTGTGTGTTTCGTCAATGGACTGCCTCTGGTGTTCATTGAACTCAAGGCGGTCTATAAGAATATCCGCGCCGGATTTGATGGCAACCTGCGGGATTATCTCGACGAAAACGTCATTGCCCACGCCTTTCATCACAACGCCTTTCTGATCGTAAGCAATGGCCATCGCGCCCGCTATGGGTCCATTACCAGCCAATGGGGGCATTTCGCCGAGTGGAAACGCCATGAGGAGTCCGGCAAGGGCAGCGTGGAGGCGGAGGTGTTGCTGAACGGGATGCTTGCGCACGAGCGCCTTCTGGATCTGGTCCAGAATTTCATTCTGTTCGATGCGAGCAAGCCGGGCGCGATCCGCAAGGTCATCGCCCGGAATCACCAGGTGCTGGGTGTGAACAATGCGGTGGCATCAGTTCAGCGGCAGGAGGAATTGCGGAAGGAATATCCGGTGGAGAACCGGTTTACCTATCGCACCGTTGAAATACCCATGCTGCGGGCTGCAGATGATCTTTCTGTGAGTCAGGCTCGTTATGATCAGGCGGTGATGTCTGCAAATGAGGAGAAACAATCCGCGCGAATGCTCGACATCATTGAGTCGGCCCATCCCGATCTCGGTAAACTAGGGGTGTTCTGGCATACGCAGGGGAGCGGAAAATCCTATTCCATGGCCTTCTTCACGGAAAAGGTGAGGCGGACGGTCTCTGCCAAATTCACCTTCCTGCTGATGACCGACCGGAACGATCTGGATGGCCAGATTTACCGTACGTTTATCGGGTGCGGTGTGGCGGATGACAAGACTCCGCGGGCTGCCACGGGTGATGAATTGAAGTCCCTCCTGAAGCAAAACCACCGTTACCTTTTCAGCCTGATTCACAAGTTCAATCAGGACGTGATACCCCTCCAGCCTTATAGCACGCGGGACGATATCATCGTGATTTCTGATGAGGCGCACCGTACACAGGCGGGTAAGCTCGCGCGCAACATGCGATTGGCGCTACCCAATGCTGCGTTCATCGGCTTCACTGGCACCCCCCTGTTCAAGTATGACAACCTGACCAAGCGCATCTTCGGCGATTACGTCTCGAAATATGATTTCAAGCGTTCGGAGCAGGATGGCGCGACGGTCAAACTGGTCTATGAGAATCGGGGCGAAAAGCTCGGTATCGCCCGGCTCGATCTCAACGACCGTATTGCCGATGCCATTGAGAAGGCGGATCTTGATCCCGACAAAGAGGCTTTGCTGGAGAAGCTGCTGGGCCAGGATTATGAGGTTATCACCGCTGACGACCGGCTGGACAAACTGGCTGTAGATTTTGTGGAGCATTGCGCAACACGCTGGGAATCCGGCAAGTCCATGCTGGTCTGCATAGACAAACTGACCTGTGGCCGCATGCATCAGCGCATCATTCCGCTCTGGAAGACAAAACTGGCGAAGGTTCAGGTGGCTTCCCGGTCTGAAACCGACGAAAAGAAGCGTGTCTGGTTGCAGGGGCAGGCCCAGTGGATGGCGGACACCCTCATTGAGATCATCATCAGCGAAGGCCAGAACGAGGTGGCCGACTTCAAAAAGTGGGGCGTTGATATCATTCCGCACAGGGCGTTGATGAAGCTGGGATTTGAGACGGCGGATGGCAAGCGCGTGGATGTGGAGTCGGCGTTTAAGAACCCGGAGCATCCCTTCCGCGTGGCGATCGTCTGCGCCATGTGGCTGACCGGCTTCGATGTGGAGTGCCTGTCGACGCTGTACATTGATAAGCCGATGAAAGCGCACACCCTGATGCAGGCGATTGCCCGCGCCAACCGCGTCTATCCAGGCAAGGATTTCGGTCTTATTGTGGACTATAACGGCATGCTCAAGAGTCTGCGCGCGGCCCTGGCCCAATATGCGCTTGGTGACGAAGGTGGCGGCGAAAAGGACATTATCGCCCCGATCGAGGAGCGGGTGAAGGCTCTTCTTCTGGCAATTGAAGAAACGGAGACCCATCTCAAGGGATTGGGCTTTGATCCAGGCCGGTTGTCTGGCGCGAAGGGCTTTGCGCGGATTGAAGCCATTGCTGACGGCGCTGACGCGGTCGTCAATTCCCGCGATGAGGGCAGGCGCCGGTTTGAAATTATGGCACGTCAGGTGTTCATCCGCTTCAAGGCGCTCATCATGGAGCCGTCGGCTTTCGCCTACGCCGTGCGCCATGACAACATTGAGGCCATCTACAAGAAGCTCGAAGAGCGGCGGGATACCGCGGATGTGACTGATCTGCTCAAGGAACTGCAGCGCATCGTGAATGAGGCCATCCGGGCCGCGAAACCGGGCGAGGATCAGACGTCCTCCAAATTGTTCGACATGAGCACGATCAATCTGGAGAAACTGCGTGACGAGTTTGCAAAGAAAGTGAAGCGCAAGGCTTCAGCGTTTGAAGACATCCGGCAGTTGGTTGAGAAGAAACTGCAACAGTTGCTCGCGCGTAATCCGCAACGGATGGATTACTACAAGAAGTATTCTGAAATCATTGCGGACTACAATCGCGATAAAGATCGCGTTACGATTGAAGAAACTTTCGCCAGGTTAGTCGACCTCGTGAACGGGTTGGATGCAGAAGGCCGCCGTGCCGCCGAGGAAGGGCTCAGCGAGGACGAATACGCCTTGTTTTGTTTGTTGCAGAAGGAAAACCTCAGCAAAGCTGATCGCGAGAAAGTCAAACTGGCGAGTCGAAGTCTTTTTGATGCAGTCACTCAACTGATTGCCCATCGCGAACGATGGACGGAGAAAGAGCAAACGCAGGCCGAGGTGGAGGTGTTCATTCTCGACCACGTTTTCGCAACACTTCCCAATCCGCCATTCTCTGATGATGAGAAACAGGTGATGGCCAGGCAGGTTTACCAGCACGTTTGGCAACAATCAGCCGCAGGCGTATTTGCCGCTTGATGGGATTTAAACCATGGGCCTTTACGACAGAGATTATATGCGCGACAAGCCAGTGCCCGACGATGATGAGGGGCCGGGATTGGATCGGCTGGCCTCACGCAGGAGGAGGCTGATTGTCGCTGGGGTGCTCATCCTTCTTGCCGGGATCATAGCGGCGTTGGTGTTCAACTAAACCGCTACACAAACTTGTTTAAAAATATATTAATATTTTTTAAATAGAGCTTTAAGGGTGCGGTTGGTTGTGGCAGTGTTCTGTGGCGTTAAACAGTGTGTTGACTTTTAACCACAACTACGATACATTGTAAGGTAGTTTAAGAATGACATTCACAGAGCATCCGGTATTTACGAAACGCATTATGGAACTTCTCACGGATGAGGAGTACCGGGAGTTTCAGGCGAAGTTGGCGGCAAACCCGGAATCGGGGGATGTGATTCCCGGACTGGGAGGGTTGCGCAAGATTCGGTTGGCGTTGCCGGGGCGCGGGAAGCGCGGTGGAGCGCGTGTGCTGGCGCTTCTGGGTTTGTGGGGGGATTTTTCCGGTCAAAAGCTCGACTTGCGTGT
>JBAXMJ010000060.1:0-15537 GCA_037134355.1 bacterium | reverse complement strand
GACGCCGACCTCCGGGCGGCGTCTGACCGCGCCCGGAGGTCGCGGTCCACCTGGGCGGATGTCCAGAATCTTAATCGGAATCCGTTTTTCTTTTCAGGATTACGATTATGATTATGAAGCGTTTCGCCCTCTCCGGAATCGACATGCGCCGGGTGAGTCTTCTTCCGGGGGCTTTAGGCTTGAACGTACAGTGATCGCTCTCTATCATCCGCCCATTCTTTACCCCCGTAGCTCAGCTGGATAGAGCATCGGATTTCTAATCCGGCGGTCGCAGGTTCGAACCCTGCCGGGGGTGCCATGCCCAAAGCGCGCCGAGGGCGCGCATTGTGGCAGGCGGGCCATGCCCAGAATACAAAACAAGTCGGTTGATGCAGACCTTCGGACTGGTTTACCTACTGAAGATTTGAGATGAGGTGAGGGGTGTTCAGTTTTACTTATGTCCTTTTGTGTGCTGACGGGGATCTTTACATTGGATCAACAGACAATCTGGAACGACGTTGTAAAGAACATTAAGACGGGTTGTGCACAACAACCAGTAAGAAAAAACCTGTTACCTTAATATATTACGAAGCGTGCCGGTCACTTGAGGCAGCGCGTCAAAGGGAAAAACAACTTAAATCGGGTTTCGGACGAGGTTATTTGCATCGTCGCCTGAATTTTGAGAGATTATTAACGTCTGGCCAAGATGTTGCGTAGCTTTGGTGGGTCAGGCGCGAACCCTGCTTTACCTGCCTAAATAGGCTACTGCCTTTTTGGCAGGCGGGGGTGCCAGTTTGGAAAGTGTGAATGTTGAATGATGAAGTATGAATGGCGATGAAGAGGAGCGCGGCATGAGATATGCGGTGGTTATGGCGGGAGGAGCGGGGACTCGGTTGTGGCCGATGAGTCGGGAAAGTCAGCCTAAGCAATTGATTCCTTTCATCGGCGGAAAAAGCCTGGTTCAAATCGCGGCGCAACGGCTGGAAGGGCTCGTGCCTGCCGCTCAGCGATATATCTGCGCCTCCAACAAGCAGGAGGCTCTCATGCGTAAGGCCCTGCCTGAACTCGGCCCTAATCAGTTCCATGGGGAACCTTGCGGACGTGATACCCTGAACGCTGTCGGCTTCAGCGCCGCGATTCTGGCCAAGACCGATCCGGATGCCGTCATTGCGGTGTTCACCGCCGACCACATCATCGAACCAATCCCAGAATTCCTGAAGATCGTCGACCAGGGCTACCGGATCGCAGAACAGAATCCCGACACGCTGGTCACTTTCGGAATCGCCCCTACTCAGGCCACCACGGCCTATGGCTATCTCGAACTGGGTCGAGCCCTCGGCGGCGGCGCTCATATCGTGGATCAGTTTAAAGAAAAACCAGCTCAGGCGGTGGCCGAAACTTATTTCAAGGCAGGCCCCACCCGTTACCTCTGGAACAGCGGCATGTTTGTCTGGCGGGCCCAAACCCTGCTCGATTGCATCCGTCGCTATCAGCCCGAGAATTTCGCACTCCTGGAGAAAATTGCGGCCGCCTGGGGCACGCCCCGCCAAGCGGAAGTGCTGAACGCACTCTACCCAACCCTTAAGAAAATCAGCGTGGACTTCGCCATCATGGAGCCCGCCTCCCGCGACTCTGCCGTCAAGGTTGCCGCCGTCCCGATGCCGCTCCGGTGGCTGGATGTCGGCTCATGGCCCTCTTTTGCCACGACTTGTCCGCAGGATGCCAATCAGAATGCGACAGGCGAAGGGAAGTCACTGCTGCTGCGTAGCGAGAATATGCTTGTCGCCTCCAGTGATCCAAAGCATCTGGTGGTCACCGTCGGTTGTAAAAACATGATCGTCATCCATACCCCGGAAGCCACCCTGATCTGCCCCGCCGATCAGGCGGAGTCCATTAAGGAAGTCCAAAAATTGGTGACTGAAAAATTCGGCACGAATTACGTCTAACTTAATCGCGGGAAAAATGTTTGTCTGAAAGTGCTGTGGGAACAGGCTGTGCCTGAGGCGTCAGAACCAGAGTGCCAAAAGCCAGTTGAGCGGCCCGTTCAAGTGCCGCACTCTTTAGAACCGCATCCCCAACTGTCCGGCCCCAGGTAAACGGGCCGTGGTGAGCCACGAGGACACCGGGAATTTCCAGGGGGTTAAGGCGCGCAAACCGTTCAACAATCACGCCCCCCAGGCTCTTTTCATAATTCCGCTCAATTTCAGGCTTCCGAAGCGCCCGCGTCACCGGAATCTCGCCCTTAAAGCAGCGTGCATGAACCACACCCAAACACGGGATCGGACGTCCCGCCTGGGCAAACAGGGTTGCGTGGGGACTATAGGTATTGGCAATCCCGGAAATCTCCGGAAACGCCTGGTACAGGAACAGATGCGCAACCAGATCCGGCGCGGGAATGGATTCGCCTTCTAAAAGGGTCCCCGCCAAATCGACCACCAGCATGTCCTCAGGCGTCAGGGTGGCATGAAGCTTCCCGGCCGGTCGCACGACCACCACGCCCCGTTCTCGGTCAATAGCGCTGGCGCCCCCTTCATCCAGGAACAACAATCCATATTGCTCAAGCTCCCGGTTGGCCTCACAAACACTCTTACGGATGGCTTTATAACTCATAGGTCGGCGAGTATAGAAGCCCGTCGATTGATCCGTCAACCCCGCTCTTCCCGCATTGACACCACCGGATCCATTTCCTACCCTTCCGCCCCTTATATGGACGCGACTTCCTTTACAAATGAAATTGCCCGGCGGCGAACCTTTGCCATCATATCGCATCCGGATGCCGGGAAAACGACGCTGACCGAGAAGCTTTTGCTTTACGGCGGCGCCATCCAGCTCGCCGGCTCCGTGCGCTCACGCCGGAACCAGAAAAACACCACCTCGGACTGGATGGAGCTGGAAAAGGAACGCGGCATCTCCATCTCCTCCACCCTCCTCCAATTCGAATACGGTGGCTGCGTCATCAACCTGCTCGACACCCCCGGCCATAAGGATTTCAGCGAGGATACCTACCGTGTCCTGACCGCCGTCGACAGCGTGGTTATGGTGATCGATGCCGCCAAGGGCATTGAGGAACGTACCCGCAAGCTCTTTGAAATCTGCCGCCTTCGCGGCATCCCCATCTTCACGTTCATGAATAAGATGGATCGTCCGGCGCAGGATCCCCTAGCCCTCGTGGACGAACTGGAGAAAGTTCTGGGCATCAACGCCTTCCCGATCACCTGGCCCCTGGGCAGCGGCGTGGAATTCAAGGGGGTCTATGACCGGCTGAAGAAAAATCTTCATCTCTTCGAGCGGACGGCCCATAACGCCCACCGTGCGCCCGAAAAAGTCTCAGGCATTCATGACTCCCACCTGCTCGCCAGAATTCCACCCCATATCCGGGAACCCTGGCTTGAGGAACTTGAAATGCTCAACGTGGCGGGCGAGACCTTTGACGAGGCCGCCGTGCTCGCCGGCCAGATCACGCCCGTATTTTTCGGAAGCGGCATGACCAACTTCGGCGTCCAGCTCCTGCTCGATTACTTTGTCCAGCACGGGGCTACGCCCCAGCCGCGTCAATCGACAAACGGCCCCGTCCCCCCAGACTCCAAGGATTTCTCCGGCTTCGTCTTCAAGGTCCAGGCCAATATGAACCCCCGCCACCGCGACCGCCTCACGTTCGTCCGGGTCTGTTCGGGGCTTTTCGAGAAGGACATGGTGGTCAATGACCCGGAATCCGGAAAGCCCGTCCGCCTTTCCTATCCCCAGAAGCTTTTCGGCCAGGATCGGGAATCTTTGGAAGTCGCCTATCCGGGCGACATTGTGGGGCTGGTCACTCACAAGGCATTCCGGATCGGCGATACGCTAACCTCAAACCCGGCCATCCGGTATGACGAAATTCCGAGGTTCCCGCCCGAGGCATTCGCCTTTGTGCGCAACAACGGCGCCTCCAAGCAGAAACAAATGCGCGCCGGCTTAACCCAATTGCTCGAGGAAGGCGTTATCCAGTCCTTTGAACTTCTCGACGGAATCCAGACGGCCCCGCTCCTGGGCGCGGTCGGCCAGCTCCAGTTCGAAGTGGTGGCCTACCGGCTGGAAACGGAATACGGCGCCAATCCGCGAATGGAACCCGCCCCCTTCACTCAAATCCGGTGGTTTGCGCCCGGAGTCCTGAAAGAAGACCTGATCAAACTCTATCTCGGCTCAGGGGTCCGACTCGCCACCGATATCCGGGGCCAGTTTGTAATCCTGTTCCCCGATAAATGGTCCGTGGATTATTTCGTCAAGGAGCACCCCGGATTCGAGCTCCATACCGTCTCGCCGCACGCCCTGGCGAATTAAAGCGGAGATAAAGCGGCTACTTCCGGCGAACGCGATAGCTTCCGGAAGGCTCCTTTGCCACCGCAGGCCGTCCTTCACCAGCAAGAAACGCTTTCATCGATAATGCGATGTCTGGAAAAGCCTTTTGAAGTGGCTGATCCTCGGTCACAAACATGACACCCTTGGCCTTTGCTAGAACAACATACTCGGCATCGTAGGCGGTTGTGGATCTCTCAACGGCGGAGGACAACACCTCCGTCATATCAGCCGCATAGATCCCCCCGCGCAGCATATCGCCCGCATCCTTCCATATTTGGAGCGCTGATTCTTTGGGCAGCTTCGCGAAGAGACAACTGGTCACCAGAATATTCAGGCATTCGTGCCGCCAGATTTCCGGCACAATCCAACAGGAATCCTTCTCCCTCACACTTCGGGCAAGCGCCGTTTTACTCCCTTCAATAAAAAAATGCGCCACCACATTGGCGTCCACCACAATCATGAGCGTCCCCACCGCTTCGCCTTGTTAATGAACTCGTCCGTCAATGGGAACGCCATCTTCACCGGGTGCGGATAAAATCGCCTCTCCCCTGCCCCCAAGGCCTGCTCTAAAATAGTGATAACCTCCTTGGCCATTGATCGATGGTGAAGACGCGATTCTTCCCTGATCTTTTCATGCAACACAGTCGGCAAATCACGAATAATAAGTCCAGCCATACCAACCTCCACTGTATCAACTTGATATCATACTGATACTATGCGGCAAGACTGTCAACCACTTCTTTGCTCTCCGAGCGTCTGTGGAGTCTTCGGCTCGAGTTCCGCGGGGAGGTGCGCAACTTTGCAAAGGCGATGAACGGTTGCTTTACGCGTAAAGCAGTCAGATTTACAATCCCAGCGATTCCTTGAATTCCGGGATTTCAGCCTCAACGGCCTCCGGCAAACCGGCCCAGAAATCGCCTCCGGCGGCGAGCATGACCCCCATGTACAGGGCCACTTCGCGAGGGGGGAACTGATCCCGTACGGCGCAAACGCCCTTCCGGAGAGTCGCCACACTGGGTGCCTTCGCGGTGTCGTCCACAATCCCGTCGGAATGAGTCATCCCCTGGGCTTCCACGAAAGCAATCAGCATGGGGGTTTTTCGGGCTACCATCCACGAACGGAATACGTCATCGAAGAGGTAGCGCAGGGCTGGGGTGTCGAGAAGCCGGCGCAAATGGCGCGCCTTTTCAACCGGCTTCAATCGCTTCAGGAACATCTCGCGGAACCGTAGGGCCGTGGCGAGCTCCTTCAACACTTTCGGCTGTGCATCTCGACTGAAGGTATCCGTCCCCTCCCACACCGCCAGACAGGCATCCTCTTTTTCAGCCGGGGTCAACGCCGTCCACAGTTGCTTTGTCGTCATCTCAATCATAGGGGTATCCTTTCAAAATTCACACACGGAGACATCAGATTCAGCCTGGGGCACCGGTCTCAAGTTCCGTCTCGAACCGCACCGTCTTATCCCAACTACGCTCTTTCCGGAGCACAACATCGTGATGAAATGCCCGCGCAATCGCGCCCATCCAGAGGTATCCGTAGAAAAAATACATCAGGAGCCCAACCAGCAAATTCAGCGGCTGCGCTTCGCGGTCAAAGGTGAGGATATACCAGATTTGCGCAAAATAGAAAAAGGCGGCGAGTGTCCAGAAGTAGACTAGCCACCCTGCGCCATGACTGATGTCACTGAATCCGCAACACGACAAAATCAAAGTGGTTTGCGAGATGACAACGGCGATGAGAAACAGATAACTCATCATCAAGGTGACAAGGTTTTCGAAAGTGCGCCACTTGTCTTTTGAAGTTCCAAAGGTGCGGATCAGCTTCACGATCGCATAATTATTCCCGCGCGCCCACCGGGTTCGCTGCTTCATCCAGACGCTCAAAGTCTCCGGCTCCTGCTCCCAAGTCTGTGAATACGGCACAAAGTCAATGCGGTGCCGTTCCCGGTACAAGCGGGTGGAGAGCTCGCTATCCTCCGCAAGCGCCTCCTCGTCCCAGCCACCGACCTCCAGGAGGACGTTTTTCTTGATCACATAGTTGGTTCCGGTAAGAAAGGCGATGTCGAGAATCATGTGGCGGCCAGCCTGCACCAGACTCTGAAAGCAAAGCCCCTCAATATTCACGCACCGGGTGAGAAAGTTCCGGCTCCGGTTGCCGCAGCGGAATTTGCCCACAACCGCCGCCAACGAGGGAACTTCGATGAAACGCGCCATCAACCGCAGCAATGAGTCGGGCTCGGGGCAGTTGTCCGCATCGTAGATGGCAATATAGTCGTCCTTGACGCGCAGGGCGGCGGCATTAAGGGCGGCCGCTTTCCCACGCCCGCCTATTGGTTTTTGCCGGTGATAGACCAGTACGCGTGAATTTTCCGCATGCAGGCGATCCAGAATCGCCCCGGTTTCGTCGGTCGAGGCATCATTGATAACCATCAGGGTCAGTCGATTCTCAGGGTACCGCAACCCCAGCAATGTTCTGACCGTGCGCTCAATTACAACCTCTTCGTTATGAGCCGGAACCAGGATCGTAATCGGCGGGTATTGATCCAGTTCAGGCAGAACACGCCCCATCTCACGGACTGACCGGCGCCGGTGAAAAAAGGCGCCGATTGCCAGAAACAGCTGATACGCCACCATGATGACAATCGGCATCGCGGAGATGACCGCGACATAATGCAAAATATCAACCCTCATCCGATATAAACCCTCGCCTTACCGTCTTAGAATTTCAAAAAACTTCACGGAAGTAGACCACATCGTCCCCCGCATGACAAGCTTCCCCGCTCGCCCCCAGCAATTCACATTACAGCTGCAGCCGCCTGAAGGCGGTACACCAACAGGCAGAAAATACCGCCTTCCAGCGTTGGTGTACCGGCTTTAGCCGGCCTTTAACAGCGCCCAGCGCGCCATAATAAGAATTGCTGCTCGCACACCGTTCAGAGAGGAGCACTCCGCAGAGTCTTCAGGAGTTCCCGGGCCGCCGATTCGGGATCGGCGGCAGCGGTGATGGCGGTAACCAGGGCAATTGTTCGGGCTCCAGCCTTGATCAGCTCCGGAATGTGCGTCGCTTTAATCCCGCCCATGACACTAAAGGGAACGCGGGTCACTCCGGAAATGGTTTTCAATCCGCCCAGCCCCAGATAGTCGCCTTCCCACACCTTGGTTCCCGTAGGATAAATCGGACCGATGTTGATGGTCGAAGCGCCTTCCGCCTGGGCACGCAATGCTTCTTCAACCGAATGGGTAGACGCCCCAATGAGCAAGTCCGGTGCCAACCGCCGTGCCTCTACGATCAGGAAATCCTCCTGCCCAAGATGCACCCCGTCCGCCCCCACCGCCATCGCCACATCCACCCGGTCATTCATAATCAGTAACGCCCCTGCGTCAGCCGTCAGAGCCCGGATTTCGCCCGCCAGCTTCACATAGTCCCGCAACGGCATTTCTTTCTCACGCAACTGGATCAAGGTTACCCCGCCCGCCAATGCCGCCTTCACAATCTCCTGAGTTGTCCGCCCCGCCGACAAAGTCTGCGAGGTGACAAAATACAACCCAGCCTCCCGAAACCGCCGCAATCGTTCCTGGTGTATCTCCTTCATACTTCATCCCCCACGATTCATAATTCACCATTCATACTTCATCATTATCTATACACCTTGTCCCAATTCTTAAACACCGGCTCCAGCCCCTTTCCCTTCAACATCGCGCAAAAAGTCTCGATATCGCGGTCATCATTCACGTGAAACTGCCCGTCGGGCGATTCTGCGGGAACCTGATACCCGCCCACCGTGGTGCGGCTGGCGATGCTCATCTTATTGATCCCCACGCCGGCCATGCCATCGCGGAAACCCGGCGCCTCGCGAGTGGAGAGCACCAGGGGCACATCGGGCATGCAGATCCGGAACGCAAAAATAATCTGCGCCAGAGTCCGGTCATCTACCGGGAACGGCGGGCTGTATCCGCCTTCCTGGGGACAGACCCGAGGAAAGGACAAGGACACGCCGGACTGCCAATAACGGCGACGCAACTGCATGGCATGACGGTACAGACAGAGACTGTCAAAACGCGGATCGCTGAGTCCCAGAAGCGTCCCCATCCCCACCGTTCGCATGCCCCCCTCAAGCACGCGAGCCGGGGCCCCCAGACGATTTTCATAGTCCCGCTTCGGCCCCCACCGGTGCATCTGTTCATACTGAACCGGCTCATAGGTTTCCTGGTAAATCGTGACCCCGATGGCACCAGCGTCGGCCAGCATCCGATACTCCTCCGCCGCCATGGGAAAAGCCTCAATGGTGACGGCAGAAAAACGCCGTGCCGCTTCCCCCACCGCATCGCGCAGATAATCCAGGTCGGCCTGGGGCGTGCGCTCACCGGTTAACAACAGCACTTCCTCGAATCCCATCGCCTTAATGGCATCCATCTCACGCATCATCTCATCCCGCTCCAGCCGTCGCCGTGACTGGGGCCGATCAGCCGCAAAGCCGCAATACACACAGCCACCCGAGCAGTAATCCGAGAGATAAAGCGGAATGTAGAGCGTCAGGGTCTGACCGAAATGACGCCGCGTCAACTCACTGGCACGGATTGCGAGGGCTTCCAACTGGGCCCCGGCGGCAGGAGCCAGCAGCGTTGCGAATTCGGCTTCACCCGGCTGGGTGGCATGGAGCGCCCGGCTGACATCCGTCGAGGTGGCGCTTTCGGTCAGAGGAAGCCAGGGAGTGGGATCCAGATTGGATGGAAGCATGCCCGGCATCAGGCTCCCGTTAGAAATGAGGTCAGTGGACTGGTGGCCACCGCGTGGTCGCACCGCGACATCAGGCCAGCCTCTCGCGCGGCATAACCGGCCTTAACGGCGGCCGCGAAGGCGGCGGCCATGGCAGACGGATTTCCCGCCGCCGCTATGGCGCTATTGACCAGCACGGCAGAACAACCCATTTCCATGGCGGCGGCAGCCTCCGATGGAGCGCGCAGGCCCGCATCCACAATGACCGGGATCCCGCTATCGGCAATAATCAGCTTCACCATTTCAGCGGTGGATAACCCGTGCCCGGTTCCAATGGCTGAGCCCAGCGGCATCACAGCCGCGCAACCCACGTCTTCCAACCGTTTCGCCAGGACAGGATCGGCAGGCATATAGGGAAGGACAATAAACCCATCCTTCGCCAGTTCCCGGCACGCCTCATAGGTCTCGATCGGATCGGGCATCAGGTGATGGGGGTTCGGATGGATTTCCACCTTCACAAACGGGCTTCCGGAAAGTTCGCGACCCAACTGGGCGGCACGCACCGCCTCCGCAGCATTCCGGGCCCCCGAAGTGTTGGGAACCAGGGTAATACCAAGCCGCGCCAGCGGCCCCAGCAGATCATCGGAAGGACGTTCCCGATTGAATCGGCGCAGCGCCACGGTGACCAACTCGGCCCCGGAGGCCTTAATCGCCTCGAGCATGACTTCAACGGAGGAGAATTTGCCTGTCCCCATGATCAACCGGGACTCGAATTCTTTCCCACCTAGAATAAATTTCTTCATTTCGTCCTTCCCGCCCTCTGCCTCACCCGCCGCCGATAAAGGTCAACACTTCGATCCGGTCGCCTTCATTCAATCCAAACTCACTCCGTCCTGCCTTAGGAATGATCCGGTCATTCACCATGACCGCCACCCGCTCCGGGACGATGTCCAGTTCCTTCAACAACTGGCCCAGAGTTGGCGTCCCCTTGAAGTCCTGAGGATTTCCATTAACCATGATATTCATAAAAAAAGCGCCTCCACGAGGCGCTCCCACAACTGATCCCTTCGTCGGCATGACCCGAATCAGGTTCAACGGGTATAATCTCAGCCCCTGCGGGCACCCCATGTATCTGGGTAACCTATCTCAAACCACCCCACCCCGCAAATCAAATTGGCGAAGAGAGCTATATTAACCGTATCACTATTATCCTCACATGATCTGGGTAGGGAGGTCTCTCCGAGGCCTCCGCGGACGGCTCGGAGAGCCGTCCCTACCCTTAGTTCATGTCCAGTCAGTTATGAAACCACTCATAACTCACAATTATTAAGCCGCGCCGAAGTACCGGCGACGGAAGTATAACGACACATTCACCAGGCCGATTAACACGGGCACTTCAACCAGAGGCCCGATTACGGCCGCAAACGCAGCACCGTGGTTGATTCCAAATACGCCCACGGCAACAGCGATGGCCAACTCAAAGTTATTGCTGGCCGCCGTAAAGGAGAGGGTGGCCGACTTGGCATAATTGGCCCCCGCCTTGGCACTCATCCAGAAACTCACCAGAAACATCGTCACAAAGTAAATCAACAGCGGCACGGCAATCAAAACCACATCCCCGGGCTTGGCAATGATCTTTTGGCCCTGCATGGAGAACATCACTACGATGGTGAACAGCAAGGCGATCAGGGTCATGGGCGAAATTCGCGGGATGAACTTCGAGTGATACCACTCCTTCCCCCTCGCCTTCACCAGGATAAGGCGGGTTAGCATGCCGGCGATGAACGGAATCCCAAGATAGATGAACACGCTTTCAGCGATCTGCTTCATCGTCACATTCACCACAACGCCCGAAAGCCCCAGAAAAGGCGGGAGTTTCGTCACAAACAACCAGGCAAAAAGGCTGTAAAACAGGACTTGAAAAATCGAATTGAACGCCACCAAACCGGCACAATACTCCGTGTCGCCCTTCGCCAGATCGTTCCACACGATCACCATGGCAATGCAGCGCGCCAAACCGATCATGATCAAACCGATCATGAACTCCGGCTGACCACGCAGAAAGACAATGGCCAGGGCGGTCATGAGGATAGGCCCCACTATCCAGTTCTGCACAAGACTCAACCCGAGAACCTTGTAGTCTCGGAAAATGTCCCCGAGTTCTTCATACTTCACCTTGGCCAACGGCGGATACATCATCAGGATCAACCCCACCGCAATCGGGATGCTGGTTTGAGTCCCTTCCGGCCTCAACCCGCCGATCCAGTTTCCAAAGGCAGGCACGACATAGCCCAGCGCGACACCCACCCCCATCGCCAGAAAAATCCACAGCGTGAGATACCGATCCAGAAAAGATAATTGTTTTGTAAGATTATCACTCATATTCGCGCTTTCCTCCAATCTTGATTCCCATCTTTCCTCTCCCCTTGAGGGAGAGGATTTAGGTGAGGGGTGTTTCGACGGACTGTTCGGGAAGAGACCCTCACCCCAGCCCTCTCCCCTGAAGGGAGAGTGAGCATTCATTCCTGCAATCTACAAACACGCCAACACTTCAGGGCACTTCTCCACAAACCGCCTGATCTCGTCCCTTACCCGCCGGTAACAATCCAGCTTTTCCTCATCCGTCTTAACTTCCTTGGCCATCCTCGGCGGATCCTGGAATGCCATGTGAACAACTTTGGTCTTACCCGGAAAAAGCGGGCAGGACTCGTGCGCGTTGTCGCAAACCGTCACCACGTAATCAAACGGCACATTCTTCAGTTCGTCCACATGCTTCGAGTGGTGCCCGGAGATATCCACCCCTACCTCAGCCATAACCTTTATGGCGCTGGGGTTCATCCCATGGGTTTCGATTCCAGCAGAATACGCCTCGATCACGTCCCCTTTGAGATGCCGCGCCCAACCTTCTGCCATCTGACTCCGACAAGAATTACCCGTACAAAGAAATAATACCTTCATAATTTATCCTTCATCATTCATCACCTCATAATTGTCCTCCCATGATCTGGGGAGGGAGGTCTCTCCGAGGCCTCCGCGGACGGCTCGGAGAGCCGTCCCTACCCTAAGGTCATGACCAGACAATGATGAGACGATTAATATCAATTCTCTAGCCGCCCTTTTGACCAGAGTAATAATGTCGAACTGATCACGACCGTCACACATCCCGCCTCCTGAAAGATCACGGCGATAATGGGTGTCATCAGTCCGAAAATACTCAGCGTGAGACCGATGACATTATAGATCATCGAAAAGAAGATATTCAGCTTGATGCGACGAAGCACTTTGGCCGACATCCACATAAAATCCGCAACGCCCGAAATATCATCGTTCATCAGTGTGACATCGGCCGTTTCAATAGCCACGTCCGTGCCAGCGGCACCCATGGCAATGCCCACATCGGCCTGAGCGAGCGCTGGCGCATCGTTGACGCCGTCCCCGATCATTCCGACGATCTGACCTTGAGCCTGACACGTTTTAACGAACGCCTGTTTCTGTTCGGGAAGTAATTCGGCCTGGAAGTCGTCAACACCGATCACACGGGCGACGGCGGCGGCCACCTTCGGATTATCGCCCGTCAACATTGTAATCCTTTTGACGCCCAGTCCCTTGAGGGCACGGATGGCGGCGGGTATTTCCGGGCGAATTTCATCGGCAATCGCCAGCAATCCCACCAACTCGTTATTATTCGCGACCAATACTGCAGTACGCCCCTGCTCCGATTGTTGCGCAATAGCCTGCTCAATTTGAGTCGTGAGAATGAGTCCGGCGTCCTGGAGAAACGAGGGCTTGCCCACGTGAATCTTGCTGCCACCCCATGTGGCCTCCACACCCATGCCGGCGGCACTGGTGAAGTGTTCCGGATCCGGGATAGAGTGTCCCTTTTCCTTACCAGCCGCCAGAATGGAGCGGCCCAAAGGATGTTCAGAGTACTTCTCCGCGATACAAGCAAGCTGAAGGATGTCATCCGGCGATCGCCCGGTGAAAGAGACGATCTCCATGACTTTAGGTCTGCCGAAGGTGAACGTGCCCGTCTTGTCGACCAGTAGGTGGTCGATCTTGTGCGCAAGCTCCAGAAACATTCCCCCCTTGATCAGAATTGCCCGCTTGGCCATGTTTGAAATGCCTGCTGTCACTGCAGTCGGGGTGGCAATGGCAAAGGCGCAGGGACAGGCCACCAGCAGAACCGAGACCGAGGCCTTGACGTCGCCGGTAACGAAAAAAGCCACCACGGCTAACACAATAACCGTAGGCAGAAACCACGTCGTGAAACGGTCGGCAAGGTTTTGAATGGGTGCGCGTGAACCCTGTGCTTCCTGAACCAGGTGAACGATCCGAGCCAACGTGGTACCTTCACCGACCTTCTCCGTCTTGATCTCCAGCCGACCCGATTCGTTGAGCGTTCCGCTGAACACGGTGCTTTCAGGCAACTTCTCCACCGGCATGGATTCACCGGTGATGGGTGCTTGGTTGACGCTGCTCGCGCCGGCAACCACCGTACCGTCCACCGGAATCCGCTCGCCCGGACGAACTACAACCGTGTCACCAACCTGAAGCTCCGCAACCGGCACAGTGACTTCCTCGCCCTTACGCCGCACCGTCGCGGTTTGTGGCGACAGATCCAGTAGTCCGCGAATACTTCGACGTGTCTTGTCCAGCGCGTAACTCTCCAGTGCACCGACCACCGACATGATGAGGATGATGATGGCGGCCGGACGGAACTCACCTATAGCAATCGTCGCGGCAAGTGCCACCGTCACGAACACGTTAACCGTGATCCTTCTGCGAAAGGCATCCTTGAAACCCGCAATAAAACGGGGGGTCCCCCCCAGCAGCACAGCCACCAGTGCCAGGAACGCATTCAGATAAACGGGGCCGATCTGCCACTGCGCGAGTCCCCAACTCAGCAGGATTAACCCCAGGATCAGGGCAGGAGCAAAGGCAAGTACCAAAATCTCCCGGCGCATTTCGGAACGAATAGTATGAGAATCAGACATTTACTTCTTCTTTCCGTCTCCCCCACCCTTGTCGACTTTAGCCTTCTTCTCGTCACCCGCATGGCAACCACAACCCGGCCCGCAACCGTCATTGCTTTTGGCGATCGACTCCTTCAGTAACGCCCAGATACCCTTTTTCTTTCTATTGTCTTTTGCTGCGTTATTCATCTTCACCCTTCCTTTAGAATACTCTTCGGCACACTGATTCCATGCCCTCGTTGCAAATCGCTTTTAGATGCTTCTGATCCTCGACAATACGAGCCGTACCCTCAAAATCCTCAAACATCAACGCCAGCAATTTCCTCGTGGAGGGAGTTCTGAACTCCCGAGACAACCGGTAGTACATCCACCGTCCGTCCTTCCGACTTTCCACCAGTCGCGCCGCACGCAGGATCGACAGGTGTTTCGATACGGTCGACGGTGCCAACTCCAGCAGGGCAATCAGCTGGCAAACACACAATTCCCCTCCCCTCAGCGCACAGAGCGCCCGCAACCGCGTTTCATCCGCCAACGCCTTCAACACATCCAATTGGTCCTGCATACAATCTCCCAATAATTCGTTATATGGCGAAATATAACAATGTTAGTTACTGGCGTCAATGTTCTTTATAACGGAATGGATTCGGAAAAAGTGACAAGGAGATAGGAGCGACCCATCACGACTTTGTAAAAATCCAAAAAGCGATCCAGGAGTCCACCGCCAAGCACAATCAATTCCTGAAAGAGCTAGGCCTTCCTTTGATTCCATGACCGTGCCTCCAATCTCGGACTCATTATTAGGCAATGCTAAACAGGTTGCGCAATCAGTCGCCCTCACGCTTCATTGCCGTTTAACATCAGCGGCGATCCCCACCTGCTTCACCATTTTGTCAAAGTCGGATTCATAGAGCCGGTCCTGGATGATCCGGAATTTCTCGAATTCGCTCTCGGCATGAGCGCGGGCGATTTCCGCAGTGACCGCCCCTTTGTCTTCAAGAATTTTCCGGTCACTGAATTCGAGAAACAGATCAAGCCGCTTGGACCAGTCCTCCATGGTCATGGGAATCTTCCGGATGGCCCGATCTTCAGCCAGATCCAGGAATGCGTTGACCATTCGGCCCAAAGATTCGAGTTCCTCCTTGGTCAGATAATTCTTCGCAATGATAACATCGGGTTTGATGATTTTCCCGGAGGGGGCATCCTCCCATGTCGTCAATCCCATGTTTTCCTTGCCGCTATCAGCACGCCTCACGATCAGTTCGGCGGCAGTCTGCCCATGGATGGCATAGTGAAGTTTGTTTTGAACCTTGGCAAAGAAGTCCCGCGTGGTGGGCGCATCCTTATTGTAATCCACACTGGTGGCGTAAATATCGGTGACTTTTTGATAAAACCGGCGTTCGCTTAGCCGGATTTCCCGGATTTCAACCAGCAACCGTTCAAAATAGTCTTCCCCAAGAAATGCACCGTTCTCAAGACGTTTTGAGAGCGATCACGGTAAATGATGGACTGATTGTCGCGGTAAATGATGTGAGGG
>JBAXMJ010000059.1:0-15550 GCA_037134355.1 bacterium | reverse complement strand
CTAGTGGATCGGCTTTATTGTGTCCAGCTTTATTTGTGGGTAATCCCCAGCCCCTTGAGGGAGAGGGTCAGGGTGAGGGGTTTCCGGATCGCGGCAAGTTACTTGAAGAGTTCTTCCATACAGCGAGTGTTGGAGAGGTCGGAGAGCACGACATCGGCGCCAGCACTCTTCAGCGCCTCAACAGTGAATTTCCCCGTTGCGACAGCCACGGCCACCGCCCCGATGGCGTGAGCGGCGGCGATGTCATTAGGAGTATCACCGACCAGAAAAAGTCCCTTCATTTCCTGCCCCGGCTCCAGGCGGGCCTGAACCCGTTGAAGCGCGAGCCGGGCGATTTCGTTCCGGTCGGCATGCTCATCCCCGAATGCTCCCAGTACAAAGTGGTTGTGGAGGTTGAACTGCTGGAGTTTGATCCAGGCGCATGCTTCAACATTGCCGGTGACCAATCCGAGGATCACGGCCGGGTTTTCGGAGAGACTTTCCAACAGTTCGCGGATTCCAGGAAAGAGGACAAGCTTTGCCTGATGAGCCAATGCGGAAAGTTCCAAGGGAAGCTGGCGATGAAACCGATCGCAATCGTTTTGGGTCAGTGGAAGTCCCCGGCGTGCCATGACCTGCTGGAGAATGTTCAGGTCCGTGTTGCCGGCAAAGGTGATGTACGACAGGTCATCCGTGAATCCAAAGGTGGCTTCCAGTGCCCGGACAAACGACTTCCGGCCTACTCCGCGCATGTCAAGCAGGGTGCCATCGATATCAAAAAAAACGGCGGTGATGTCAGGCATTGGGGAAATCAATCATGGTCTGGCGATAGACATCGGGGAGGCCGATATCGAAACGGCGGCCTTTGACAACGCATCCCACGAATCCGTCCAGTTTGCGGAGTTCATCCAGACAGGAGGTGAGTTGGAATTCGCCGCGTTCCCGGATGTTGTTCCGGATATTCTCCTCCAGAAGCTGGAAGATCTGGGGCTTGATGATGTAAATTCCGAACACCGTCAGGAATGTATCCGGCTCCAAGCCGTCCACCTGGAGGTGGGTTCGGGCGTATTCGACATCAGGTTTTTCCACGAATTCTGTGATGTTCAGGATTTCCCCTTCGGTCCGCCACATGCCGGTGACGCACCCGAAATGCTTTACCTGATCGGCGGGCATGGCTTTCAGTCCTACCACGCTCATGCCCGTTTTTTCGTACACATCCATCAATTGACCCACACAGGATCGCGGGATTTGGGAGGTGTACAGGTGGTCTCCCAGCATCAACAGGAATGGCTCCTCCTTGACGAAGTCCCGGGAGCAATATACCGCATGGCCGAAGCCCTCCTGGGTATCCTGGGTCAACAATTTCACATGGCGGCCCACGTCCAGAAGATACTGGCTGTATTCCTGGTTTTCGCGTGAAAGTTTATTGAAGTTCTCGATCGGCGGCGGGGAGTGGAAGAAATCCTCGAAGACATCTTTGTCCTGAGTCTGGACGATCAGGCCGACTTCTTCCACGCCGGAGTTGACGGCCTCCTCGACAATGATCTGGATGGCTGGTTTCATCCTGCCCTGTTTGTCCATGATCGGGAAAAGTTCTTTTTTCAGGGCTTTGGTCGCCGGGAAGAGCCGGGTTCCGAATCCGGCCGCGGGAATCACGGCTTTGCGAAGTCGCCGGCCCGTCTGCAGGCTCAGCTTCAGGGCGCTCATCTTGAGGTCGCGCTCAATGATCTGGATGACCTTTTCCTGAGACTCCTGGTCCTTCACGATAAACTGGGCGGTGCCGTCGCCTTGTGACCCCACTCCTTTTCCGCCCAGGATCAGGGATTGGAGCGGGCCGTAATTCAAGACCTTGTGAAGTACCGGTGAGGTGAGTTGCGACGGACAGGCGGGGATGCAGTACCGGTCGAATTCAGACTGAGCCTCCCGCATCAATGCACCGATAAGCGGGGCATCGCCACTTCTCAGGGCATCGGCGGCGCGGTTTGTGATTCCCGCGCTGATAGGACCGAGAACCTTCTGGACGCCCTTCTGGACGTCGTCCTCGGCGAAGGGGTAACAGTGATTCAGATGGTTCAGGATTTCGCGGGTATCCTTGCTGGCATGGAGGTCCACGATCACAAAATGGAGATCGCGGGGAGTGGTCAGTTCCGCCACATCAATCCGGTCACCATCAAAGGTCATGAGAATGGGACGATTTCCGTAGGCGCAGCCCTGATCCATTCTGCCGCAGCGCGAAGGGGTTGTGATTTCGCCCAGGTAGGCGAACTCCATCTCGCCCCGAACCGTCATCTTGAGATCATAAAGCCGGTTAAAGGCGCGGGCCACCAGCACACAGACCGCAGCGCTGGACGAAAGCCCCTTTTTGATTGGTAGGTCGGTCAGGAAATTATTTACCTCAAGTCCTCGAACCCGGTAATGGGTGAGCACCTGATAGGCAACGCCGGCAGCATAACTGAAGAAACCGCCTTTTTGGGCCTCAATCAGAAGGGCATCGCGATCCATGGGCACCTCATAGGGGCCAAATGGCGTGCCATCGCTCAAGGTCGTTTTTACAATCAGTTTATTCGGGTGGGGCTTGACCTCAGCATGAAGGCCCTGATTGGTGCCGGTGATAATGGCATATCCCTTTTCCAATTCGCCGTTGATGCGGCGGTAACTTCCCGCCCAGTCGGAATGTTCGCCAAAAAGGCAAATGCGGCCCGGTACAAATAGTTTCATAAACAGATTCCCCCCTTGCTCAGCAAATTATTAATTTCCGACCGGAATTCACCCATGTCCCGGAATGTGAAGTCAGCCGAACCGGGACTTGCCTTCTCTCCCACCAGAATGGTGCGGCACCCTGCCGCTTTGCCTGCCTCGGCATCCCCAGGTGAATCCCCGACCATCCAGGATTCTGCGAGATTGATCTGGTGCCGCCGGGCGGCCTCCAGAATCAGTCCCGGCTTGGGCTTTCGGCATTCGCAGGTTCCGCTTTTATGGGGGCAATAGAATATGTCAAGTAGGCTGAGGCCGTGCTGCTGCTTCAGGATATCCCGGAGCCGCCGGTGCATGTCGTCGACCGTTTCGGCGGTCATGCAGCCCAGCGCCACTCCCTGCTGATTGGAGATAATGATGGCCGCATAGCCCAGCGCGGTCACAATCCGGAGGGAGTCCACGAATTCGGGAAGCAGGTGAAAATCCTCCCACCGCTCCACATAACCCGGCCCGGGAGACTGGTTGACAATCCCGTCACGATCAAAAAACACACATTTCATCATGCTGCTCACCATTCAAGATAAGATTCAACACCCGCTTCGCTAGAGGCACAGAGAATACAATGTTGCGGGAATTTCGCCCACGGATTACCGTGGCCAAAATTCCCGCAACCCTTCTTGAAGGGGATGCAGAGGGGGGCGAGATGTTTTGAGTGTTGATCCATCTCCTCTTTCTCTATGAATTCCTTCAGAAAGGTGTTGCGGAATTTTTCGTTTCGGTACTCCGAAACAAAAATACCGCAACATTCTCTTTTCTTCTCTGTGTCTCTGTGCCTCTAGCGAAGCGGGTGGTGAATCCTTTCGTTACAAGTCATTTATTGGTGCCATTCACTTCAAAGGCGGCCTCTGAAAATATCTGGGATCGTACCGAACCGACGGTGTAGGCCACAATCCGTAATTTATGGCGGCCCGGCGGCAGAGCGGCGGGATCCAGCGACACTTCGGCGCTTTTACCCATGGGCTGAAGTGTTTTTCCATCCAGCAAGAACAGGAACCGGTTAAAGAAATCCCCGTCACGGGTGCGAAGTTCGGCGGTCACCGTGCGGCGTTCTGTAAGGATGCCGGCAGGGAGGCCGCCGGGTGTGACGGTGGAGGACGATCCCCAGGGAGAGGAAAGCGGGTCGCCGATGATAAGAATTTGGAGCGGGCAGCGGATCGCCTGGAAATAACTTTCCAACAGGGTACAACCTGCCGTGGGATGAACGAAGACCCGGGCGGTCGGGAATTTGGACCAGATCGATAGGGGTTCGGTGACGGTTCCGGCGGCGGCCGAGGCGCCGGCCCGGAGCCACTCTGTGATTTTGGTTTGGCCGCTCGCGTCGAAAGCAGCCCCGAAACTGGTCAGGTTATCGGCGATGGCGCCGGGACGAAAGGCGAAGCGGTTTGCGTCCAGGCCTGGAAAGGTCGCCGTACCCGACATGAGTCCGATCAGGGCGATGTCTTTTTGAGGATAGTCATTGGTAATCACGACGTTGATTGACCGGGCGGATAATTCGCGTGAGGCGGGGGAAAATTCCCACGCCCGGCAGAGGGAACGCACATCGTTGTTGGTGACGATTAACACGGTGCCGTCGGGGTGGGACTGGTCGGCACGCGTCCCGTTTCGCAGGCAGGCCAGAATTTCGTCACGTGTGTTCCCTGAATCTCCCATAAATCCCAGCATCATGCTGGGGAGCGGGGTGTCTTTTCCAAGCCAGGCACGTTGAACATCGAGGGATTGGGATGGGAAACCCGGGTGGACGGGGTTATCGGGCCCGGCAAACAAGGGGGAGGCATAGGAGCCGCGTTCGATGATATCCCGGGCAGGAAGTTTGCCTTTCAGAAAAGTGATTCCCTGAAGCGAGGTTGGCGGGGTGGAGGTGATGCGGATCGGAAAATCCACAGAATACACCCAGGCCAGAATGTGGTCGCCTATGCCCTGTGCCCGAGCGGCAGACTGTGCTGGATCCAGGATCAGGCGATTGAAGTCAGCGGGGGCCATATCGAGAGAGGTAGGGTAAGGAAGATCGAGCGTGACGATATTGGCGTCGGGAACCTGCCGGAGCGCGGCATACTCCCGGGCCAGTTCAATGGAGCGGGGCGAGTTCCTGTTTGCCAGGAGGAGAAGCTCGTGGGGGCCGAGGGCCAAGGCGGAATGGCCGAGGAGGAGAAGGAAAAAAACAAAACCCCTCACCCCAGCCCTCTCCCGCAAGGGGAGAGGGTGCAGAATACCTTCAAGGGTGAGTCTGTTCTTCTCCCTCTCCCCTCGAGGGAGAGGGCTGGGGTGAGGGGGGCTTGTTGGTTCAGTGTTCGTATCGGGTCTTCCTTACCCCGAGTTTTTCGGAAGGCTGATCGGGCAGGGCTTGAGATTCCAGACCTCTCGTGAATATTCCAAAATGGTCCGGTCGGAGCTGAATTTGCCCATATTGGCAATGTTCATGACCACCATCCGGTCCCATTGATCCTGATTCCGGTAGGTCTCGTCCACCCGTTGCTGGGTTTCGACATAGGACTCAAAGTCAGCCAGATGCAAATAGTGGTCGCCATGCTCCAGCAGGGCTTCCCGGATGGGCCGGTAAAGGCCGGGCTGCTCCAGGTTGATAAAGTCCCCGGACAGACAGTCAATGATGGTCCGGATGGATTCATTGCGGTTGTAATAGTCCCACGGATTGTATCCGACTTGGTGCAATGCGTTGATTTCCTCAACGGTTTTTCCGAACAGGAAGAAGTTTTCCGCGCCAACTTCTTCGCGGATCTCGATGTTGGCGCCGTCGAGCGTGCCGATAGTCAGCGCGCCGTTCAGGGTGAACTTCATATTACCGGTGCCGCTGGCCTCGGTTCCCGCCGTGCTGATCTGCTCGCTCAGGTCGCTGGCGGGGATAATCCGTTCAGCGAGAGAGACCCGGTAGTCGCTCAGGAAGACCACCTTCATCCGGCCGCGCACGTCAGGATCCGTGTTGACCACGGCGGAGAGGTCATTAATGAGCTTGATGATCAATTTGGCCATGGCATAACCCGGCGCCGCCTTGCCGCCGAAGATGAATGTGCGCGGGAGCATATCCATGTCGGGGTTCTTTTTCAGCTGGGTGTAGCGGTGCAAAATATGCAGGCAGTTGAGGAGTTGCCGCTTGTATTCGTGCATGCGCTTAACCTGAACATCGAACAGGGAGAAGGGATCCACCTCCACGCCATGGGCGACGCGGATGTAGTCGGCCAGTTTCTGTTTATTTTCCAATTTGATCTGGCGCAGGCGCGACTTGAATTCGGCATCCTTGGTGTACCGCTCCAATTTCTTGAGTTGGTAGAGATCCTTGATCCAGCCGTCCCCGATCTTTTTGGTGATGTGGGCGGCCAGGGCGGGATTGCTTTTCAGCAGCCACCGGCGCTGGGTAATCCCGTTGGTCATGTTGGTGAACTTCTGGGGCCACAGCTCGTAGAAGTCGCGGAACAGGGTTTCCTTGATCAGTTCAGAGTGCAGTCTGGCCACGCCGTTGACCTTGTGGCTACCCACCACGGCCAGATTGGCCATGCGAACCTGTTTTTCGCCGCCTTCTTCAATCAGCGACAGGCGGGCGAGGCGCTCGTGGTCATTGGGAAACTTGTTCATCACCTGGCGCAGGAACCGGCGATTGATCTCATAGATGATGGTCAGATGCCGGGGCAGCAGATCTTCGAACAGGCGGACCGGCCACTTCTCAAGCGCTTCGGGCATGATGGTGTGGTTGGTGTAGCCGAAGACCCGGGTGACGAGATCCCAGGCGAGATCCCACTCGAGCGAGTATTCGTCGATCAGCAGGCGCATCATCTCGGCGATCCCGATCGAGGGATGCGTGTCGTTGAGCTGGATGGCGACCTTGTCCGGGAGCACGCGCCAGTCGGTGTTACTGACCCGGAACCGGCGCAAAATGTCCTGGATGGAGCAGGAGACAAAGAAGTACTGCTGTTTGAAGCGAAGTTCCCGACCCTGCTCGATGCGATCATTGGGGTAGAGGATCTTGGTGATGTTTTCGCGCAGGATCTTCTGCTCATAGGCCCGGATATAATCGCCGTTGTTGAAGAACGACAGGTCAAATTCCTCCGACGCCTTGGCGGTCCAGAGACGGAGGTTGTTGACCGTATTGTTGCCGTAGCCGGCGACGGGAAAGTCATAGGGCATGCCGATGATGGTGTCATAGTTGACCCAGCGCGAGATATGGCGGCCCTGATCATCGCGGTCATCCTTGACCTCGCCCCCGAAATGAACGGGGTACTGGTATTCCGGACGCTCGATATCCCACGGAGTTCCGTCGCGCAGCCAGTTGTCGGGCTCCTCGACCTGATGTCCGTCGCGGAGCGCCTGGCGGAAAATGCCGTAATCGTAGCGGATGCCGTAGCCGTAACCCGGCAATTCGAGTGTGGCCAGGGAGTCGATGAAGCAGGCGGCGAGCCGGCCCAGGCCGCCGTTGCCCAATGCGGCATCGCGCTCCAGGTCGCGCAGGTAATTCCAGTCGAGTCCGAGTTCGGCCATGGCCTGGGAGACGATCTGGTCGAGTCCGAGGTTGATGACATTGTTGCCCATGGCGCGCCCGATAAGATATTCCAGCGACAAATAATAGACGCGTTTGACATTGCGCGAGACATACGTCTGGCTGGTTTCAATCCACCGGCCAACCAGGCGGTCGCGGACGGCCATGGCCAGGGCGATATAGCGGTCGCGATCCGTGGCGGAGTACTGGTCGCGGGCCAGGGTGTATCGCAGATGATTTTCAAAACTCAATTTCAAGGCCTCGACGGTATCGAGCGTGCGGTATTGGCGCAAATCCTGAATGGGGGCCGTGACTTTAGCTTTTTTTCTCGAAGAGCTTGTTTTCTTATCAAGGGTCATAATCACATTCCTGTCTGTTGTAAATGGCGCATAAAACTATAACCCAAAGGCGGGAGTGAAATCAAACGCCAATCAGGGGGCAATGGTAATGGTTCTGACAAGAATGGCACTTACTTAAGGTATGCGTTCGAGGTTCCCGCCGCTGGTGTACCGGCTTTAGCCGGCCGTCTTTTGGCCGCCTGAAGGCGGTACACCAACCGTCACTCATCCCAAACAGTCCTTACTCGGAGAGCAAGATGTTCATTGAAGCGAGATGTGCAATGGCTGTAGATTGACCGTATGGAGAGACGGAGCGGACTGTGGATTGCCTCAACACCGGCGCGGCCTTGGGCCGTGCAGGGGCGTCCGGTTGTCACGCGAAAAGCCGAGGTGGGGCTCCGTCTTGAAGGCGGCATGGATCAGCTTTGGGAGGGATTCGGGTGTGGATTCTCCGAGAGAGGCTGGGCGGCGCTTGCGTCACTGAAGCCCGGGGAACGAAAGCGGGCGGTGAATGCCCTTTTCAATCACGAGGAGGGGTGCCGGTTCCATTACGGGCGGATCCCGGTGGGCGCATCCAATCTTGCCGTTGATCCCTATTCCTATAACGACAATCAGGGTGATCTGCTGATGCGGAGCTTTTCGGTGGAGCGTGACCGTGACAGGCTGCTTCCCTTTGTCCGGCACCCGCTGGAGCGAATCCGTAAATTCAAGGTGGTGGCCTGTCCCTGGAGTCCGCCGGAGTGGATGAAGGAAAGCCGCGGGGGTGGCGCCGGACGGATTGTCTGGAGCCCCGAGATGCTTGAAGCCTATGCGCTTTACCTGGCGAGGTACATCACGGATTACCGGAAGGA
Source organism: bacterium (assembly GCA_037134355.1). GTDB lineage: Bacteria > Verrucomicrobiota > Kiritimatiellia > CAIKKV01 > CAITUY01 > JAABPW01. The sequence goes on along the minus strand of JBAXMJ010000059.1, from coordinate 7,145 downwards.
AGGTGTCGTCATTGATCATCTTCTGATTCAGAATGATCCGGCTTCGGGTGGCCGGCGGCCGGGGTGCATGTGGACCGGCGCGCAACTTCGCGATTTTATCCGGGCCTATCTGGGGCCGATGTTCCAGAAACGCCGGATTTCGACGCGGCTCTGGCTGGGCCCCCTCGATTCAATCCAGTATGCCTCCCAGGCTTTGCCGGTATTGAGTGATCCGTTGGCGATGCAGTTTCTGTCCGGACTCGCCACCCAGCATGAGGCCCGTGACATGCTGGTCCGCATTCGCAGGGCCTTTCCGGACCTTCCGTTGATGCAATCGGATTGCGGGGGCGGGGATGGTGGCAATACCTGGGTGCAGGCGCATGAAACCTTCGCGGTGGTTCAGCAGGCGATCAGTGGTGGAGCCTGTTTTTGCCTTTATGAAAATATGGTGTTTCCCGACGGGGGACGGGATTTGGAAGGCAACGGGCGGAATTCCCTCCTCGCTGTGGATCCCGTGACCCGAACCTGTACCCTGACTCCTGATTATTACGTCATGCGGCATTTCTCCTGTCTGGTTGAGCGCTATGCTATCCGGTTGAAGGTGACGGGGGAATGGGCGTCGCGTGCGGTGGTGTTCTACAACGAGGACGATGAGAGCCGGGTTCTGGTGATTCAGAATCCTGAGACGAGGTTCCGGCGTGTTGTGCTGGAGGATGGCGGCCGGATGCTGGCATTTCCCCTGCCGCCGCAATCGTTCAACACAATTGTGCTGTAAGGGGTAGAAAAGCAAAAACCCCGAACCGTAAGGTTCAGGGTTTTTGTTGAAACGGCAAGGCCGTGTCCCAATTTTAACGCTTCGAGAACTGGAAGCGTTTGCGGGCGCCGGGCTGACCGTACTTTTTGCGTTCCTTCATACGGGAATCGCGCGTCATGCAGCCGCTGGCCTTGAGCACCGTGCGGAGCGAGACGTCTGAGACCTGAAGGGCGCGGGAGATGGCGTGGCGCAATGCGCCGGCCTGTCCCACGATTCCCCCGCCGGTCAACCGGGCCGACAGGTCGAACTTGACCAGGGTGTCGGTCAACTTCATGGGTTGCTGGATATAATGAAGCGTTGCCTCATTCCCGAAATAGATATCTGGCGCCTTTTTATTGACGATCCATTTGCCAGTACCCGGTGTAAGAGTCACCCGGGCGACTGATGTTTTCCTGCGTCCCGTTGCACTGTATTTTGCGACTGTTTCGGCCACGTGATGTCCCTCGTTACTTCAGTTCGATTACTTTGGGGTTCTGGGCAGCATGAGAATGCTCAGCGCCCGCAAACACCTTCAAACGCTTGATGACCTTGGTGCTCATCTTATTGCCCGGGAGCATGCCCTCGACAGCCTTTTTGATGATGCGGTCGGGATGCCGTTCACGCATCATGGCGACCGTAGTGCTTCTATGGCCGCTTCGGAACCCGGTGTAACGCTGATACACCTTCTGAGCATCCTTGCTGCCCGTCAGTTTCACATCCTTGGCATTGATGACGACGACAAAGTCGCCGGTATCATAGGAAGGCGTGAAGGTAACCTTGTTGCGTCCCCGGAGGAGATTGGCGATTTTGACCGCCAAACGCCCAAGCGGCTTTCCCGCCGCATCCACTAAATACCAGCTCCGCTGGATTTCGCTCTCTTTAGGTAGAGATGTTTTCATGACTGCTTCCAACCTTTCAGACCGTAAAAAGCGTGCCTGTTTACCTCATGAAGGGGGGGGGTGTCAACCACTATTTAGGAGAAGTTGTAATGGGTCACTCATGAGGGCATCGCTGTAGTAGCCGCCGTGTCGGCGGCACTCTTTGCACACTACCGGCGAGGACGCCGGTTACTACAAGTCCTTCGGTCCTTTTACTTACCCCCTCGTCAGTGACCCATTACGAGAAGTTCAAACCGTCTCTTGACACCCGATGGGGGGGGAACTATGTTTCAGCGATTCATTTTTACAAGGAGAACCAGGCGTGATTCGAGCAAAAATCATTGGGGCGGGCGGGTATGGCGGCGTGGGAATTGTGGAACTTCTGCTTCATCATCCGGGTGCGAAAATCGTCGCCCTGGTGGATGTGACGGATGTCGGGTCGCCGATCAGCAAGTTGTATCCGCACCTGACCGGGTTTTGTGACATTCCGATTGTGGATCCCAAGGATCCCGTCGCCCTGCAGCCGGTCGATGTAGTCTTTGCCGCCACCCCGGATGGCGTTGGTATGAAGCTGGCCCCCGAAATTCTGGCCTCAGGCGCCAAGCTTGTGGATTATAGCGGCGATTTCCGGTTCAACTCCCAGGACAGTTATGCGGAATATGCCAGCCGGATCGGGCTGGCCACGACCCACGCCTCGCCGGCCATTCTTCCCCAGGCCGTTTACGGCCTCGCGGAGTTGCATCGCGGGAAAATCAACGCGAGCCGGACTGTGGTCGGGAATCCCGGTTGCTTTGCCGTGAGCTGCATCCTCGGGCTTTCCCCGGCGGTGAAGCACAATCTCGTGGATCCCTTCAGTGTGATCTGCGACTGCAAGACCGGGGTCTCGGGCGCGGGCAAGAAGCCGAACGCCGTCTTCCATTACCCGGCGCGGTACGACCATATGAATGTGTACAAGCTCGCGGGACACCAGCATGTCTGTGAAATCGAGCGCGAACTCAGCCTGCAGGCCGGAACCGAGATCCGCGTGACCTTTACCGCGCAGGTGGTTCCCGTCTGCCGCGGCATCATGTCGAGCCTGTATGGACAGTTGAAGGCGGAGACGAAGGTGGAGGATGTGATTGCCCTCTATCGCGAGTTCTATAAGAACAGTCCCTTTGTGCGGATCTTTGACCGGTCCGCCGCCATTGGATCCATGCATGTCCGCGGAACCAATTTCTGTAACCTCATCGTGGACGTGGATGCGCGCACTCGCAAGTTGCGGGTGATTTCGCACATCGACAACCTGATGAAGGGTCAAGCAGGGTCAGCCCTGCAGAACATGAATCTCCTGTTCGATCTGCCGGAAACGACCGGCCTGATGCGGGCGGGAATGTATCCTTAAACAATAAAAGAGAAAGAATAATGCCATGGACGAAGCCAAGACGATTATTGCGGATGATGTTGAAATTACCGGTTCGATCAAATGCGCCGGCGGTGTGAAGATGTCGGGCAAACTGAATGGTGATCTAACTTGCGCCGGAGATGTTCTGGTGGAGAAGGGCGCGGCCATCAAGGGCAATGTCGCCGCCGCCTCGATCGTGGTGCTGGGAATGGTGAAGGGCAACATCCTCGCCAAGGAGCGCATTGAACTCAAGGGAACCGCCCGCGTGGCCGGTGATATCAAGGGCCGTCGCCTGGTGGTGGAGGAAGGGGTTACCCTGATCGGGAAATCCGAGATCAGTCCTTCTGAATCAGTCTCCGGCGAGACTTTGGATATCGAGACGCCCGCCGCGAGTTCGGATGACGCGGCCAAGACGGAAGACGATGCGGTCCGGACAAGCCCCGGCCTGCGTCCCGGACTGGATTCCCGGTCCCGTGCGGGTCAGTTGTTTGCCCGGAAATAAAGGGAGATCACAATGGCGGCAAAGCATGGATTGGGACGCGGATTGGGAGCCTTGATTCGGGATACTCCCGTGGAGGCCGCCCCGGCTTCCGCAACAGAGGCAGGCGGCTCCCTGATGCTGGAGGCCGCCCGGATCCGTCCGAATCCATTTCAGCCGCGCCGGGTTTTTGTGAAGGAGGCGCTCGATGAACTCGTGGCCTCCATCAAGGAACACGGCGTGCTGGAGCCGCTTCTGGTCAGGAAGGCGGAAGAGGGATACGAGCTCATCGCCGGTGAACGGCGCTGGCGTGCCGCCCGTGAAGCCGGTCTGAAGCAGGTGCCCGTGATCGTTCGCGAGGCAACCGATCTCCAAGCCTTGGAAATCGGACTGATTGAAAATCTTCAGCGCGCCGATTTGAATGTGATTGAGGAGGCCGAGGGCTATCAGGCCCTGGCGACTGAGTTCAATCTGACTCAGGACGAGATCGCCAAAAAAGTCAGCAAAGGCCGCGCCTCGGTTGCCAATGCCCTGCGGTTGCTCGCCCTGCCCAAGGAAGTGAAGAAGTTCATGACCGAGGGATTGCTTTCCGCTGGTCATGCCAAGGTGCTTTTGGCGCTCCCCACCGAGCCCGAGCAGTGCCGGATGGCGGAGCGCGTGATCAAGGATGGTCTGTCGGTTCGGGATCTCGAGCGAATCATCGAGCATGCCCGAAAAATTCCCAAGAAGCGGACGCCGGGGAAAGAGGATATTCCTGCCAGCCACCTGGTCTTTCTCGCGGACAAATTGCACCAGTATTTCGGGACGAGTGTTCAGATCCAGCCCTGTCGGACGACCGCCAATGGGCGTAAGGTCAAAGGTAGCGTCCAGATTGATTTTTACACGAACGACGATCTGGATCGTGTCCTGGATCTTCTGGGCCTTACGGATCGTGGATGAAAAGGGTGTTTCTTTCCGGTCTCCTGTTGTGCGCCTCGTGCGGGCCTCAGCAGGTGCCACCCGCGCCGTCTTCTTATGACCCGTCAGCCCTGACAGGTGAATCCGCCTTTCGTGAAGTGGAGCAGTTTGTTGCTCTGGGCTCGAAAGTGCCGGGCACGGAAGGCGCGCGCAGGGCCGCCACGGCGCTCATTAATCGTTTGACTTCCCTGGGGGTGACGGCCGAAAGAGATGAATTCCGCGATGTCACTCCCAGAGGGACCGGAATCTTTGTCAATGTCACGGCGACTTTACCGGGAGCCAAGCCCGGCCTGATTATTCTGGCCGCCCATTGGGATACGAAATCCGGCATAGAAGGGAATGGCACTTATTTAAGCCCAGCGTTCGAGGTGCCTGCTGCTGGTGTACCGGCTTCAGCCGGTCTTTCTGGGTCGCAGCCGCCTGAAGGCGGTACACCAACCGTCGCCCATCCCGAACAGTCCTTAAGTAAACGCCATTCCGGTGTAGAAGGCTTTGTCGGGGCAAATGATTCGGGATCGGGAGTGGGGGTGTTGCTGGCGCTGGCTCCGATTCTCAAGTCGGGCACGAACGAACGTCCTTCAGTGATGCTGGCCTTTCTGGATGGGGAGGAGTGCCAAGTTAATTACGGCCCGAACGACGGTCTTCATGGTAGCCGTCATCTTGTCGCCGGGCTAGTGGCTTCCGGGCGCGCCCGTGCTGTGCGGGCCATGATTCTGCTGGATATGATAGGGGATCGGGATCTGAATGTGGCCATCCCCCGGAATGGCACCCCTGAACTGATTTCCGCCGTGTTCAAGGCGGCTGAGGCAAATGGGACCCGGGAGAAATTCTCCCTTTCCAGACAAGGAGTCCTTGATGACCATCAGCCGTTTCTCGATGTAGGCATGCCCGCTGTGGATCTCATTGATTTCGATTATGGGTCGGTTCCCGGTGCGAACGACTATTGGCACACTCCTGCCGATACCGTGGATAAGCTCAGTCCCGCCAGCCTGGAAACCGTGGGGCGGGTGGTGCTGCGGATGCTGAATGGGTTGTATTAAGTAACGTTAATATATTATCTTTATTATTGAAAAAACGTAAGAAGAAGACTATATATTATCCTTATGGAAGTGTTGAATCAGTCAATGCCGGAAGAGATGGCTGTAACTTTAGGAGCCAAGGCGAAGGACTTGAGGCTGTTAGCGGGATGGAAGCGCCTAACGCTCGCTGAGCGTGCGGGGGTTTCCGGGGCATCACTTAAACGATTTGAGCAAACGGGGCAGGCTTCGTTGGAACTTGTTTTGCGTGTCGCCTTATCTCTGGGACGACTGGCGGAGTTTGAGGCGTTGCTCGCCCCTCCTCCTGCGCGGAGTATCGATGAATTGGAACGGCGGTTGCGGCAACCTCTGCCAAAGCGGGGCGTACGGTGAAGCGGCTTGCTGTGCGTTATCACAGGGCGCCCGGCCAGGTGATTCCCGTGGGCGAGTTGGCGGAAGACCGCGGGAGCTATTTTTTCGAGTTTGACGAGTTCTTCATCACGCAGGGGAGCCCACTCTCGCCCTTCAAGTTGCCCGTGGTACCCGGGTTACAAACATTCCAGCAGTTGCCGGGAGTGTTTGATGATGCGCTTCCGGATGGGTGGGGACGTTTGCTGATGGACAGGTTTCTGCGTCAGAGAGGGACCTCGCCTGCCGCCTTTACTGAGTTGGACCGCCTGGCATGGATGGGTAAGAGTGCCCTTGGCGCTCTCTCCTTTCATCCTTCGTCACGAGAGTCGGATGAGGTTGTGAAGGGGGGGGGACTGGGGCGGTTGGCAAGAGAGGCGCAAGCCGTGTTGGAAGGGGACGCCGCCGTTGTTTTGCCTGAACTCCTGCAGGCAGGTGGCTCGCCCGGCGGGGCGCGTCCGAAAGTGCTGGCCGGAGTCTGTGGGGATGACCTTGTTACGGGGCCGGAGCCTTATCCCGGAGAGTATGACCCGTGGATGATTAAGTTTTTTGCGAGGACTGATTCACCGGATACGGGAGCGGTGGAGGCGGCTTACGCCCTCATGGCTCGGGCGGCGGGAATTTCATTTCCGGAGCACAGGCTGTTCGAGGTTCGGGAGGGTCGCTTTTTCGGCGTCAGGAGGTTTGACCGGGAGGGTCTGCAGCGCATTCACATGCACAGTCTGGGGAATCTGATTGGCGCCAACTTCCGCCTGCCCTGTTTGGATTATCAGGATATCCACAAAGTGGTGCGCCTATTAACGGGAAATATGGCGGAGGTCCGGAAGGTTTACCGGCTGATGGTTTTCAACGTGCTGGCTCACAACCGGGATGATCATGTGAAGAATTTTGCTTTTCTTTACAAGCCTGAGGAGGGGTGGAGGCTGGCACCAGGGTTTGACCTGACCTTTGCCGAAGGGCCCGGTGGCGAACACACGACGTCGGTTTGCGGAGAGGGACGGGCACCCGGTCAGGAGCAGTTCCGCCGTGTTGCCGCAGGGGCCGGTATCGGCGCAACCGAAGCCGCGCAAATCGAGGTCGAGGTCCTTGCGGCTGTAAAACGGTGGCCCTCTTTTGCGCGGGACTGCGGTGTTCTCAAGCCAACCATCAATCGAATCGGGAAGATCCTGTAGGAGTATTATGAATGGTCTCATAATTGATTGTACATGAACTCAGGGTAGGGACGGCTCTCCGAGCCGTCCGCGGAGGCCTCGGA
>JBAXMJ010000058.1:0-15840 GCA_037134355.1 bacterium | reverse complement strand
CACTTCGGCCCACACTTACTCGGTTACGCTTCGTCGACCTGCTTAGTCGACAAGCCACTGTCCGGGAACGACTAAGCCGTTGGACTAAGCGTAACCGACTAAGGGGGGCGACTAAGACATGCGACGAAGTGTTCTATTTTCCTGATTCAACTGCTCCTTTTAGGTTAAACGCTTAAGCAGGCTGATTTGTTCATCAACTGTAACTGGTTAGTTTTCAGGGTTCAGGGTGTCAGGGTTCAGGCCGGAAACGCCTCCTGAACCCCGAACCCTGAACCCTGAACCCTCTTTAACTTCCGTAAAACCACTTGCCTAGCCAGCCTGAAACCGGGAAGGCGACGAGTAACAAAAGGGCGCAGGCTTCGCCTGTCGGGCCGCTGGCGGCGCACAGGGCGGTCTGAACCAGGATGAGGCCCCGGATTAGTCCGCCGATGGCTCGCTGAGTGGCGGCGGGGGGTGTGGCCCGGGATAGGTTGATGCTCCAGATGGTCGTCCAGGCGATCGCCATGGCAGCGAGTCCGAGCGCCATCCCGAGAGTGTGAATGAGGCTTAGGAGTCCGAAAGCCAGAATCAGGGGAAGGGCCCACGCCAGCCACTTCGGGGCGTGTCTGGAGTCGTCCGGGTTGGCTTCATGACGGGCGGCCAGGGTGATGGCCGTGATGAAAAGGGTGAGAAGCGTGGCGGCGATCAGGACTCGCGTGCCGGTGAGGCCTCGGGGTCCAATGAGGGCGGCACCCATCAGCAGGTTGAGGCCGCGACAGGCTCCCATGTTGAGGGGGCCAAGCCAGGTAATGAGCTTCCCGATGGCATTGTAGAACCATGAACATGCGGCCAGGAGACTGGCGATGAACAGGGTGGCCATTCCTCCCTCTGCGGCCAGAAAAAGGCAGGCAAGGGTGAAGAGCAGGGCGGCGATGAGTACCCCGTTGGCCTTTACCGAACCCGAGGGAATGGGGCGGGTGGGGCGCTCTTGTGAATCCACGTGACGGTCAAAGAAATCATTGGCCAGCAGTCCGGCCGCATAAAGGCAGACTGCGGCGCCCAGGGTCGCAAGCAAAGGGGGGAGCGGGGGGATGACGCCAGCGGCGGCTGCGGCCAGAAGGGCGCCAGCCAGCGGGTCGCCGGGGACGGTTAACAAGTTGGGTGGACGGAAAAGTGAAAGCCGCGCTTTCCACCCGGTGGCGGAGACTGAATTATCGGACATCTACCGAGACCTCTTCTGGAGACCTGTCTTTGAGCGGCACCGACACCGGTTGCTTCGCATAGGTCGGAAGATACCGATAATAGACCTCCAGCATCAATGTGCAAAGTGCGGTGGTATAAACATGGGAGCCGTTATCGTAATCGCCCTGTTCCCAGTGGCCGTCGGGATGTTGACGGGCCAGGAGTTTATTTTGCATCTGTTTATTCCAGCGAAGCCATTCCGCCTTGTCCCCGCCCTGGAACTTGGCTTGGGTGACATAATAACCCGAATAGACTCCGGCTTTCCCGCTGTCGGGCCAGTCGAGTTCTGCTTTATGAAGGGCCTTGAGGCCGATTCGAACCTGCGGGGAAGCCGGTTTACCCAGCATTTGGAGGCAGAGTGTGCCGACCCCTGTCATGGAGGGGCGGCCTCCTTTGGCGGCGGTGCTTCCATTCTTTCCCTCGTAGACAAAGCCGCTTCCGTCTCCGGCAAAGGCTTCGTTTTGAAGGAAGCGGGCCGAGCGTTGCAATGCTTCTTCAAGGCCCGGAAGTTTGATTCCCGCGATCAGAGCGGCCTTCAGTGCCTGAATTTGCCAACCGGTGACTGAGGTATCAAACCGCTGCTCCTTCCGGTAGTTGTAATCGAAACCACCGTTTGGCTGTTGTCCGTCGAGAATGATGCGGACGCCCTTTTCCAGTGGTGTTTTCAACTCCAAAATTCGGGTGAGGGTAAATGCTTCGGCCATGGCATAGGTGGCGATGGCGTGGGCATAAACATTTTTTGAGAAGAATCCCCGGGCATCCTGCCGGGTCAGAAGATTTTTTATTCCTTTTGTCACGGGTTCACCGAATTCTTTGGAACCGGGTACTTCACCGTGGGCGAGGTAGGCGAGAAGTGCGAGCCCGGTCATGGCGGTGATATCCTGCCCGCGCCAGGAGCCGTCTGGGGATTGGTTATTCTTGAGCCATTGCAGTGATTTGAGAACGGCTGTTTCGGTGCGGTCTGAACCGGGAATAGTTTTCAAAATACCGATACGTGTGGGGGCAGAGCGGCCTATGAGAGTGGGGATATTGCCAATAGAGAGGGGTGCCGAGGCGGGGAGGGCGGCGAATGAGGCAGCGGCTACGGGGGTGGTGGCCTGGAAGGCGTCATTCGCTGGTTCCGGGGGGGCGGTAACATCAGCCCTGCTGGAGTCAGGATCGAGATTGGATTTTGCCAAAATCTGGGAGATTTCCCGCTGTGTTGTCCGGATGGCGGCGGCGGGAACGTCGACAATGGGTTCAAGGGGTTGTGGTTCGGATGTGGAACTGAGAGTAACCGGAACGCCCTCCGGCTTCGGTGGAGGTGGGAGCATGATGGGGACCCAGCAGAAAATAATGAGAATGAGCGCGACATTGATGGCCATGGAGACGGTTACAGGAGTGAACCTTCGCATCAGTTCAGCCTTGGCGTTCTGATAGGCGGTAGTTCCCTTTCCCGCGCGCAGGCCCTGAAAGAGGACCGTGAGGCGTTCTCGGAGGGTTTTCCGGCGAAGCAGTTCCATGAAGGCATTGGGATCGCGGTGTTTTTGGGCGATATCCACGATCATTACGGCGATTCGCTGGGATTCAGTGAAATCGACACGACTGGTCTGGGCATGAATGCGGATGTGTTGACGGGCCTGCTCTTCGAAAATCCGGCGATGTTCGGGGTTGGCCTGAACATCGGCCTGAAGGGCGGCGCGCCCTTGTGGCGACAGCGTTCCGTCGAGGTATTCTTCTGTCAGAAGGCTGAATTCCTGCTCATTCATGAGGACACCTCCCTCATCATGCAATCCTTCAGGAGATCCCGTATCCTGAACAGGGCGACTGCCGTCCAGGTTTCTGTCCGGTTGTTTAACCTGGCAAGGTCCCGAATTGACGTTTTGCTGAAATACCGTTGTTGAATGAGTTTCCGGGACGTCTCGGGAAGTTTATCCAGACAGGCGCGCAGGTGTTCAACATACGCTTCCTCCCGATCCTGGGCCTTGAGGGAGTTCATGGCCGCCTCCACGACAATGCGATCCAGCACATCCTCGTCAGGTGCCACATAGCGTGACCGAGCCTTGACCTCCTTGAGAAGGAGATTCCGGGCAATGCCCTTGGTCCAGGACAGGAAGGTTCCCCGCAATTCATATTTCCCGATATTTTCATAGCAGACCACGAGGGCGGATTGCAGTACTTCCTCGATCATGTCGATGGAGCTGGCGTGGGCGGAGAGGAATATCCGGAGTTCCTTGCGGATGGCAAAAACCACCTCGCCGAAGGCATCCGTGTCACCCGCCTGGACACGCTGCACCAATTGATCGAGTTCAGCTTCGTTCATGGGAGTTGCCTCTCATAATCCGTATTACCCGGGGAGGGTGGAATATTACACGGCAGGAAGGAATTAATCCGCTTGGGGCGAAAGCGCGGAAAGATTGGGTCAGGGTGGTGGGACTTCGGGGTTTGCAGTCAGGATAGAAAGATAACGTTCAGTAATGTCACGAATCCTGGGTGCTGCAATGGCCTCTTGATACGTTGAATAGGTGCTGGTCAGTCGATCCAGTGCTATGGGAATTTCTTCGGGGTGATCAAATGAAAGGCCGCCGCTGCCGGTGATTTCAGGGTGTCCACCGCTGTTGAGGTAGAGGGCTGGCAAGCCGCAGGACAGGGCCTCAATCAGGGAATTGGAGCAAGGGTCGTTTCGACTCGCGGTGATGAAAATGTCGCTTAGTCGCAAATGGGTGGCCAGTATTTCGGGTTCAAGGGGTGCGATTACCTGGATATTTTTCATCGGAAGGGGAAGGCGTCCGATAAAAACGTATTCGTAGCGGCTCCAATCCAGGTTGCGATCCAGCCATTGGTAGATTTCCGCGCCTTTGTTCAGGTTGTCCGACCAGCTTGTCGAGATGAGTTTGATTTTCCGGTTTGGATCGAAGGGGAGTCTGCCCTGTTGATTGAAAATTCGGGGATCGGCGGCATTCATGATGACGCAAGGCTGGACGAACTCAAATCCCAGTTCCCGGTGTTTGTTGAGACTGAACTGGGATTGAAAGATAGAGGCGTCAGCCAACTCGTTGTTGATTTTGGCTATACGTTTGTCGGTGCCATCATCCATGCCCCGATAGACGCTGACGGGGCCGTCAACCCGATGTACCATCCGGCACTGACGATGCCTCTGCTTCAGCAGTTGTTTGAAGTTGAAGTTGTAGGAGTTGAAAAGGCAGGCCGGTGTGGATCGGGACAACGTGTTGTTTTCTATCCTGAATCCCCGAGCCTCCAGTTCCGCCTCCAGCGCCCGCATGAATTGGTGCCCTCCGCCACTCGGGGGTGGGGCATACTCGTGGAAGATCGAAATACTTCGAAAATCCAAGGACACGGGTTTCCCTGGCAAGGTGAAAATATTGGAAAGCCAGCTCATGTCTGATAGTCAATGAATCCTGGACTGCACTTGATCGCAGATGAAATCGGCGACGACCGGTTCGATTAAAACGTGGTCGGCATAGTGCAACGCTTTTTCGGTCATCGTCGCGATGCGGTCATGATCGGCCAGAACCTGTCTTAGCCAGTGCGCTCTCGTTCCGAAATCCGCCGGGTCGATCGGGTTGAGAACCCGATAACTCTCCGGGCGACCAAGGGGCGCGGTTGCGTCGAACCCGCCCACGGAAGGAAGCAATTCCAGATAGTGGATGTCTTTCTTCAAGCCAAACGGCTCAGGCATTTCAACAAGAGGCGCTCGCTCGAAAATCAGCGGACGGCCCATGGCCAGGCTCTCCGCCGCCTTCCACGGCAGAACGGCATGGGGTAACGTGTTGACCATGGTCAGGCGGCTATCCATGATCCGGCTGGAATACCTCCATGAGTTGAGGTTGGAGAAGACAATACGGCCATCCTCGATTCTTTTATTTCCACGGCTGGTGAGACGGTAATAGCCCGGGATGTCTGCGTCCTTCAATGCCTTTTGAATATCATGACGGATCCAAAAGTGATACGCAGCCGGATCAATGGTTCCCGATGAGGACTTGGCGAACGGTGATGTCATACCCTTCATGATGTCGTTCGTATACACCCCGACGATATGGCAAACATCAGTGCGTGGCTGTTTAAGGTTTCTAAACCAGTTCATTCGCCGGAATCGCCGATCCCGTGCCGGATTCGGCGAGAAAAAGAAAAAAGGGAGAATTTTGGATTTCAGATCTTGCCGCCCGGCATCATGCAGAACTTTATTTGTGACATCCCAATTCAGGTTGGCTTTGAAATAGACCTCGCAATGATCGAGGGCGGCAATGTCGTAGAAAAACACATGATCGTTCATGTCGAAAAACACAGGGTGGCCATCGAAGTCTGCCCAGGCACTCGTGTGTTCCCGGGGTTTAAGGATTCGAGGAAGGGGGCGTGGGTCTGACACGAGGTGGGCATTCTTGCAGTGCACGAGAGAATCGTAAATCAGATGAAAGAATCCTTCATTTCTGCGTTCGGGTTCGAATAGCCGGATTTTCATAGTTAGGTTTTCCCTGAAAGGACGGGGGGGATTATTGGTCGAATTCTTTCAGAACGGCAAAAAGTTTTTTTTCATACTGGTCCCACGTCAGATGATGTTCTGCGGTTTGGCGGGCGGAGAGCCCCATCTGAAGGGCGACATCAGGTGCCCCGAGTAAATTCATCAGTGCGACTTCAAAGCCAGCGCGATCCCCCGGTGGGATCAGACGGCAATTTTGTCCGTCCTGCAATCCATATCCCTGTCGGATGGCACCGGTTTGGCTGACTACGATTGGGCGGGCCATGGCCATGGCTTGAAGTAGCGTTGTCGTGCCTGCAGAATAGGTGTTTTCATGAATGGGCAGGGCGATGATGCGGGCGGTGGCCAGATGATTCCGTATTTCAGGGAAAGGGAGATCGATGTGAACTTCAACATTGCTGGGGACGGATGTGAAGCCTGAGGCGTGCTCTTTTCCGGCAATGACGCGGAAGGAGACTTCGGGATGGCGAGAGGCAATCCAGAACAGGGTTTTGAAGTCACGTTGTGGATCAGCTCCAATAGTGAGCACATCGACCGATGGAATGATGTCGGGGCGGGGTGAGAAGTACTCGCAGTTGACGCCAAACGGAATAAACACAACTTTTGTGCTGTTTTCCGGAAAGCCAAGCCAGCGGCGCAACCAGTTTGCCTCCTCCCAGCCATAGGCGATGAAACGGCTTACTCCGCGATACGCATTCCGGTAGAACGCCCGGATTCGTTCATGAGTCATTTTTTTGATGCGTTCAGGGAGTCCGATGCTGATGTACACCAAGGGTGGATGAATCAATCCGGCGCGTTTGAAAAGAACGAGGGGAATCCCGACCGTGTCCACGGTTGAAAGGATCACAGCGGAACGATTGGCGCCACGGCGGTGAGAGATGACTGTTTGATAATCGCCGCCGATGCCTCCCATGCGAGTGGTCAGGTGTCCGAGCCAGTGCGCAAGGCGACCCTGGGGGATGTCGAGGTCCCCAAGGGTCTGAAGGTTGTGGATCCCGGTCAATTCGCTCTGGGCGAGGTGATCAAATCCGTAGAGGAGATAATGGGCGGCGGGATCCCGGAGGGTTCCCTGGAGGAGACCTCTTCGCATCGTGGATTGCCGGAAGAAATAGAAGACATCGGTCATGATATGGGGGACGATCCATGTAGACAGAGGATGGGTACGCTTAGGGTGGTCATATTCTGTAATCAGGTTTTTCCGGATGTATAAGGCGCTTTGACGCTATCCAGGCGAGTGCGGCAAGGCGGTGTCCAATGGCCCGGATTGGATAGCCGGACTGGGCGTAGAGGGCGGCTCCGTGGCGATGGGCAAAGATCTGGCTGTCGTGCCAGTAAGAGCGGAGCGGGCTGTTGGCGGAAATTCTCTCAGGGAGCCCGATGCTGATATAAAGAAGTGGACGCTGGAGCAGTTTGAAAAAGTTCAGGAAAACGAGTGGCACGCCAACATTGTCTACGGTTGACACAACAATATAGGCCTGCCGGCACCGGCGCCGTTCCTTTAATACGGTTTGAAAATCACCGCTTGAGCCTCCGACAAATTTGATGGCAAGGCCGGCCAGACAAGCCATTCGCGCAACCCAGCGGGAGGGGGCTGTTACTCCGGTCAGGTTATGTTGTGCCGTGTATCCAGCTGCCTGGAGTTGATCCAGGCCATAGAGGACATAACGGGCGCCGGGACAAGTTGATGTGTCGCGCAAGGCGTCGCGGCGCATGCCCGAATCCAGGAAAAAGTAAAACAGCTGAGGCCTGATATTCGCGCTTTTAGATCTGGAGGATGCGGGTGGTGTGGGCATGTTTCCGGTTTTCATCCGGTTATGGAATGAATAAGAAATTGTAGTCATGCATGGTGTTGTAGGTGGAATAAAATTTCGCCTTTAGGTTTCGGCTTTGCTTGGTGCGGGTATTTGGGCCGGGTGCGGCAGTGAACACGCGCATTAGAACATTGCTTCCGTCCAGTATTTCCAAGTCGGGTCTCATTGCTGAAACTCGTGAAGTAATCCATTCGTTAAACTCCGAGTGGAGGCCGGGGCGTTGAACGAAAATCAGATTTGCAGGCTGGTGCTCCTGCTCCTGCTTGTGCTTCAGTTCTCCAAATCCCAGGGTATCGGCTCCGAGAAAGAGCCAGGCACCCTCGAAATCCACCGCGAGTGCGTATTTGGTCGAATTCTCATATGAGGGGCAGGGTAGTTTCCCGGACCGCACAAGAAAGCCCAATGCCTCAATACCTGTTTCCTGGTAGGATCGTGATCCGTAGGTGGTCCGGACATCAGTCGGTCCAACACGAAAAATGATCATCAGTGACAGGATCGCGGAAAGTATTCCGCCTGTGACAAACAGGACTACTCCATAGCGAAGCGGTCGCAGGAAAAGCCAGACCAGGATCAGGGATGGGGCGGCCAAGTTAAGGATGTGTGATGTCCAGGCGCCTCGTCCGGAAAAGCTTAATATGGCAAATTCCCAAACCCACTGGATCATCGCAACCTTTGCCCAGGCACCTTGCCGCCAAACGCGAGGGGTAGCTATGGCGATGGGGGCTAGAAGGGTGATCGGGCCGACCAGCATGCTGAGGTTACGTAGAACACCGAGCGGATCAAAAAAGGTGCCGTGCGAGAACTGTGTGACAGAACTAAGCCGCGAGAGGATCCCGCGCGGGAATCCCAGGGCAACTGTATAGGCATGCCATGCGAAGATTGCCGCTACTGGGATTACCGCTCCAATTATGATTAGAGGTAGAAAGCGGTTCCGCTCTACGCATGGATTTCCAGGTGTGCGGGACCAGATGGCGTACAGGATGTTGAGTGACAGGGTGAAGAAGAAGTCAACACTGGCGCCGATTCCAAAGGTCAGGCTCAGGGCATAAAGCAAGGCGGTTCGATGGCCTGTAGTGCGTTGATATATATCGAGACGCCAAAGCGTCAGAAAAATTCCAGTCAGTTTAAAAAGCTGGTAGCCCGAGTTCGTCGTACTGATGCCAACATGGACGGGCATCAGGGCGAGGCAGGTCGTCATGATGATGGCCGCATGAAAGGATGTCTGCCGGCGGATAAAGGCGAAAAAAGCCGCGAGGGAGGCAATTCCGACCAGACTATGGACCAGCGCGAGTGTATGCGGGTTAATGGGGGCGGATAGCCAGTCGAAAGCGGATTTGTAGAGAAGATACATCCCCGCGGCCTGGGTATATCCGTGGTTGAAGCTTAGCAGCCTGTCAATGGTAGTCCGGAAAAACGAGCGATCCTGAACCGGAAAATCCAAGCTCATGGAATAGGCAATGTGTTCAGGAATATCATTGCCGGGAAGATGAAAGCAATCGGGGGCGGCGATTCGTATGCTCAGTGCTGCGACCAGCAGTACCATTACGATAAACCCGTGTGAAACGTGCTTATATGAGTCAAAAAAACGGTATAAGTGGCCACGCATAATGCATCTAGCACGGACTAACGTTTGAGCACATAACGGCGATACGGACGGGCAATGAATTCATGAAAACCCGGGCAGAGTGTTCGCCATCGGTTTAAAGCCGGCAGAATTTGTTCGACGATCTTTTCAAGCTTTCCGACCTGCCGTACAGGCGGAGGCTTGTGCGTTACATCATATTCAAATGCAAGTAACTGACACATCCGATGCCGTTCTTCCAACCGTGCTCCTCGAATGGGGCTGTGGGACACTTCGATCAGAAAATGACGAAGAGTGGTTGCGGCCTGAAGCCATGTACGGCCACAAGCGGGGGGGGCTGTCATGGGTTTGGAAAGTGCGACAGCGAGACAATCCGGGAGTTGCGAGAAAGTGGGACAGAACACAGCTTGTTGTTCATAGAGACTGAAATGTTTGGCGATTTCAAAATTAATTGCAATGGGAAACAAGACAACAGGTTTTCCGATGCTCAGCGCTTGTGCTGCCGGCAGGCCGAATCCTTCATATTGGCTGGGGAATACGAGTGCTGCGCAATACTGATAAATTGCGTCCACCAGTTCTGGTGAGATTTCCCCGCTTGGGAAATGATATACGCCTTCTGGAAGGGTTCCACTGGCGGGGTCACCTAATACGACCAGGCGGTGAGGCGTTATGCTCAGCGCTGATACACATTCAAGGATCGCTTTGTGAAGACATGAATTTCCAACAATCAGTACATAGCCGGGTGTCAGGTCGTTGGGAAGGACGGACGCTGGCTGGCGAGACATTTTGATCCCGGGAAAAATGGGGCGAATGACCTGGTCTGGTTGCGCGAAAAGAGGGCCAAAAAATGCTTGTGCATCGGCTCGCCCTGCTTCGCTCAGTGTGGCAATCCCATCGGCAAAGCGTACGGCTGTTCGCAGTACTTCCAGTGAAATGGGGCGTCTGCACAGGAGATAGCCTGATCGCATCCAAATGACATCCAGCAGTGTGAAGGTCAGCCGCAAACAGTGTCGATTCATGATCGATAGAAAATTGATGTCTGTGATTTGGCTGGGCATAAAGCCCAGATCGAATACCCCAGTGAGGCTGTCGAGCGTAATGACGTGTTTAAAGTCACGGCGTAAATTATGGAATTCAGCAGCTGCTTCAGGAACAAGAATTGTAATGTCGAAGTCGGAGGAAAAATGGAGCACTAACTCACGTAATAATGAAAGGCTATATTCCGATGTCCCGTTATGATTGGCTCTGAGAATCAGCAGATTGAAAAGGAGTCGGGGCCGATGTGGGCCTGAAAAGAGTTCCGCAAAACGTTCCACCGGATGAATTTGCCTGTCCAGATAGTAGCGTAATAACGGGCTGCATTCCGGGTAGTGGGAAGACGCATTCGCAAATACGGAATCGATAGTGATACAGGTTGGCTGAGGGGGATGTGAAGGTTGGCTTAATACCCGGTGGGCGACCAGGGTTGAATAGCCATAACGCGACAGGCGCAGGGAGATGTGGAATGAATCAAATACCTCAGCGGGGTGGGGCCAATATCGCTGAAGAAGCTCGCCTTTTATCATTATAGGCGCGCAGGGAGCGGCAGGAATAATGGCGTATCGCGGCAGATGCTTGAGTAATTCGGAGTGTGCAAGACGCGCGGTGTTGTGTTCAAGCGGGGCAGAAGCCTGTCCCATCGGGAATGATGTCCAGGTGCCCAGTTCAAGAGTGCGGGCGCATACCGCACCATGCCGTTCGCCGGCATGCAATACCTCCTGAAGTTCGCGGATTTCCAATTCGTTTAAACCAGGCCCTCCGGCGAGAATCAAGACATCGACGTCTGCCGGGATTGACTCGGCGGGAAAACCCTCCGTGATAGTCATCACGGGCCGGGGGATGGCCGGACAGGCTTGCACTGGATCGGGTGAGGTTGTCATGAGCGGACAATTTTCAAGAGTTGTGCGATGACGTAAGCGAGATCCTCGTCCGCGAGGTTCGCGAAGGTAGGCAGGTTGATTCCCCGTGAAGACAGATGGTCGGCGACCGGGAAGGTTTGCCCTTTTGCGAGATCCGCGAACATCGGCAAAATATGCATAGGATAAAAGAATGGGCGCGTTTCAATCCCGGCCGCGGCCAATTTTGCCATGACCTCGTCGCGTGTGAGTGCGCAATGTTCGGTCAAGACAACGCTATAAAGCCAGAACACATTTGTGGCCCAGTCGCAATTTGGTGGAAGGTCCAACTCACGACACCCGGAAAGCTGTCGGGAATAGACGGCTGCAATCTCTTTGCGGCTCGAGATATGCCACTCGATTTTTTCAAGCTGGGCCAAGCCAATGGCGGCTTCAATATTGGTCATCCGGTAATTGTAGCCGGTAATCGGGAACCAGAATCGCCGATTGGGATCCATCCCCTGGCCTTTGAAAAGTCGCATTTTTCGTGCGAGTTCGGAATTACGGGTGATCATCATGCCACCCTCTCCGGTGGTGATGATTTTGTTCCCGAAAAAGCTGAATGTGGCAATATCACCCATGGTGCCTGCCATTCGCCCCTTGTAGGATGCACCGTGTGCTTCGGCAACATCCTCAATCACGAAAAGGTTCTGTTCGGCGGCAATCTTGAGGATGGGATCCATGTCGGCGGGATGTCCATAAAGGTGTACGGCGATAATACCTTTAGTACGAGGTGTGATCTTGGCCGTGATCTTGGCTGGATCGATGCACCAGGTGGTCGGGTCAACGTCGACAAAAACAGGTGTGGCGCCGCAATAGACAACCGGATTGGCGCTGGCTACATACGTCAGGGTTGGAATAATGACTTCATCACCTGGTTTAAGATCAAAGGCGAGAAGGGCGAGATGAATCGCCACCGTCCCATTGCAGCAGGAGATCGCGTGGGGAACCCCCGTGTAGGTGGCAAACGCCTGTTCAAACTGGTGAATATATTTACCATTGGATGAAATCCAATTGGTGTCCATGCAGTCCATTACATATTCTTTTTCACGCCCCACCAGCGCCGGAGCAGCAACGGGAATTTTGCGAGGTTTTACTATGTTCATTGCGTGACTTTCGGGGTTAATGTTTTGATCATGATCATTTTCGTGACAGGTTGCCCGTGTTCCACCTTTGTGCTTTCGGACTGTTTTTCGAAGCCTAGCGATTCGTACAGGTGTATGCCGGTGGTGTTGGCTGTGTTAACCGAGAGTCGGACTTTTGAGCAGCTTAGCTCCTGTGCTGCCTGAAGGGTCCAGGTGGTCAGTAGGCGGCCGAGCCCATTCCCCCGGCAGTCCGAATCAATCATCACTCCAAAACTTGGCACGTCGTAACCTTCATCCCAGCCCCGAAGCATACTCATTCCCACAATGCGTTTTCCGAAAAGAGCAACATAATAAACGTCGCGTCGTGGAAGAAGCGCAATCCGGTTGGCGGTTTCCCGGGTAAGTGGGAATGGCTCAAAAAACTGAGTCGTCGCGGGGCCTGAATTCCGTGTAAAAAAACAGCATAGTTCTTGTGCATCTTCAGGGGATACCGGACGGATACTGGTTTCATATGGGTCAACCATGGGCCTTCTCCCAAACCAGTTTTGTGAATTCCTCTGCGTATTGGGCGGCTACATCATCCCAAGAGGGGCGGGGATCCTTCATACCGGCAATCGCGGATTGCCGGTATTCCGCCTGGTGCTCAATGAGATCGGACAGCGCTGCCCGAATCGCTTCGGGTGATTCGGGATCGAACCAACCAATACGTGCGGTACGTCCAGCCAGATGTTCCCGGAGCACTGGTATGTCCGAACAGAGCACCGGCACGCCCATGCATAAGGCTTCCTCCACGGGGAAACTACCGCCCCCTTCCGCCAGCGTGGGCATGATGAGCGCTGTGGCGCGTTGTACCAGATGGTGAATGTCTTCATCCGAGGTATAGCCCAGGGCAAAGAAGTCTTTTCCGGCAACCAGACCGTGCCGCTGAATCACGCCGGACAATCGTGCGGCATCAATAATACTAGGGAGTTTCTTATAGTTCTGATTCAACAGCTCGGTGCAAAAGCCTGTGAATACCAGTGGATATTGACGTCGTTGAGCAAATCGTGCCCAGGCAATTAATAAATGATAATGGTTTTTGTGTGTCGTGATATTAGCCGGGAAAATGAGGTAGCGTTCAGGGATGGTTTTTAAGATTTCCGAAGGACTGGCGTCTGCCGGAGGCGCATCCGCGGGAACAATGGCATGATGAATGGTGACACCCCGGTCTGGCGGAAAATCGAAATGGCGGACGAGCGCCTCCCGGGTCGCCGTTGAGGAGAGGATGACCTGGGCAGATCGGGTTAGCCATTGTTCGGCACGCGTCCATTCCTTCAAAGTTTCCCTAATGGTCAAAATTTCAGGGAAGTCAAAAAAAATAGCATCCTGAAAGGTGCAGACAATCGGAATGTCAATTTCCGGGAATGTGTTACGGTGCGGCCAAGACGTATACATCAGATCATAGTGCGGCGCCTGGGCGAGTAAAGCGGCGTGCCCGAGAGGCAATATCGGTGGAACGGGATCCTGTCTGAAAATCTGTTTGGCCCTTTGGATCAGCCGGATCCACAATGGAGCAGGGGGTGGACTAGAAAGGGGGGGCGGCACGAATTCATGCAGCTCCACAACCGGCCGAGCCAAGGGGGCGAGTTGGTCAAGGGTGATACTGCCCTGCGGTACGATCAGGCCGATTTTGGCAATATCCTTCCGGATTGCCAGCGCCGAAATCAGCTTCATCAGCAGGCGGACGCCACCACCTGTTGCCACTAAAGGACACCATATTAACAGTCGTATTGGTTTCATAAGATCGTTTCTTCCAGGATATTTCCGGTGATTTAGGTAAGCGAATGTTTTTTCTTGAAGTGGAAAATATTTTGAAGCGTCGGGTCGGAAGAGGAGATGATGGAGGGAACCATCCCGCAAAATTCGAACCCGGTTTTCTCGCAGAGGAGCGTCAGGGATTGCTCTGAAAAAATGCACAGGTGAAAGGCATTGGTCACATAGTGATGGCGGAGGTCGTAATGAAGGGTCGTCGGAAAAATGTGGTACATGACGCCCTCAGGCTGAAGGATCTGATTGAAATAGCGCCACGTTTCAACCGTGTTGCCCAGATGTTCAATGACATCCACTGACGCGATGCCGCCAAACTGATGGGTCCAGCGGGTATCGTAGGAATGACGGAAAAAAGTTTTCCCGTCATACGGATAGTGATTTGAAATATCGCAGCAGTAGGCAGGAAGGCCGAGCTTGTTGAGCAGTTGGGTGACAGAAAAGTTGGGACCACAGCCAAAGTCCAAGCATGGTTTCTTACCGCCGGTTTCGGCGAATGCCAAGGTCAGCAATTCAAGCTGATAGGCACTCCGGAAATTCACATCAATACTTTCGTTCGACGACTCCTGAAAAATGCCATCATAAATGGCCGATACATTTCCGAGATCCTGGTTCAGCCAGGGCGTCCAGATGTGGCCGCAGGTGGAACATTGGAATTTCCGACAGTTCCGGACTTCGGGTAGGGTTTTTGAAGCCCCTGTGACGAAAGGCGTTTTCCCGCATTCCAGCACCATATGTTTAGATGACTCGCAAATCGGACACAGGATATCGGCTGGTATCGGACTGGGCGCAGGGATGCGTTTCTTATTGAAAAGAGAGAGCATAGGGTTATCTTTTCCCGGCAGGGGACTGCTGTTGCCATTTCTGGAACGGGGACAGCAGGCCATCCATGGGTCTGCATCGCTCGCGATCCGGTGTCGCTTTTTGAGTTAAATGGAAGCTTGTTGCATTTTGCCATTCTGAATAGACGGGCTCATTGGGACGGTCAATGCCGACGGAAATCCAATAGGTGCCAATATTTAAAAGATTTCCCGGCAAACGACACTGAACGGCTTGGTGTCCGGCATCCAGGGGGCAACTTAAGGAGGGGTCGTGCAGTGAGGTCGTGCCCAGCACCAAGGTATCCTCTTCTGCTGAATAGATCCGCAATACGTAACGCAAGGGGCTTAGCAATGATTGTTGCTGAGTTTGTATCTCAATCGTGATTGGTTCTGAAATATCATAATAATTACGTTCTTCATTGAGCGTATCCATAACACGGACACGCTCAATGACGGTCGGATTGTCGTGCAGTTGTGTGTTGTGAGGATGGGTCTTATTTTTAAGGAGTGCTTCGGTCGTGTAGTTGGCAATGATTTGTCGTGCGGGCCCGATGTCTCTGACTTGTCCGTTCTCCAGCCAGATCACTTTGTGGCATAATGTCGCCACCGCATGCATGTTGTGGCTTACAAACAGGATGGACCGATTATTCCCTGCGACGGCCTCCATTTTCTCTAAACATTTCTTCTGGAAAGCCGCGTCGCCAACCGCAAGAACCTCATCCACAATAAGAATCTCGGGTTCCAAATGGGCGGCAACGGCAAAGGCGAGTCGAACAAACATGCCCGATGAATATCGTTTTACCGGAGTATCCAGGAACTTCTCCACTTCCGAGAAGGCGACAATTTCATCAAATCTCGCGATGATTTCAGATTTCTTCATCCCTTGAATTGTACCGCTAAGGAAAATATTTTCACGGCCAGTAAGCTCTGGATGAAAGCCTGTACCCACCTCGAGGAGGGAACCCACACGGCCATTGATAAACGCCTCACCCGTGGTTGGTTCTGTAATTCTGCTGAGTATCTTCAGCAGAGTAGATTTGCCAGCACCATTGCGCCCTACGATACCTATCCTGTCGCCTTGCTTGGCTTCGAAGGAAACATCC
>JBAXMJ010000057.1:0-16785 GCA_037134355.1 bacterium | reverse complement strand
AAACACAAGGATGAGCTCGGCGACATGCTCCTCCAAGTTGTCTTTCAGGTGCAACTCCGGCAGGAAATGGGGCAGTTCGGATTCGATGACATCTGCACCGTTCTTGCCGAGAAGCTTATCCGCCGGCATCCGCACGTCTTTGCCGACGACAAAGTCACCGGCTCCAAGGATGTCCTCAAGAAATGGGAAGAGATCAAGAGCAAGGAAAAGAAAACCGGTCGGCGTTCTGTAGTAGACGGCGTTCCCAAGCATCTCCCCGCCCTGATGAAGGCGCATCAGGTTCAAAGCCGGGCGGCACGCGTCGGATTCGACTGGTCAGCCATTCACGACGTCATGGCCAAGCTTGAGGAGGAACTCGAGGAGACCAAGGAGGCGATGCGCTCCGGCAACAAGGAGCATATTGCCGAGGAAATCGGCGATCTGCTGTTCTCGGTTGTGAATCTCAGCCGGTTCCAGAAGTTGCACGCCGAGGAACTGTTGGCCGCCACCGTCCGAAAATTTTCCCGCCGCTTCCAGGCCGTGGAAGCCCGGGTTCACGCCAAGGGAAAACAGATGACCGAGTGTTCGCTCGCGGAACTTGACGAATTTTGGAATGAGGTCAAACGGGACGAAAAGAATGAGCGTTAAATTCAAGGATTATTACGAGATTCTTGGGGTGCCGCGCACAGCGAGTGCCGATGATATCAAGAAGGCCTACCGCAAATTGGCCCGAAAGTATCATCCCGACATCAATAAGACCTCCGGTGCCGAGGCCCGTTTCAAGGAAGTCGGGGAGGCCAACGA
The DNA here is from genome assembly GCA_037134355.1 of bacterium. Lineage (GTDB taxonomy): Bacteria > Verrucomicrobiota > Kiritimatiellia > CAIKKV01 > CAITUY01 > JAABPW01. Next base: position 16,002 of record JBAXMJ010000057.1, on the reverse strand, counting down.
GGTGTTGAGCGATTCCAAAAAACGGGAACGTTATGATCAGCTCGGAGCCAACTGGCAGGCGGGTCAGGACTTCCGGCCCCCACCCGGCTATCAGAACATGAACTATGAGTTCCGTGGCGCGCCGGGTGGCGGACGCGGCTTCAATCCCCAGGATATGGGTGGTTTTAGCGATTTCTTCGAGTCACTCTTTGGACAGCAGTTTGCCGGAGGCCGCCCCGGTGCCCGATCTGCCATGTGGGAACCGGAGGAGGAGCAGCAGTTTCCCAGTGGCGGCGGAGATCAGGAAGTCGCCATCACTGTCACCCTGGAAGAGGCCTACCACGGCGCGACCAAGAGCATCCGCCTTCAATCCAACGAACAGGATGCCCGTGGCCGGATTCAGACCCAGACAAAAACCTATCAGGTCAAAATTCCGGCGGGAATCACTGAGGGATCCCGAATTCGATTGGCCGGCCAGGGCGCACAAGGACCCGGAAACCGTTCTGCCGGAGATCTTTACATGCAGGTTCAGATCGCCCCACACCCCACCTTCAAGGTTAACGGGCACGACCTCGAGCTCGAACTGCCCCTCACCCCCTGGGAGGCGGCACTGGGCGCCAAAGTCACATTCTCCACGTTGGATGGCCCCGCCGCGCTCACTATCGCCCCGGGAACCGAATCGGGGCAACGGCTCCGGCTCCGGGGTAAGGGCCTGCGGCAAGGCAAAGGCTTGGAACCAGGCGACCTGATCGTCGCAGTGAAGATCGTAGTTCCGAAAAAAATGTCCGCCCACGAAAAGGAACTCTTCGAGGAACTGGCTAAGGCTTCAAGTTTCAAACCGAGGGGTTAGGAATAAGGGGTTAAGGGGCTAAGAAAATCAGGGAATATCAATGCGTAGTTTCTGGATCTGTTTTGTGCCGCTGTTTGTGGCGGTGGATGCGGTGGGGGTGCTTCCCCTGTTTCTGGGGCTGACTGAGGGCATTGAGCGCGCCCGGCTTCGCAACATCATCTGGCAATCGTTAGTCACAGGAACCCTGGTGGCGGTGATTTTCGTGATGATTGGGAAAGCTGTTTTCAAGCTCCTCGGAATCACCCCGTCTGACTTCATGATCGCCGGCGGCATACTGCTGTTTGCCATCTCCCTGAGAGACCTTCTCGTGGTGGATAAACACCAGGAACCCATTGATCCGGAGAGTCTGGGCGCCGTCCCGGTCGGGGTGCCGCTGATCGTGGGCCCGGCAGTCCTGACAACCATCCTCATCTTGGTCGATCAACACGGGATCATTCCCACCATGGCTGCCGCTGTGGTGAACATCCTGCTGGCCGGAATCGTCTTCTGGTTTGCGCAGTCAATCGCCTCGCGCCTGGGCAGGGCAGGCACCAAGACAATCTCCAAGCTAGCAAGCCTTCTTCTCGCCGCCATCGCCGTCATGATGGTCCGCAAAGGCCTCTTAACACACCTGTAAAGGTGGCGCTTCCGTGTTTCCCGTGTGAATTCTGATTGGTCTTTGATGGACAGGTGAACCTCAACCATCGACTAAGCGAGTCGACGAAGTGTAACCGACGAAGTGTGGGATTAAGTGTGCGACGAAGTGTAGCTTCGCGGCTCCCCTGAGCATAGTCGAAGGGCTGTTCCATACCCTCAGTCCAAACACTTCGTCCCACACTTAATCGGCTACACTTAGTCCACCGGCTTAGTCGATACTCCGTGGCTGTCCATCATCGCGTATTTCTCAATAGAATATCCCACGCTAATCCCGGAAGAACCGTAAAGGTTTTAGAGGCCGCGATCCTTCCCCGGCAGGAGCCCTCGCTCCCAGTCGTTCAGCGCCCTCGCCGTATGGTGGCGACCACTTCAATGATCACGAAAAGGATCAAGGCGCAAACAAAATAGAGAATTGCATGATGGCCCAGCAAAAAGGCGTGGATGACGCCCCCGAAAAAGACGAGGGCCAGCAGAACGATCAGATTCGTGATGATTAAACTCCTCCAATTTGCCGCAAACCAGGCCGCCAACCGGTCTTCAGCAGCCGGCTTGATATACCGGTGATGAAGGGCAAACCCTCCCAGCGCCAGGATAAACATCACAAAGGGAAGCAAATTGACATGGAACACCTTCTCCTCAAGCTCATGCGTCCCCGTTAACATCATTTCAAGGGCCACAAAGAGAATGACCAATAGACCCGCCCATTGAACCTGCGGATATTTCTCAAGTTTTGAGGCAATGTAATTCGAGGCAATGGCCATCAGGATGATGGAAACCACAAGACCAATGCCCAGCACCAGAATGTTTTCTCGTGAAGCACCTGAAACCGCCAGGACATTGTCCAGGCTCATCGACACATCTGCCATCAGAATCAGCCAAACAGCACTCTTGAGTGTCCGGGCGTCAGCTTTCCCAGTGCCCCCTGCCCCGATCTCGGCCGCCTCGTCCCTTCTCAGTTCTCGATAAAACTTCCACACCACATAAAGCAACAGAAGTCCACCGGCAAATTTGATACCGACAACACGAAGCAGAAACACAACCGTTGACGCAAAAATGATTCTCAATACCGTCGCAAGAACAATTCCGATCACAATGGCGCGTTTTCGCTCTTTTCCCCGCAAATCCTTCGTGGCCATGCCGATCACAATCGCATTGTCGCCGCTCAGCACAATGTCGATGAGGATGACGTTCAACAACGCAAGGAACCCGCCCATGGTGAACAGGGCCGTAAAAGATGAATTTAAACTGTCAAACATGTGCGGAGCTTATCGCAACCTGAAAAAAAAAGAAAGCGTCACTCACCACTTGTTTCAATTTCCTGTCGCTGATTCTCCAGCGCCGTGATTTCCTGCCTCCAGAAGTCCTGACTCCCCCACCCTGGCGACAACCGCGCGAACCCGCCATCGGCCTTCTGTCGCGCGCACCACGCCGTGAAATGAATAAAATGCATCGCGCGCAACGGCTCAATCAGCCGCAAGGTGTCATAAGGAAATTCCAAAAACGTCTCATATCCATCCAGAAGCAAATCCAGCTCGGGCCTGGCCTTGGGCAGACGGTCGGGAAGAATCATCCATAAATCATGAACCGCAGGGCCCACCGCCATGTCATCAAAATCGAGCAAATGATACCCCTCGCCCGGCCGGAAGAGAATATTTCCACGGTGACAATCCCCATGCAACCGGAAGGTGTTTACCCCCTCGAATAAAGGCTCAATCTGTTCCACAAGGCTGAGAACGGTGTCCTCATAAAGATCGAGGTACTGCCCCGCCACCGTGCCGGAATCAAGGATATAGTCGAGATGAGCCAAGGTAGACTGCTGAGGATGAAGATGAATCCGGTCACGGGGAGTCCGCTCTGAGCCAATCACGTGCATCCGGGCAATCAGGCGGCCCAGTTGAGTCCAATCCTCAGGAGTAGGCTCATCCAGCGGGCGCCCCCCCTTCTTCGGGAAAACCGCGAACCAGGTACCTCCCAACTGATGAAGCAACTTCCCGTCGGGCCCGGGCAAAGGAGGAACAACGGGCACTTCGGCCACGCTCAACTCGCTCAGGAAGTCCAGTTCGTCCTGCAAGGCATCCCGGCTCCAGCGACCGGGCCGGTAGAACTTGGCAATGACATGACCCCCTGCGGTGAGTCCGTCAAATCCGCCGGCATCCAATCCCACTTCATACACGCGGTTGATATAACTGTTAAGCGGTCGGCACAAGTTGCTGCAGCGTACGCCCAACACTTCCTCCACTGCATTAATCACCGTATCCGGCGTCAAATGACTGAAGTCCGGAATGGTGCGGCACTCAGAAGAATGGATGTTTGACATGAAAGGGCTGAATTGAGCCGTGTTTTAAAGTGGTGCCGGAGCACGGACTTGAACCGTGATACCCTTACGGGCGGTAGATTTTGAGTCTACTGCGTCTGCCATTTCGCCACTCCGGCCAGATAGAGCCGTGATTTGTATCACTACATGGAACCACGGTTCAATCGGAAACTTCTTCAATTCGCGACCGAGCCCACCTTGGCCTTGATGCCTGCGATGAGCTTCTTCTCCAGCTCGGGATCCTTTGACAGTTGCTCGGCAGCCGCTTCGCGGCCCTGACCCAGCTGAGCCCCGTCAAACGACAACCAGGAGCCCCGCTTCTCCACCAAACCGTGCTCGATGGCGCTGTCCATCACGGATCCCGCCCACCAGATTCCCCGGGCAAACAAAATATCAAATTCCGCCTCCACAAAGGGTGCCGCAACCTTGTTTTTCACGACCTTCACGCGGGTCCGGTTTCCCATGATCTTTCCAGCCGCATCCTTGATGGCCCCAATACGGCGGATATCCAAGCGTACCGATGAGTAAAACTTCAACGCCCTGCCGCCCGGCGTCGTCTCAGGACTGCCAAACATCACCCCGATCTTTTCCCGGATCTGGTTAGTGAAAATACACAGGGTCTTGGACGTCGAAATGGCTGCCGTCAATTTCCGCATCGCCTGCGACATCAGACGCGCCTGAAGTCCCATATGCGAATCCCCGATTTCACCATCCAACTCTGCCTTGGGCGCCAGTGCGGCCACCGAGTCCAACACCACCACATCCAGCGCGTTACTACGAACCAGCGTCTCGCAGATGCTGAGAGCCTCTTCACCGGAGGACGGCTGCGACACAAGGAGATCATCCAGGTTCACGCCGATTTTCTTGGCGTACACCGGATCCATCGCATGCTCGGTGTCGATAAATGCCGCCAACCCGCCGTTCTTCTGGGCATTGGCAATCACATGAAGGGTCAGTGTTGTTTTTCCGGAGGATTCCGGGCCAAAAATCTCTACCACTCGCCCGCGAGGCAAACCGCCTACGCCAAGCGCCATGTCGAGTGAAAAGGCACCTGTCGAAACCACATCGATTTCCTTCCGACCCTCTGCCTCGCCCAGACGCATGATTGCGCCATCGCCGAATTCCTTCTGGATCTGGGCCAGTACCGCATTCAAGGCGGAATTGCCGGAACTCGAGGTTGATTCATTCGTCTTTGATGTTGCTTTGCTCATAAGTCAAATTTCTCCATTTTATTTCTTATATCCGTCCGGGTGGGCCCGATGCCACGCCCAGGCACTTTCAACAATATCATCCAGGTTCGACATTTTGGGAACCCATTTCAAAATTTTCTTCGCCTTTTCCGCCGAGGCCACCAACCGGTCCGGATCGCCGGGCCGACGGGGCGACACCACCTCGGAAATCTCCCGCTTCGTTACCTTGCGAACCACATCAATCACCTCACGAACCGAAAACCCGTTCCCCGTTCCCAGATTAAACGGCCCGGTCTGCTTCCCGGTCAGGGCCAGGATATGGGCCCGCCCAAGATCAACAATGTGGATATAGTCCCGGATGCAGGTCCCGTCGGGAGTATTGTAGTCCGTCCCGAAGATATTCACATGAGGCTGCTGCTTCATCGCGACCCGGATCACATTGGGAATGAGATGCGTCTCGGGCTCATGATCTTCGCCGAACTTCTCGGTCGCCCCGCAAGCGTTGAAGTAACGCAGGAAGACAGGCGCGATTCCATGGATTTTCTGGTACCACGCCAACACCTTCTCAAACATTAATTTAGATTCGCCATACGGGTTCACCGGTCGCTGGGGAGTATCCTCCGTGATTGGAATACGATCCGGAAACCCATAGGTGGCACAGGTTGAGGAAAATACGATCCGGGGAACCTCATGACGAACCATGGCTTCGACCAGATTCGTGGCTCCCGTGGTGTTGTTGGCAAAATACATGCCGGGATCATTCATAGACTCCCCGACCAGCGCATAGGCGGCGAAATGCATGACGGCATCCGGCTTGGCGTTCTTCATCGCCCTCTGAATTTGTGCGGCATCCCGCAGATCGCCCTGAACCAGTTTGGCCCGCTTATCCACTGCAGCCTTGTGCCCGCGCTCAAGATTGTCGAATACCACGACATCATGACCGTCATTCAAAAGCAGCTCCGTCGTCACGCTGCCGATATAACCAGCCCCACCCGTCAAAAACACCTTCATTGCTTTTCCTCCACAGCCTTTAAACGGGCGTCCATTTCGGAAAGTTTCTTTTTCATTTCCGGCAATCGCATGACCGTCGCATGCAACTTCTTGGCTTCCAGCGCGGGAGCCGCGGGGGATCCAAACATAATCGAGGCCGACGGCACATTTTTCGAAACCCCGGCCTGGGCCATGACGACGACATCATCCCCAATATGGAGATGCCCCCCAACCCCAACCTGCCCGCCAAATTGCACACGACTCCCGATATGAGCACTTCCAGCAATTCCAACCTGCGCGGCCAGAGCGGTGTCTTCGCCAATGGTTACATTGTGGGCGACCTGAATCAGATTATCGAGCTTGGTTCCCTTCCCGATTCGGGTTTCACCAAAGCGTGCCCTATCAATCGTTGTGTTGGCTCCGATCTCGACATCATCCTCCAACACGACAACACCCACCTGCGGAATTTTTTTCCAATGCCCCGCCTCCTTCACATAGCCGAAGCCATCGCTCCCGATAACGGCACCGTTCTGGAGAATCACGCGGGCTCCGATCCGGGTATATTCGCGGAGAGTGACATGGGGATAAAAAAGACAATTGTCACCCACTTCACAAAAAGGACCGACATAAACTTGCGCCACCAGCACCGTGCCGCTTCCGATCACGGCACCAGACTCGATAACACAGTGCGGCCCGACCGTTACATCCCGGCCCAATTTTGCATCCGCCGCGATAACGGCAGTCGGATGTATTCCCGGCTTGTGAGTGATCGCGGGCCGCGCCAACCAGAACGCCACCTGGGCAAAGGCGGCATCCGCACTCTTGACCCGGATAAGCGTGGCAGTAGTTTCCCCTGTCCACGCCTCGTTCACCAGAACAACCCCGGCCTTCGTTGTCTTCATAGCCGGTGTATAACGCGGGTTTCCTAAAAAGCTCAACTCAAATGGCCGTGCCTGATCCAGGGATTCGACACCCTTGACCTCCAACGCCCCATCTCCCTCAACACGTCCGTTCAGACGTCGCGCAATTTCTTCAACGGTAAACGACATGACGGTCACTCCTTGGCGGGGGAAGCCTTGTCCGCATTCAACAGTTTCAACACCTCATCGGTGATATCCATCTTGGGATCGGAATACAGCACGGATTCCAGCCCGTTGGCCAACAGGCCGCCATCAGCCAGAACAAGGGTGTATCCAGCCTTGTCGGAACATACTTTAATGGCCTCCTTGATCGCCTTGCCGATTTCGCCCTGGATCTTACGCCCCTCGCCTTCCAATTCCTTTTTCCGGCTGGCGGCCCTGTCGCGAATTGTGTTTTCAAACTCAATTACCCCGCTCAACTTCTCCTCGGCCTGCTCTTTTTTCTTTTCACGGGCCTCCTCGGTAAGTGCCTTATTCTGGGACTCGGCACGAAGCGCCTCAAATTCCTGTTTCATTTTTTTGTGCTGGGCCAGAAGTTTGTCACGCTCGGCTGAGAAATCATCAATCTGCTGTTGGATGCGCCGCTCTGCCAGATCCGTCTTATAATATTCCCGAAGGATGCGCGCGGTATCCACCGTCGCAACCTTGAGTTCACCCGCACCGGCCACCCCTGAAAGAAGACCAGCCACAGCCAGCAAAGACATAAATCGTGTGCTCATCGTTATTCCTTTTTAATGATCAGAACCCGTATCCAATCCAAAAACTCCAATTTTCGGTCCGTGACCGGGGATCATCTTTCTTGACCGGCCAGGCATAATCGAACCGCATCGGGAATCCCGGGATATCAAGCCGCAGCCCCACCCCGGCGCCCGCCGCATACTTGCTCAAGTCGAAGTCGTAGGGATCATACCACACATTCCCGATATCATAGAATGTGGCAAAACGGAATTTTGGAATCCCCGGAATCGGCACGGTGTATTCGGCGCTTGCCACCGCCAAGCTTTGCCCGCCTGCAGGACGAACATCAGGAGTGCCATCCGCACGCTCCGCCTTGGGTCCCACCCAGCGGTACCGGAAGCCCCGCACGGTTCGTGCACCCCCTGCGAACAGTCGCTCGGAGAGAGGCACCTGATCGGTTGACCCGTAGGCATCCACCACTTCCCCGCGTGCCCTGAAGCTCAGTACATGTCGCCACCACAAGGGCACATACAACGATCCCCCCGCTTCAAGATCATAAAGCTCGGTGTCAAAACCCAGCGGGCCGCCCATCAGGGTTCCCTGCGCGTACACCTTGGAACCGCGGGTCGGCACAAAGAAATTATCACGGGTATCCCTCGTCCAGGTTGAAGACACCGAACTCGCCACACGACGCGGATCCGAAAAGTAAATCGTGTCGGTTACGCCGTCCTTGTTGACCACCACATACGCATTCGTATCGGCCGAATCCTTGATCTCAACCTGTTCCAGACGGTACTTGAAATCCATCCGGTTCGCCCCCCACAGGGGAACGCCGAGGCCAACCGCACCCCCCTGCCTGAGCACATCATAGTCCCGGTCGTTCTGCCGGCTGCTATAAAGATCCACGCTGAGGGATAACTTGCGATCCAGGAACCAGGGCTCAACAAACGAAATCGAATACGCCTCCCGGGTCGAACCGAACTCGGCTCGAAGTTTGATTTTTTCGCCGGCTCCCATAAACGGCTTCCCGCGAATGTCAAAATTCCCCTGGCTAACCTCGGCAAACCCGATCAATTTGTCGATGCTCGAAAAGCCCACGCCGGTCATGAACTGGCCAGTACGCTGCTCTTCCACATCAAATACAAGATCGGCCTGGTTGGTCGACACCCCTTCCCCCGCCCGGGCTTCAACGGGCTCATGAGAGCAAGTCGCGGAGGAGAAAAATCCAAGATTCTTCAGGCGGTTCTCACTCGTCCGGACACGCACCCCGTCATATTGCTCGCCTGGATACACCAGCAATTCACGCCGGATCACCTTGTCCTGAGTCACACTGTTCCCCCGGATCAGAACATTGCGGATACTGGTCAGCCGACCTTCCATGACCACATACCGGACATCCACATCACCCGCTTTGGCCAGAAGATCCAGCCGGGGCTGGACTGCGGTATCCATGTACCCGCGGCTCTCATAATAATCCCTGATGGCATCCGCCCCCTTGTTAATGACTGACGTTGAGGCCTCATTGCCCGACTTCAAGTCGGCGGCCTGCAAAAGAGGAAGTTCAGGATAGATTGAGGCACCCGTAAGCGTGACCCGTGAAATTTTATATTTCAGGTTTTCCCGAACGGGGATGGTCGCCTTATAATGCCCCGGCGAGATCGCCTTCAACTCAGGCTCCAGAATATCCACGTCCAGAAAGCCCCGGTCCTTATAGGCCGCGCGAAGTCGCTCGCACCCGGCCTGCAACTCCTCTTTACTGCAGGGAGTTTTATGAAACCAACTGATCGGATTATACCACGCCATGATATCCATGGCCTCCCGGACCACGGAATAGTCGACCGATTTGCTTCCCGGAAAATCATACTCACTGATTTGTGCCGAGTCGCCTTCCCGGATCCGGACCGTCAGGGTAACCTGTCCGAGCCGGGGATCGGAACTGTCCAGGGAGGTTGTGATCTCGGCTTTTTCATAGAGGCGTTTCCGATATTCCTCGCGCAGTTTCACCACCCGCCCGGCAACGGTCGGATCGTCCAGATAGTCTCCGGGATTAATGCCCAATAGATCACGCACCTTGGTTTCGCCTAGCTCCTTCGCGCCCAGAACCGTCACCGGCTTGACCAGTTTTAGTTTGGGTCGAACCGCATAGGTGAGGATCACTCCCGAGGCGTTTCCGTTCACCTCCGCCTTGACATCGGTTATTTTCCCGGAATTCAGAAGGGATCGGACATCATTGGCCACCTCACTCCGGTTCAACACTTTGCCCACAGCCGCCGCAATATACGACCGCACCATCGGCTCATCAACGGGAACCGGACCAATCGCCTTGATCCGCACTTCCCGGACCACTGGTCCTTCAGGGGAAGCGGTTTGCGCCTCAGTGCGCCAGGCAAAACTGACGGCGAGAAAAATCCAGAGTACTGTTTTTTTGAGAGTAGCGGTCATCCTTGCTCCTGACGGACGTAACTGGGTTGAACGGCTCCCTCATCGACACCATGTGCTGAATCCCGGAAACGGGTGTAGGCATCATCAAATTCCATTCTGATTTCCTCCATCGCGGGACCATTGCGATTCTTCGCAATCTCCACGATGGCCAACGTACGGTTTTCCCGTTCCTGATCGCTGGCCGTACGGCAGGGCCGCCTCAACAGCATGACAATATCGGCATCCTGCTCAATCGAGCCTGAATCCCTCAAATCGGAGAGCTTGGGTTTCTCCTCGCCTCCCCGCGCCTCGGGAGCGCGACTGAGCTGACTGAGCACCAGAACCGGGAGGCCCAATTCCTTGGCCATCGCCTTAAGCCCTGCTGAAACATAGGTAATTTCAACCTGACGTCCATGCCGGGAATGCTCCGGCGCGCGCAACAGCTGAAGATAATCGATGACGATCAGCTCGACGTTATGTTTGCTTTTCATCCGGCGGGCGCGGGCACGCAATTCAGTGATATCCAGCCCCGCGCTATCGTCAATATAGATCGGCGCATTACTCAACGCATCCGCCGCCGAAATCAGGCGCCCGTGGTTGGTCTGCGAAATAAAGCCCTCGGCAATGGCGTGTCCCGACACCTCGGCGCGGCAGCAAATCATACGCTTCACGAGATCCAGGCACGACATTTCAACACTGAACACGCCGACCGGCCGCGGGCGGGATTGGGCATCACCTTTCCCTAGGGCAACATGTTCCACAATATTCATGGCTAGGGATGTTTTCCCCATCGAGGGACGAGCGGCCAGAACAACCATGTTCCCGGGTTTCAGCCCTTTAATAGTCTTGTCCAGATCCTTGAATCCCGTGGGGACACCCAGGAATCCCTTTTGCTGATTGTCAAATGTGGCAACGATCTCATTAACCAGTTCGTGCCACGGGCGCATCTGCCCGTGCTGGTTGACCGTGATGTCGAAAAATGCCTGCTCTGCCTGTCCAAGAACGGACTGGGCTTCGGCGGTGGGATCGTAGCAATTGCGCTCGGCCGTTCGGGATGCTTCGATTACGCGGCGCAAAAGATGCCGGTCGCGGACGATGTCGATGTAATATTCCGCGTGGGCGGAGGTCGGTGTGGCATCCACAATCCGATGCAGCGCGGGGGCACCGCCAACGCGTTCGAGCAGCCCGACGGCCTTGAGGCGTTCTCCCACAGTCAGGAGATCAATGGGCCGGCCTTCGCGATTCATGACCATCATCGCGTCAAAGATGGCGCGATGAACCGGAATATAAAACGATTCAGGGTCCAGCTGCCGCTCGATACAAAGGTCCATGACCTTTTCCGAGTCCAGCAAAATGGCGCCCAGAACCCCCCTCTCCGCGTCCTCGCTATGCGGTGGAACGCGCTCGAGTGGCGTCACCTTGGACGAGACAGGGGCATCGTTGGCCATGGAACTATTCCTGGACGACCCAGACCTTGATCAGGGCTTCAACTTCCGGGTAAACCTTAACCTTAACCTCGAACATGCCAAGTTCCTTGATGGGACTCTCGAGTTCGACGGCGTGCTTATCCAGCTCAAATCCCTGCGTGGCAAGCACACTGAGGATTTCACCGCTGGTCACAGAACCGAACAATTTTTCGCCTTCGCCCACCTTCATGCGGATCGTATAGGATCCCTTCTGGATAGCGGCGGCCAGATCACGTGCCTTTTCCTTGGCAACTTTCTTTTCAGCATCCCGCTGAATCTGAAGCTTCGCAAGCTGGCGACGCGTCGATTCGGTCACCGAAGCCGCCAGTTTATTGGGCACCAGGAAATTCCGGGCATAGCCATCAGCCACCTTGACAACCTGGCCGGCGACGCCGAGATCCTTGACATCCTGCATCAAAATCATTTCCACTGACATAATCTCTTCTCCTCACTCATTGGCCTTCCAAGCCCATCACACGCGCCTTCCTCTTTCGGAGGACGCCGACGGATAAAGCCAGGAAAGCCCCTTGACTGTATTTAGCGCAACAAGCCCATTACGCGGGCCCGACGAATGGCCCGTGCCACCGAACGCTGCTGCTGAGGCGAGGCGCCTGTCAGCCGCGCCGGCAGGATCTTGCCCTGCTCGGATGTGAATTTCCGAAGCAACTCGTAGTCACGCGGGTCGATAAACTTCAGGCTTTCGATCTGCGGCACGCGCCGCTTCGACACCATATTCACCGTGCTGTCCCTGTCCCTGTCTCTGTCTCTTTCTCGCATTGCCATAACGTGTCTTCCCTCTCCTTAAAAAATTAAAACGGCAGATTATCATCATCCCCGGCAGCCGGGCCATTATCCACCACGGGCACCTGAGCCTGTGGCCGGGTTGCAGGACGCGGCGCCGGACGCGACTCACCGCCGGAGGATTCCGCCGAATCACTGTACTCAGACCCGCGTTTCGGCGAGCTGAGAAACTGGGTCCGGTCAGCCACCACACGGAGGCGATTGTGCTTCACGCCGTCCTTCTCCCACTCCTCATACTGCAGACGACCCTCAACCAGCAACGGGGAGCCCTTGGACAAATATTGTCCACAGACCTCACCCTGCTTGCCCCAGACCACCACTGCAACAAAACAAGTCTCCTCGCGCTCCTCACCGCTAGCCAGTTTATATTTGTTGTTAATGGCCATCCGGATATCGGTCACCGCCTTGCCGGAAGGCAGAAACCGAACCTCGGGGTCACGGGTCAAATTCCCGATCAATAAAACTTTATTCAGGGTGGCCATGCTCGTTGGATTTCCGGACTAGGCTTTGACCGCGGCGGGCGGCGGCGTCACCAGTTTGTCGTCAAACCGGGTAATCTGAACACGAAACACATCGTCGTTCAGGTGATATCGCGACGTCAGGGTTGCGATTTTCTCCGGAGCAATCGTAAAGATCACGGACAGGTAAAATCCGGATTCCTTCTTTTGCATCACGCGGGCAAAGGCATGGCGACCCATATCCTTCGACTCCAGGATCTTTCCGCCGGCCTTTGTAATTTCGCCGGTGGCATAGGCTGCCAGATCCTTCAGGCGCTCTTCCTGAACCGTTTCACCAAAAATGAACAAACCTTCGTACTTATTCACTGCTTCTTTCCTCCTGCCGTTACATCATTTTCGCCGGCACTGTTTTCCTGCCGGGTATTAAACCGGTTCATAGCGGCATCCATTCCCTGTTCGACGACTCCCAGGACAGCATCCACCGCCGCCTCGATCGCCTTTTGGGCTGCCGCCCATTCCTCACGCCCGAACGCACCGAGCACATGATCCACCAGGTCATCCCGACGAACCCCTCGCCCGATCCCGACCCGAACCCGGTTGTAGTCCGGCGTCCCCAGCACCTGGCTGATAGACGCCAACCCCCGGTGTCCACCCGTGCCCCCGCTTTTCCGGAGGCGCAGGCTTCCGAGCGGAATATCCGCATCATCCACCACCACAAGCAGATCAGCAGGACTCAATTTGCGGTAGTTCACCACCGCACCCACCGACCGACCGCTATTATTCATAAACGTCTGCGGCTGGACGAGAATCAATTCCTCGCCCGCATGGGAGGCTGTTCCTAGCTGCGCCTCAAACTTCGCGCTGCCCTTCAGCCTGCATCCCAACCGCTCCGCCAGACGATCCACCACCAAAAAACCCATGTTATGCGGCGTACGCTCGTATTCCGCACCCGGATTGCCAAGACCCACGACCACTTTCATAGACGGGGTTACTTCTTGGCGGCTGGCTTCTTCTCCTCTTTCTTGGCAGGAGCGCCGCCCTTTGCGGGAGCCCCACCCTTAGCAGGAGCTGCGCCCTCGGCCGCTTCCTCTTCCTTCTTCTTGCCAACCACCTCGGGCACGGCTTCCGTCGCGACGACCTCTTCCACCTTCTCCTCACGAGGAGCCACGACCGTAGCCACGGCCACGTCGCCGGAAGTCAACACCGTATACTTCGGATCCAGCACAATGTCGCGGATCATCATCGTCTTGCCCAAAGCCATTCCCGAGACATCCACATCGATCGAATCCACCAGGTCTCCCGGCAGACACTCGACTTCGATATGACGCGCCAGATGCTCCAGGATACCGCCCTGTTGCGAAACCCCGACGGGCTCGCCCTTCAGTTCAACCGGAATCGTGACACGCATCTTCTTCGTCATCGAAATTTCAAGGAAGTCGGCATGGATCACGCCGCCATACACCGCTTCGTGCTGCACTTCACGCAGCAACGCCTTGATGACTTTGCCTTCCACATCCAAATCCACGATCAGGTTTTCACCCGTGTTGTGCTTGACCATCGTGTCGAATTCGCGTCCGTTGACCTTTACCGAGCGGGTTCCTTTTTCCCCGTACACCACGGCGGGTATGAAGCCCGTCTTGCGTAACGCCTTTGCGGCGGATGTTCCGGATGTTTCGCGTGTGCTCGCAGTCAGTTTAATTTCCTTCGCCATACTTACCTCTTCCTTTTCGCCTTAACTTAAAGTTTAAACAATGATGAGACTGACTGATTGTCATGAATGCGGATAATGGCCTCACCCAGCAATCCAGCCACCGGAAGCACCGTTACCGGATACCCGTTGGTCTTCACCATCAGGGGAACCGTATCGGTCGCCACCAGTTCCCTGATTGGGGAGGCCTTCAGTCGCTCGATGCCCACATCCGTCAACACGGCATGCGACACCGCCGCAAAAATGTTTTCAGCCCCATTCTCCTTGAGGATGCGCGCCGCCGAGGTCAACGTCCCCGCCGTGGTGGCCAGATCATCGACCAGAACGCAGTTGCACCCCTTGACATCACCCACCATGGTCATGGCTTCCACCTCGCTCGGGCCTTTGCGCTGCTTGGCCACAATCGCCAAGCCCGCCTTCAACATCTCCGAGTAGGCGTGCGCCATCTTCAATCCACCCGTGTCCGGTGAAACAACGACCAGATTCGTGAGTTTCTTATCAATCAAATACTTACCCAGCACCGGAGCGGCATAAAGATGATCGACCGGAATATCAAAGAAACCCTGCAACTGCTGGGCATGCAGATCCATGGTCAGCAACCGGTTCGTCCCGGCCGCCACCAGAAGATTAGCCACCAACTTGGCGGTAATGGGAACACGGGGTTGATCCTTGCGATCCTGTCGCGCATACCCGTAGAAGGGAAGTACCGCCGTGATGCGAGCCGCTGAGGCACGTCGCAATGCGTCAATCATGATCAGCAGCTCCATGATGTTTTCGTTCGGGGGATGGCATGTTGGCTGCACAACAAACACATCCTTGCCCCGGACATTTTCAAGGATCTTCACCCACGTCTCCCCATCCGGGAAACGCTTTACATCCGCCTTACCCAGGGGAAGGCCAAGGCTGTCGGCAATACTCTGCGCCAACCTCGGGTGAGCTGTTCCTGTAAAAATCTTCATGTTACTCGTATTCATCTCTGCCAGATGGTTGCCCGACTAGGACTCGAACCTAGACTCTAGCCTCCAAAGGGCCGTGTGCTACCATTACACCATCGGGCAATATTTGCGCGACTCGTGTCCATAACCACGAACCGTTTTCGCGCTTCATTCGCGCCTCGATCGCCAGGGCCTGATCGTGATTCTCGGCCACTGCAAACACCGAGGCTCCGCTGCCCGACAACAATACCCCTTCCGCTCCAGCCAATTTGAGCCATCCGGCCACACTCGCCAGAAGCGGATATTTATCATAAACCGGCGCCTCAAGGGAATTCACCAGGCTGGCACAAGCCAGTTTCTGGTCGCCCCTTTCAAGCGCAAAGCGTGCATTGATAAAGGTTTCTTCAATCGAAGTCAACCTCGATCTAAATCGCCTGTAAATATCTCCCGTGGGGACATTGAATCCCGGGTTGACCACGACAATCCACCACTCCGTTCCTGCCGTCCAGCGACAGGGCACAGGGGTGATTTGCTCTCCCCGCCCCTCCATACAGACAGCCTTTCCATACACCATCGCCGGGATATCACTCCCCAAACGAGCTCCCAGCTCCATCAGGGCCTCGATCGACAACCCCGCCCGCCACAGAGTGTTTAAC
>JBAXMJ010000056.1:0-16868 GCA_037134355.1 bacterium | reverse complement strand
CCTAGGCCGAGGCGGACGAACTGGCGATAGAGATTGGAATAGATGCCGCGCTGGGCCAGTAGCTGGGCGTGGGTGCCTCGCTCAGCAATGCGGCCCCGGTCCATCACAAGAACCTGATCAGCATGGCGCACGGTGCTCAACCGGTGGGCAATGACAAAACAGGTGCGCCCGCGCAACAACGCGGTTAGTGCCCGCTGAATACGCACTTCCGTCATCGTATCAATGGAACTCGTGGCTTCGTCCAAAATCAAAATACGGGGATTGGCCAGAAGGGCGCGAACAAAACAAATGAGCTGGCGCTGCCCCATGGACAACCCCACACCGCGCTCCCCGACCTGAGAGTGGAGTCCGTCGGGCAGGCATTCGAGCAGGTCGAGGCAATCCAACTGACGGGCGGCGGCGATGACCTCCTCATCCGAAGCCTCCGGCCGACCCACGCGAATGTTATCCATGACCGTCCCGGTGAACAGAAAGTTCTGCTGCTGGATCAGCGCCATCTGACGATGGAGTGAGGGGCTTTGGATTTCGCTGAGGGGAACGCCGTCAATCAGCACCTCGCCCTGGGTGGGCAGGTAGAACTTGGCAATGAGGTTGATGAGGGACGTTTTACCGCTGCCCGTATGCCCCACGATCGCCACAACCTGACCCGGCTCCACCACAAGGCTGACGTTCTGCAATACCGGTCTTTGCGGGTTGTAGCCAAATGTGACCTCGCGCAATTCGACGCGTCCTTGGATGTCAATCGCGCGCGCGGCAGGATCATCACCCCATTCCGGCGGGGTATCGAGCAGACGGAAGATGCGCTCGGCGCCAGCCATGGCGGTCATGGCCTGGCTGTACAGGTTCCCAAGACTTTGGAGCGGCTGGAAAAAGACATTGGCCAGGAAAAAGAACTGAATCAGCGTACCCACGGACATGTGATGGTCTTGCGAGAACACGAGCCAGCCCCCCACCAGCAACACGCAGGCTGTGACCCCTTGCGAACTCAGCTCAAGAAGGGGAATGAACAGCCCCGAGGCACGGACGGAGTCCAGGTTGTTCATCGAGTGATCCCAGGCGAGCTTTTTGAATTGTTCCGCGTTGACTTCCTGGCGCACGAAGCCCTGGGTGACACGGATGCCGGTGATGGATTCGGAAACGTTGGAGGTGAGGCGACTGAAACTCTCCTGCGTGGCGCGGGTGGCATTACTCATCCGCACCCGGAAGATGCGGTTCAAGTACCAGACTGCGGGTGCCAGTGCCATGATGACCATAAACAGCCGCCAATCCAAGGCCAACATGATCATCGCGGACACGATCATCTGGCCACCTTGCACACAGGTGACGAAAAAGACATCCTGCACGCCTACCCGCACCGCATCGACATCCGAGGTCATGCGGCTGATGATGCGTCCCAGTTTGGTACGGGTATGGAAGCTCATGGGCATCGCCAGGAGATGGTTGAAAAGCTGGACTCTGAGGTCGTGGATAACCCCTTCCCCGAGCAGGAGGCCCAGCCGTTGACGGTAGCAAAATGTGAATTGGGTCAAGGCCGCCAGCAACCCGAATCCAAGCCCCCCGAGCAGGGACCCATGGGCATCGCCCCGGGTGATGGGACCGTTGATAACAGCCCCGATGGCCCAGGCAAGGAGAGGCAACTGGATGGCCCGGATGATGACCAGAAAAGTCAGCCAGTTACGGATGAACCGGTGCGGGCGCGTGTAGGTAAAAAGGCGGCGGATCAGGCTCATGTCGAGCGGCCGCTGGTTAGGTTCATTACTGCGGGGCGGGCCAAGACTTAGCGGGGTGCCTGCGCTCATGAGGGACCTCCTGTGGAGACGCCGTCATCCACCACCATCTGCATGGCGGCCTGGTATTGATACGGTCCCTTGGTGGCCATGAGCGACTCGTGGGTGCCAGCCTGAATGATACGACCGCGATCGAGGACCAGGATCCAGTCGGCACGACGCAGGGTGCTGAGCCGGTGCGCCACAACGAACGTCGTCCGCCCCCGCATGGCGCTGTCCATGGCGGTCATGATCTCATGCTCGGTCTGGGGGTCGATCGCGGAGGTGGGATCGTCGAGCAGGAGGATGGTGGGATCAAGCAGAATGGCACGAGCAATGGCCAGTCGCTGGCGCTGGCCACCGGAGAGATCCATGCCGCCCTCGCCCAGAACCGTGTCGTAGCCGTGTTGCAGGCCGGTGATGAAGTCATGGGCGCCGGCGATGCGGGCGGCGCGCTCGATCTGGTCCGGTAAGGCGCCGGGGTTTCCGAAAGCGATATTGGCGGCCACCGTGTTGCTGAACAAGAAATTCTCCTGGAACACGATGCCCACATTATGACGCAGGTCGTCCAGGTGGTAGCGCCGGGCATCGAGGCCGTCAATGAGCACGGTTCCCCGGTCCGGATCGTAGAATCGCGGGATCATGCTGAGCAGCGTGCTTTTACCCGAGCCGGTCGTTCCCAGTACGGCGATGCATTGGCCGGGCTGCGTCTTGAAGGTAATATCCCGCAGAATCATGGCCTCGGGAGTATACCCGAACCAGACATGATGGAATTCCACCGTGCCGCGCGCCCGTGGCAGCCGGACGGCATTGGGCGGACTGGCAATTTCAATGGGGGCATCGAGGATCTCGAAAACACGGCGGGCCGCGGTGAGGCTTTCCTGGATGCTGTTGGCAATATTGCTGACATTGGCCACCTGTGCGGAGAATTGCTGGAGCAGCCCGGCAAAAACGATCATGCCCGTGCCTAACGGCAATTCACCCCGGATGACGAGGAGCCCGCCGTAACCCAGCAGGATGATGATATTGACCTGAGTCAGGAACCCAACGAGGGGAGTGAACACGCTCAGACGCCGGGTAATCCAACGCTTCTGGTCGCGAATCTCCCCGACCGTCCCAGAAAAACGGAGCGCGGTTTCGGGCTCCCGGGCGAAGCCCTTGATCACTTGAATTCCCTGGATCGATTCCGTCAGGGTCAGGATCATCCGGTCCATGAGTATCCGGCTTTGGGTATAGGCCGGCCTCACCTGCCGCGCAAACCTCGCCGAGGCGATGATCAGCAGGGGGGTGGTGCACAGGCAGATCGCCGTGAGACCGGCATGGATGTTGAGCATATAGGCCAGGTAAAAGGCCAGCGAGAGAATCATGATCAGGCCTTGAATGATGACGCCGTCAATGAACATCCGGGTGGCTTGGATGTCACCCGTGACGCGATTGATAATCGAGCCACTGGCGTTGTCGTCGAAGAACCGGAAACTGAGGCGCTGCAACTTGGCATACACCTGTCCGCGCAGGGAGGCCACGATATCCACCTGAAGCAGGCGCGTCACTTCGACGTTATAGGCAAAGTTCAGCAGGGCCCGGGCCAGGGCGAACAGGAGCAGGGCCACCACCACGACGCCCAAAATGGTCATGGGGCTCCAGTCGACCGGCGGGATCAGCCCGAATGGCCACCGCGGGGGCGGGGTGCCGGGAAGGGCGATGGTGCGGATAAAGTCAATGCCCAGTCCCGTGAGTCCCAGTCCGCACAGATTGATGGCCAACAGCACGATCTGCAAGGACAGCACCTTGATGCACCCCGCACGATGACGCCAGGCAAGGCCCAACAAGCGCTTAACCAGGGCGCTGTTTTCCAAACCGGGCGTCATATCTGCTCCCTCCGGACTTACAAAGCCCGCAGCCGCTCGCAATAATATTTCACCAGATCCCACTTGGCATCGGGTGCAATCCGGTGATCCGGACAGGGAATGTAGCCGCCCAGCGCAATGAGCGGGCGCAACCGCTCGATCTCCACATCGATGGCCGCCCGGTCGCGGGCGAAGACGGTCTTGTTCATTCCCCCCACCCCGCGAAGCCCCTTGCCATACTTTTCCCGCCAGGGGGCAATGCTCGCATCCCAGGTCCCCACCTCGATCGGGAACATGGTGTTGACCCCGTTCTTGAACCAGGTCGGAATAAGCGAATCAATCATGCCATCACAATCCAGCGAAACAATGTCGACACCGTACTGCGTGAGCAGGTCGGTAATCCGCTTGTAGTGCGGGCCCACCTTTTCATCAAACACATCCGGAATCACCAGCGGCCCGTTCTTGAAGCAGATATCCTCCCAGAAATGGGCGAAATCAAATTTGGCGCCACTCTCCAGCGCGAACTTCGTGTTCTTGTAGCACACCTCGGCATTGGCAGTGATGAGATCATCGTACAGCGGTTCATCATCACATAAAATATAACTGCTCCCCTCCACGCCAATGATATTGCGAATGCCCCCGAACAGGCTCCCGCAGTGCAGCCCATAGAGATAGTCGCGCTCCCCTTTCTTCAGGAAGTCCAGGCCCCCTTCGGTGTAACGCACCATCTTGTCATTCACCAGAACCCGACCACCCGTAACCCGTTGCTCCGTCCACTCATAACGGAACTTGTACTGCTCCTCCCAACTCTTGCGGTCCGTCAGCGTATGGCTGATTTCGGCAGGAATGCTGCCCGCATCAGGCATGCTGCACAGCACCACGCCGTTAGAGTCGAGAATATGCCGGGTGCCGTCCTCGAAGGTCTTGATCACCTTCGACTCAAACCCCGGGTTCAGCCCTGAGTTGGGTGAAAACATGCACTGCCAGTTAAAATCCCAGCCGAGGATGGCGTTCACTTCATAGTCCGCCGGATTGCCGTCGCCATGGGCCTTCACCAGTGCCGGGGAGATATGACCCTCATCCGCCCACTTCTGGAGCGTCTCGCGCCAGTAGCCGAAATGCACGACCGGAAGCCGGTCATAGGATTGATACCGCAACAACGCCAAAGCCCGTTCACGATTTGTCATTTTTTTATCCTTGCTCATGTCGCTTCACCCTCGCGGGATTTGATCCCAATAGCTCTTCATTTTAACCACCGTCCCGCTCTCGCGGGCCTCTTCAAGTCCAAAGCAGGTAAAGGAGGCCAGCAGGCCGTCTGCGGCGCCAGCTCACGCACCACCTTGCCCAGCAGGTCATCGAAGAGCACCCCGTATTCCTTCCAGGTTATAGATGAGTCCCTGCCGCTCGAATTGACCGCCCCCGCCTGAGCAAGAGTCCATTTTCCATCCAAAGTGCATGTTTTCATATGTGCCCCATATAGTAGCCACAATCCAAGAACAGGAGGCGCAATGACCGTTCGTTTTATCACGCATATTTTATCTGATGCGAGCAGAAAAGCCGGACAAGAGCGCACGCCGCCCACCGGGCTTGTACCGGTGGAGGCAGACGCTGGGTGGTGGCGCTGTACGGCAGGGTATAGCAATGTCCGAGAGCCCTTTTATTGGATTGGCGCGCCCACGGGGAGTCGAACCCCGCTTCCCAGGATGAAAACCTGGTGTCCTAACCGATAGACGATGGGCGCTTTAGAAGAAAGAAGGGCGGAACTATATCACACCTTTTTTTCAGCGCAATCACAAACAGATCCCTTTACCAGGGAAGAACATAACACCGATCTAATTGAAAGGCGTTTTCAATATGCCTGATTTTCGGACTCCCGCTTTCCCGCCGCCCGATGACCTCGACCACATCAAATCTGAAGGTCACCGGGATTCCCAGCTTCTTCAGATATCGAACCGCCGCACGCGACATCACATGACGCTTCTTCCGATCCACGGCGCTCAACGGCCGCCCATAGGATTCCGTTTTGCGTGTCTTGACTTCAACAAACACCAGAATCTCCCCGTCCCGCGCGATCAGATCCACTTCATCCCTGACGGTTACCCGGAACCGCCGACTGAGAATCTTGTACCCCTTGGCAGCCAGAAATCCTTCCGCTTCCCCCTCCCCCCACAGCCCGGTCAATAAGTGAAATGGCTGTGATAAGTTCATTCTCCCGCTCCCCCGGACCATACCCGCATGGCTTCCCGGACAGGGCGAAAAGAACGGCGATGGGCAGGCGAGGGGCCGAGTTTGAAAAGCGACTCCATGTGAATTTTGGTGCCATACCCCTTGTGCCGCGCAAACTGATACCCGGGATACAAGTTATCCAGTTCCACCATCATCCGGTCCCGGGTCACCTTGGCAATAATGCTGGCCGCCGCAATACTGAGCGAGCGGCCATCCCCCCCTACAATGGCACGCGAGGGACAGGGAAGCCCCGGCACGGGAAGTCCGTCCACCAGCGCGAAATCAGGCAAGGGAGACAGGGCGGTGAGGGCGCGCGCCATCGCGAGGTGGGTGGCACGGAGAATATTAAGGCTGTCAATCTCGTCAACATCGGCGACCCCCACGCCAAAGACACAGGGGCAGGACCCAGTCAACAGGACATAACTTTCGTGACGCTGGGATTCGGTGAGGGTCTTGGAGTCGTCGATCGCCTGAAGGCGACCATACGACTCCGCCTCCAGGAAGGCGCGGTCAAAAACCAGCGCCGCCGCCACAACCGGTCCGGCAAGGGGTCCCCTTCCGGCTTCATCTACGCCCGCCAGACGAACCACGCCGCTTTCCCAGGCCTGACGTTCAAATTGAAGCAAGGGAATCCCTTACGCTTCGGTCTTGTTCTTGGCGCGCAGCTTGGCGCTCTTGCCCACGCGGTCGCGCAAGAAATAGAGCTTGGCGCGCCGGTTCTGACCGGAGCTTTCCACCTCGAGGCTGGCCAGGTTGGGTGAATTGACGGGAAAAATACGCTCCACGCCGACGCCATGCGAAATGCGGCGAACGGTAAACGTCTCGGTTGAACCCGTTCCGTCACGGGCAATTACCGCGCCGGTAAACGCCTGAATGCGTTCCTTGCCGCCCTCGCGGATCTTAACCTCGAGCTTGACGGTATCGCCGACGCGAAAAGAAGGCAGCGCCTCTTTGCGAAGGTTCTCTTTGTGAATCATGGCCAATGCTTTAGCAATCATAGTTCCCTCATTCTCAACAAGTCTGGTCTTCTTTCCTTCGTCCGGCGCTCCGACTGTTCTTTCCGCCACCGGGCTATTTCCTCATGATCCCCTGAAACAAGGATCCCGGGGACTTCCAATCCCCTGAACTCACGCGGTCTCGTGTACTGGGGATACTCCAACACCCCGTCCGTAAACGACTCTTCACGGATCGTCTCGTCGTTCCCCAACACCCCGGGCACCAACCGAACCACCGCATCGATCACCACCGCCGCCGGAAGAACCCCGTTCGTGAGAACGTAGTCTCCGATCGAAATCTCATCCGTCGCAAGGTGCGTCCGAACCCGCTCATCCACACCCTCGTAGTGTCCGCATACAAAAATCAAATGCCGGGCCTTCGAAAACCCGACCGCCTCAGCCTGAACAAACGGCCTCCCCTGAGGCGTCATCAGGATCACCCGCGCTCCGGGTGTCATAACCGACTCCACGGCCTCGAAAAGCGGTTCAGGCTTCATCACCATCCCCGGCCCTCCGCCGAACGGACGATCGTCCGTCGTCTTGTGCCGATCCGTCGTGAAGCGCCTCAACTCCACCGTGTTAAAAACAACCGCACCCTTGTTCGCCGCCCGCTTAAGGATACTCTCCTCCAGGAAGCCGTTCAGCATTCCCGGAAAGAGGGTGATCACATCAATCCTCAACGGCGAATCCATGGCGTTATTCCGCCAGTTCCAGAACCGTCCGGCACCCCTTCTGGGACGCATAATTGCTGACCAGGGTTCGAAGCGCGGAAATCGTTTTCCCGCTTCGCCCGATCAGGCGGCCCACATCCTTGGGATGGCAACGCAATTCCAGGATTGTCGTCTGCTTGCCCGTCACTTCCGTCACCACGATCTCATCGGGATGCTCGGCCATCGCGCGGGCGATGAACGTCACAAAATCCTTCATGCGTTTGCTTTGGCTGCCGCCCGGTTTTTCTTGATCAGGCTCTTCACCGTATCGCTGACCAGGGCACCCTTGCTGATCCAATGATCAACACGATCCATTTTCAATTCGAAATTAATCCCTTTTTTCTTGGGATCATACCAACCCACGATTTCCAGGTTCTTCCCGTCACGGGGAGAACGGCTATCCGTTGCCACCACGCGGTAGCTGATATCTTTGTTTGCGCCCGTACGGGTCATTCTAATTTTAACTGCCATTCAATGCCTCCCTCACTCAAAACCATGTCCCGAAACCCCAAAAGGGTTCCGGCGCCAAGACTCAAAAGCCGCGCAATATGTCACATTCTCAGCGGGGACGCAACCTCTTTTGCATGCTTCCCATCCGTTTGGCCATCTGGCGGGTCTGGTCGAACTGCTTCAGCAGTTCATTCACGTCCTGGACCTGGGTCCCGCTTCCCGCCGCGATCCGCCGTTTCCGGCTGGCATTCAGGATCTCCGGCCGGCGGCGCTCCCTCGGGGTCATACTCTGGATAATGGCCTCGGCGCGCTTGGTGGACTTGGCAAAATCCTGTCCTTTGCCTGCTTCCCGGAGCTTGGCCTTGACCTGCCCTCCCATTGGCATCATCTCAATCAGGCTCTCCATGGATCCCATTTTCTTCAGCATCCTGAGTTGCCCGAGAAAATCCTCAAGGTCGAGCTTGTTCTTGCGAACCTTCTGCTCCATTCCGGCGAGTTGCGCCAGATCAACGGAGTCCTGGGCTTTTTCGACCAGACTGATGATGTCGCCCATCCCGAGAATCCGGGAGGCCATCCGCTCGGGATAAAACGGCTCCAATTCACCGATTTTCTCCCCCACGCCCGTGTACAGGATCGGGCACCCGGTCACCGCCTGAATGGATAGCGCCGCACCCCCGCGGGCATCCCCGTCCAGTTTGGTCAGGATCAATCCGCGGAGCTCCAGCGCCTTGTGGAACACCTCTGCCACATGAACCGATTCCTGCCCGATGGCGGCATCCACCACCAGAACGGTGTTCCGGCATTTGACGATCTCCCGAAGATCCTTTAATTCCTGAACCAGCTCCTCATCGATCTGGAACCGGCCGCCGGTATCAAACAGCACCACATCCCGTCCGGTCAATTCGGCGCGATCCAGCGCGCGCCGTCCCAGCGCGGGAACGGTTTCGCCAGGCTCAGGAGCCAACATATCCACGCCCACCTGCTTGGCCAGAACACCCAATTGCTCCACGGCGGCGGGTCGCCGGATATCCGCCCCCACCAGCAGCACATTTTTCCCGTCCTTCTTCCAGAGCGAGGCCAACTTGGCCGCCGTGGTTGTCTTTCCCGAGCCATGCAATCCCACCAGCATGACGGGCGCGGGTAACGGATTGAGTTCCAGCCGGCGATTCTTCGGGCCGCCCAGTAACGTCACGAGTTCATCGTGCACGCGTTTGACGACCTGCTGACCGGGCGTGATGCTGTGAAGCACTTCCTCGCCGACGCATTGTTCACTCACGCGGGCCACGAAATCCCGGGCCACCTCGTAATTGACATCCGCCTCCAGAAGCGCCATCCGGACTTCGCGCATGGCATCCTTGATATTGGCTTCCGTAAGCCGCCCGTAGCCGCGAAGCTTTTTGAATACCGACTCCAACGAACTGGTCAGGGAATCAAACACGTATCACCTAGGCCTTCACCCTGCCGGCCGCAATACTGAAGACCAGACCGCCATCCCCCTTGATCACATTCACTTTTCCGGCATCCCGGAAGTCGCCCCGAAGAATTTCCTCAGCCAGCGGATCTTCCAGATACCGTTGTACCGCCCGCCGCAGGGGCCGCGCTCCCATGGCCGGATCAAACCCCTTCTCCAGCAGGAATTCCTGCGCCTCAGGCGTCAACGCCAGAGTGATCCCCTTCGCCTCCATGCGAGTTTTCACCTTGCGGACTTCAAGCTCCAGAATGCGAACCATCTCCGGCCGCTCGAACTGGCGGAACACCACGATCTCATCAATCCGGTTCAGGAATTCCGGCTTGAACAACCGCTTAACCTCCTCCAGCATCCGCGCCTTCAGGGTTCCGTAATCCATTGACGCCCCCGATTCCGTGAATCCGAGCCCGCCCTTCCTGATAAAATCGGTTCCCAGGTTGGTCGTAAGAATAATGACCGTGTTCCGGAAATCGACATGTCTCCCGGTACTGTCGGTCAGGCGCCCCTCCTCCATGATCTGGAGCAGCATGTGCATGACATCGGGATGCGCTTTCTCGATTTCATCAAACAGCACCACCGAATACGGGCGACGCCGCACCTTTTCGGTCAGTTGTCCGCCTTCTTCATACCCCACATATCCGGGCGGTGAACCGACCAGACGGGAGACCGTGAATTTCTCCATGTATTCGGACATGTCGAGCTGGATGAGGGCACTGGAGCCCTCGAACATGAACTCGGCCAGCGTTTTCGCCAACAGGGTCTTACCCACCCCCGTCGGTCCCAGAAAGACAAACGAACCAATCGGCCGCCGGGGATCCTTCAGGTCGGCCCGGGATCTCCGGAGCGCCTTGGATATCGTGAGAATGGCGTCCTGCTGCCCGATGACCGTCTTCTCCAACTCCGTCTCCATATTCAGGAGGCGTGCCAGTTCCTTGCCTTCCATCTTCTTCAGGGGCACTCCGGTCCACTTCGACACGACCGCCATGACATCCTCTTCGGTCACCTTGATTTTTTTCTTTTTACCGGCATCCTGCCACTTCTTCACATTGCCCTCGAGCGTCTCGCGCTCCCGCTTCTCGAGATCGCGAAGGCGGGCAGCGGCCTCGAAATCCTGCCCCTTGATGGCGACTTCCTTCTCCAGGCGGATCGCCTCAATGGCCTGCTCCTTCTTACGGAGCTCCGGAGAGCGGGTTGTGGCCAGGATACGCGCCCGGGCGCCGGCCTCGTCAATCGTGTCAATCGCCTTGTCCGGCAGGTTCCGCCCGGACAGGTACCGGTCCGTCAACCGCGCGGCAGCATCCACCGCATCGTCGGTGATCTTGACGTTGTGATGCTCCTCGTACTTGTGGCGGATCCCCTTGAGGATACGGATGGCATCCTCCACGCTGGGCTCCTCGACTTTCACCGTCTGGAAGCGCCGTTCGAGAGCACTATCCTTCTCGATATATTTCCGGTATTCGTTCAAGGTCGTGGCACCGATGCACTGGAGTTCCCCGCGCGCCAGAGCCGGCTTGATGATGTTCGAGGCATCCATCGTTCCCTCGGCGGAACCCGCCCCGACGATGGTGTGGATTTCGTCCACAAACAGGATGACATTGCCGTTCCGCTTGATCTCCTCCATCACCGCCTTGATCCGCTCCTCGAACTGTCCGCGGTACTTGGTGCCGGCAATCATGAGCGCAAGATCCAAGGCGATCACCCGCTTATTGCGAAGGATGTCGGGGACCAGACCCGAGATAATGACCTGAGCCAATCCCTCGACAATGGCGGTCTTTCCGACGCCTGCCTCGCCCAACAGAACGGCATTGTTCTTGGTCCGGCGGCACAGGATCTGGATACAACGCTCCAGTTCGGATTCACGGCCGATCATCGGATCCAGACCGCCCTTTCGGGCCAGCTCGGTCAGATCCCTTCCAAACGCATTCAAGGCAGGAGTCTTGGGCTTGGTGTCACCCGCCGCCTGCGCCTTGCTTTTCGGTTCCGGCGCGGGCGCATCCTCCCCGGGCTCGTAATTGGGATCGAGCTCCTTCATGACCTCCACCCGCGTGGTGTCTGGATCCACATTCAAATTCCTCAGAACCTGGGCCGCAACGCCCTCACCCTCCCGCAGCAATCCCAACAGGAGATGCTCGGTTCCGATGTAGGTGTGGTTCAGGGAGCGGGCCTCGGCAGCCGCCAGCTGGAGTACCTTTTTGGCGCGGGGCGTAAAGGGAACATTGCCCACCGTTTTGGTTTCAGGCCCCTGCCCGACGGACTTCTCGACTTCCAGCCGCAGGGATTCCAGCGAAATTCCCATGCGCTCAAGAACCGTGACAGCCACACCCTGCCCCAACGCGACCAGGCCTAACAGGAGATGCTCGGTTCCCACATACGAGTGATTGAACCGATCCGCTTCCCCGCGCGCCAATTGGATCACCTGCTGAGCCCGCGGCGTATAACTTTCTGAATTATCCATAACCCCATCCTCCTGCTCTCATCATCCCGTCACGTCAGACCACTGTTGCCCGGCGTACAATTTCCCGAATTAACCGGGCACGCGCCTGATCCCGCTCATCGGGCGGAATCGTATGCCCCTCCGATTTCTGGAGATGGCCCGGCAGCGAAAACAACGTCAACCGGTTGACGCTGTCCTTATCAAGACCTGATATCATACCAAGTTCGCACCCCAAGCGCAATGCAGACAACATATCCAGGGCTTCCTGGGAGGTTAAAACCCGGGCATGGGACAACACCCCGTAAGCACGCCCCACATAATCCGCCACAGTCGCTTCGCGATGTTCACACAACCTCGCACGGGCATTGGCCTCATGATGGGCCACTTCGCCCACGATCTGGATCAACCGCTCAATGATCACCGGCTCCGTCTCTCCCAGGGTTGTCTGGTTCGAAATCTGGTACATATTGCCCGACGCCTCGGTGCCTTCCCCCTGAAGCCCCCGGACCGCCAATCCGATCTTGGTCAATCCCTTGATAATCGGCTCGATTTCATTGATCAACCGGAGTCCCGGCGCATGAATCATGACACTCGCCCTGAGCCCCGTTCCCACATTCGTCGGGCAGGCGGTCAGATATCCCAACTCGG
Organism: bacterium; assembly: GCA_037134355.1. Lineage (GTDB taxonomy): Bacteria > Verrucomicrobiota > Kiritimatiellia > CAIKKV01 > CAITUY01 > JAABPW01. Next base: position 4,324 of record JBAXMJ010000056.1, on the reverse strand, counting down.
GCGAAAAGGCGTATCGAAGCTGCTTCTCCAGCTCGGAGTCCAACGCGCTGATCTCTTTCCAGAGTTCCGGCAACTGAAACCCAGGGCGCAAGGCCTGCAGGCGAAGATGATCCTCTTCGTTGACCATCACACTCAACACCTCGTCCTGACGGACCACGACCCCACTGCCCCGTGATTTCAGGGCAAGGTCGTTACTGATCAGGTGCCTTTCGCGGAGAAACTCCCGGTCAACAGGTGAAAGCTCCTCCATCTCAATCGCCAGGCAAGGCGCTAAAGACGGCAGTGATTGAAGAATTCCCGACACCCGGGCCTGGATCCGGGTGCATTCATCCTCTCCTGCCCATCCCGGAAAGGCTACTCCCTCAAGGTTCCGGGCCAGGCGGATTCGGCTGCTGACAATGATACCTGGGAAAGAACCCCCTCCCGCGTCCGGGCCGGAAGCCAGCCAGGAACCCGGATTGTGAATCAGGTCATTGAGAGTCATGCCCGGCCTCCCGGATCTGATCCCGCAACAGGGCCGCCTCCTCGTAGTGCTCGTTCCGGATGGCCTCCTGAAGTTTCTTCCGGCATTGCGCAAGACGGGCTTCCTTCTCCAATCCCTGGCTCTGGGACTCGGGTATTTTTCCGGTATGCCGTCCCCCCTTATGCATGGCGGCCAGCATGGGCCCCAGTTCGGAGGAAAAGGTCTCATAGCAGGAAGGGCACCCGAGACGGCCTGTTTTTTTAAAATCACAGCCTCTCATATGGCACTGGGGGCAGCTTTTTCCGGAAAGCGTCCCATCGCCTGAGCCCGCCTCCCCGGAAGCGCCCATTCCAAAAAGGATTTCCGGAATCGACATGACGCTCTGCACATTCAAGCCGCTTTCCTCGGCGCAATCCTCACACAGATGAAGCTCCCGGGACTGCCCGTCACTCATCTGGGTGAGGTGAATGGTCGCCTCATGCTGCTGGCAATGTTCGCACTGCATTCGCCCTCCCGGCCTTACTTGATGGGCGTTCCGCTTGACGCGGCAAAGCGATGAAACGCGGCCGCCAACGTGCGGGTTGCCTTTCCGGGCTTCCCGGTGCCGATACTGCGCCGATCAATCTTGACCACAGGGATCACTTCCGCAGCGGTTCCCGTCAGGAACACCTCATCCGCCGTGTAGAGTTCATACCGCGTCATCACATCCTCCCGGACTGTCATTCCGGATTCAGCGGCAAGTCTCATCACGACATTCCGGGTAATTCCCTCCAGCGTGCCGCACCAGGCGGGCGGCGTAAGCAGGGTATTCCCGCGGATTACAAAGATATTGTCGCCCGTGGCCTCTGCCACAAACCCCTGCGGATTCAACATCACCGCCTCCTGACAGCCGGCGTTAATGGCCTCAATCTTGGCCAGAATATTGTTCAGGTAGTTCAAGCTCTTGATCTGGGGATTGATCGACTCGGTATGGTTCCGGATCGTGCCCACCGTGACAATGGACAACCCGTCATCATAAAGTTTCTTCGGATACAATTGAATCGATCCGGCAATCACAATAATCTGCGGCTTGGCACAATTGTAGGGATTCAGCCCCAGCGAACCCACCCCCCGGGTGACAATCAGCCGGACATACCCATTTACGACACGGTTGGCCAGGCAGGTTCGCACAACCGCGCTGGCAACCCCTTTCCGGGTCAGGGGAATCTTCAGGTCAATGGCTTTTGCAGAGCGGAACAGCCGGTCGATATGCTCGTCCAGCATGAAAACACGCCCGTTATAGGAACGGATGCCCTCAAAAACGCCGTCTCCATAAAGCAGTCCATGGTCAAAAACAGAAACCTTGGCGTCCTTCTCGGGAACCAGTTTGCCATTTAAATAGATTTTCATATTTTCCCTCACTTTGCCTGATTCATTTTTTCAGCCACAAATTCTAACAAAAGACACCCCTTCGGGCTATCATTCGTTTCACGGCGACTGAAGGCTAAAGACTGAAGGGAGAAAGACCGAAGACCGAAGGCTGAAGGCGGATAGCGCGTGATGTCATTTGCGATAATCCCGAGTTTATCAATTCCCGTTTACCCTTCAGTCTTCCCCCTTCAGCCTATCACTCTTAATGCTTGAAGCACCGCTGCCCCGTAAACACCATCGCTGCACCCGCTTCGTTGCAGGCTTCGATGACCTCATAATCGCGATCGGAACCGCCCGGCTGCACCACCGCCGTGATTCCCTCGCGAAGCCCCACCTCCACGCCATCCCGGAACGGGAAAAAGGCGTCGGAGACCATACAGGAGCCCTCGAGTCCGCCCTTCTGAGCGACCGTCTCCTCATCAATCAGCCTGCGCTTTGCGTCATCCGCAAGGGTGTTATAGGGAATGCCATGGCGTTCCCAGCAAATCCGGTCTGAAAAATTGCGATACGCCTTGTCCCGGGCATATTGCGCCATTCCCACGCGGTCCTGTCCGCCGGCGCCAATGCTGACGGTCACCCCGTCCTTGACATACAACACCGAGTTGCTGATGACGCCACATTCCACCAGCCACCCGAAAAGCAGATCCGAGTATTCTTTTGCGGAAGGCATCCGGTTGATCCGGTATTCCTGTCCCTTGTAAACCGCCTGGGCGGGCACCAGATCCGCCCGGGTTTTCGTCTGGGGAACAAAAGACGTCTGAACGATCATCCCACCGTCCATCAGGGATTTCATATCCACCACAACGTCACCGGCGAATTCGCTCAACCGGGCCATGTTGCCAATCCGCATCACCCGCAGGTTTTTCTTTTTCGCAAAAAGATCCATGACGCCAGGCCCGAATTCGGGAGCCACAACGACCTCTGCATAATTCTCGATAATCAGGGCCGCCGTGTCGCGATCCACCTCCCGGTTCAAGGCAATCGCCCCGCCAAACGCCGCCACGCGATCCGCCATGTTGGCCTTGCGATAGGCCTCCGCCAGGGAAGTTGCCCGGGCCGCCCCGCAGGGGTTGTTGTGTTTGACGATCACCGCGCAGGGTTCATCCATCAGATAGCGAAGAATATTCAGGGCATTATCCGCATCGGTGATATTGGTTTTCCCGGGATGCTTTCCGGATTGAAGCAACTCCACATCCGAGGCCAGGTGCCGGCCGGGCTGAATGCAGGCGACATCCCCCAGAATTAAATTTCCACCCACCCGCTTATAGAGCGCCGCCTCCTGGCCGGGATTCTCCCCATACCGAAGCCCCTTCCGGACCCCGTCAATCAGCCACGCCTGCTTTTCATAGCCCAAGGTCTGACGCTTCCCGTCCTCCTCGATAAAACTGATCTCCATCCGGGGCGGGAAATGATCATCCATAATGGTTTTATAAGCCGCCTTGAAATCCTGAGTCGCCATGTCCGCCCGCCTTTCCGGAATTGTGAATCGCACCGTTAAAAACAAGGGTTCCAAGCTACAGGACTCACCGGCGAAACTCAAGGCGCATCAAGCCGCATTTCAGCCGCATGAGGACGGCTCGGCAGGGACCCTACCTGATTAAAATCAAGCGTTACGTGCACGTTAGGGTAGGGCGAACCGTCCCGGTGAGCCGCTGTGGCTGCTGAGTGGCTGTTTTGACGAATCTAGCCCAAGCCCGGCGGGCAGGCGGCACGGGCTTCAAAAGGGCTCCAGTTTCAGCGTCCGGATCCTGAGACAATAGCCATAGGCGTGGTTCTCCAGGGTCATGGATCCGGGAAAGGTGTCACCAAAGGTCAGGGTGCTCCTGGACCGATCAGTCCAGACCTCTTTCCGGACAAGCTGGCCGGTACTGAGACTGAATTCGTGTTCGCTACACGCACCCCGAAACACCAGACAAGTCCCCTTCTGTTTCACGACGGCAGTCGGAGGCGGGACCAAGTTGAAATAGAGATTGCCAATATCGTCGCTGATCGCCTTTCCAGCTGCAGCCTGATCGCCACCCGCCGGAATCATCATTCGTGTGGCCGTCACCCCGTTCGAGCAGGCCACATCAAACAGCTTCACCCCCAACGGCGATAAACACACCACCGCATAATCCCCCGTCTTGCGGTTGACCGTGGCGTAGCCGAGCGCCGTCATGCGAATTGTCGGCCACCACCAGTGCGGCTTGAACTCAAAAACAAGCGTCTGCTGCGCCTTGAAGAAGACCGGGAGCGCTTGCTCATACGCCAAGGGTATCCTGGCCACCTCAAACGGGGCAATCGGCGGCAGAGAGCGGCAGGAAGCAAGGGACAAACCGATTAGAACAACTATCAACGAGAGTATGCTGAGGGTTCGGGGTTCAGGGTTCAGGTCAGGCCCTGACCGAAGGCTCCCGTACTTGAAAGCCAGAGCACAACCACCCTGAACCCTGAACCCTGAACCCTCAGCAT
>JBAXMJ010000055.1:0-17015 GCA_037134355.1 bacterium | reverse complement strand
GGCTGCCGGGCAGGCTGGCGCAATCCGAAAAATATCTAATTCGGAACCGCCGCCCCCAGATATTGTAAATGTTTCTTATGGGGGGGGGGATTTAAAAATGGGGCGGATTAAAAAGGGCGGTTTGAAACAGGGGCGAGGATAGAGGCGGGATGTTAAAAGGGGCAGGTAGGGGTAAATGACCGAATAGTCCTATCTTGAGAAATGCCGTTCCAACTGATTAAAAAAATGGATGAAAAACGGTCTGTCTGCACTCTGAAAATCTATAATGATACCATTCTAGTCCAGATGATTCGTAAGATGATTCGTCACTAAAAATGGGCTAAGTTTGTCTCAATTATGATTAAAACGTTGATAATGAGATAGTTGTATTGTTCAAAATATGGGCGAGCTCTAACTCCCTCTTCGGGACCAAAAGGTCGCGGGTTCAAATCCCGCCGCCCCGACCATCCTTCGCTCTGCGCCGTTCGGCTTGAGCTACGGATGGTCTTCGACCGGTTAACAAGGGCGAAGAGCGAAGTAGGGCGCTGTCATTAGAACGAATTTCAAGCCCGGCTATATCATTCCCAGAGCAATATCCCGAGAGAGAGATGATTCCAAATGATAATGGATGAAGGCGCCTAAGAGTTTGTTGGCGGTTCTCGTCTGGTGGGGGGTACAGGCAGTACGCTTGGCAATGATCGGGGTTTCTGTGTCTGCCCAGCCCCTCAGCATGGCCAGTGCATCGTGAGTGACGGGCATGACCAGGGTGTCATGGGGGTTCCTGCAGGAGGTACACAATAGACCCCCTCTTGAAATCGAGAAGGCTGCCGGCCGGTCGCCCGGGAATTCCCGTGTCCCACAGGCCAGGCATGAGGATAGGGTCGGGCCGACTCCCAGTAGTTTCAGTAGTTTCAACTCCGCCCAGTTCATTACCGGGCCGGAACCGCCTTGTTCCGCGAGAAAATCCAGGGTCCGGTTAGTCCAATTAAATAGGGTTGGATGGGAGGCTCCAGGTGACGTTAGCCGGTTCAGGAGATCGCAGAGGTAGGACGCGCCCAGCGAGGCGCGCCAGTCGCTCCGGAAGCCTGTTCGCGGGCTTAAGGGGGAGCATTCCTTGAGAATATGGAGGCTGCTACGATGGGTTTGGTAATACAAGAGTTCGCAGGTGTAAAAACAGTCGTATTGCCCCAGCAGGCTGTTCTTCGTTCGTTTCGCTCCCTTTGCGATCGTCGCTACCCGCCCCTGGTCTGGCGTCAACCAGGAAATAATCTGGGACGTTTTTGAAAACGGGTCCAACCGCAATACAATGCCTGTTGTTTTGATGATCACTTTCCCACTTCCCTCAACCACCCCAGTTCGCGGCGTCGCATTCTTTGACGCTGGGCGGGGGTTGTGTCGTCCTCGCCGGTCAAATGGTCGCAGCCGTGGGCGATATAGAGGGCGAGTTCATGGGCGGTGCCGCCGTAGCGGCGGCCCACGCGATGGGCCTGCGCAAGATTCACGACGATTTCGCCGCAGGTTCCCGAAGCGGGGTCGCCTGGAATGGGGTCAAAATTGAAACTGATGACATCGGTCGCATAGTCGTGGCCCAGATGCGTCTTGTTAATGGCACGGGAGCCCGCATCATCCACCAGAACCACCGATATATCGCCCCATTCAATTTTCGCGCGTTTCCCGGCCTTTAATAAAAAAAACTTGGCCAGTTTCTGAATTGCCAGTTCATTAACTTTCCATTGGGCTTGATGATTGATGACGGCAATGCTCATGGATGCGGACGGCTCGGAGAGCCGTCCCTACCCTATTTCTTTTCTTCCGGTTTCGGATACGCGATACGGGAATGGAGCATGTTGGAGAGGCAGAAAACGAAGGCCCTCTTGATTTTGCTGAGTTCGGCAAGGGTCATGTCGCAGGCATCCAGTTGCTTGTCCTCGAATCGGGCGTTGATCAGGCGGTCGACCAGTTCGCTGATAGCCGTCGGGGAGGGTTTTTCAAGCGAGCGCGACGCGGCTTCAACAGAGTCGGCAAGCATGATGATCGCCGCCTCACGGGAAGCCGGTTTGGGGCCGGGGTACCGGTAGCTTGACTCATCCACGGTTGTGTTTCGGCCCCGCCCGGTAGAGGTCTGGGATTCGGCCTGGGCCTGTTGGCCAGCCTTATGGTGGAAGAAGAAGACCAGGCCGGTTCCGTGGTGCTGTTGAATCATGTCCATGATCGGACGCGGTAGCTTGTGCAGCATGGCCAGGGAGAGCCCTTCCTTGATGTGGGCCATGACCAGCAGGGCACTCATGCTGGGCGTCAGTTCGCTGTGGGGATTCTCGCCGTTGCGGATATTTTCGGTGAAGTAGCCGGGCTTGGTGATTTTTCCGATATCGTGGAAATAGGCGCCTACGCGACCCAGGACCGAGTTAGCCCCAATGGCATCAGCGGCCGCCTGAACCAGGTTGGCGAGCATCAGGCTGTGGTGGTAGGTGCCGGGTGCCTCGAAGGCGAGACGCTGGAGGAGGGGGTGCGCGAGATCGGAGAGTTCGAGCAGGGTCATATTGGATGTTACCCCGAACAGAGCCTCGCAGAGCGGGAGAAGCAGGAGCGTGAGTAGGGCGGCGCCCAGTCCGCTACACACGCACATCAGCACCCATTTCCCCGCCATAACGGAATCTGCGGGAATCATCACGGTCAAACTGGCCATCTGAAACAGGCCGATGAGGAGCCCCGCCCGAATCAGTTGGGTGCGGCGCCGGAGTCCCCGTGCCATACGGGCAGCAACGGCCGTTGCAACCAGACCGGAAATCAGAATGGGCACGCTGAAATTCCCGATGATGAAGCAGGTCAAGGTTGCCCATAGGCCTGCCACCACGGCGGCCGGGCCTCCGAGCAGGACGCTTGCGAGCAGAGGTGCCAGGGCAAAGGGAATCAGGAGTCCTGCCGCTGCTGACGGAAGCACGGTCATGTGGCTGGCCTGTTGGAGTAGAATGCTGGCCGGCAGGACCGGTGTCAGGGCGCAGAGCGCCAACAGCAGCAACCGGGTGTTGTTTTTTAGAACTTCCGGGGCCAGCACCCTCAGTATCATGCCGGAAATCAGGGTAATAGCGAGTAGCAGGAGTTCATGCGCGGCCTTCAGGAGCGAGTCATTCAATAATTCACCGGATCGCCTGCCGGGTTCAGCTGGAATGAGAAGGCTTGTTGCGCCCCAGAGCCCCATGCCGATGACCAGCGAGATGACCGGCTGGTTCCACCAGGCAAGATCCGCTTCCGGACTCATCCGAACCCCGCCCTTGAATCGTTCCTTCAGGCGCTGGGCCCGGAATTTTGACAACCATTGTTTCATAATAATCGTCAGAGAGTTATGAATGGTCTCATATTTGACTGTACATGAACTCAGGGTAGGGACGGCTCTCCGAGCCGTCCGCGGAGGCCTCGGAGAGGCCTCCCTACCCAGATCATGGAAAGACAATCATGAGACGGTTAATATGTCCCCTTGCTCCGTGACAAAACACAATCAAACTGATAGAAGCATTAATACATTTTTTGGAGCCGACTGGCAAGGATGACTAACCGGAAGCAAGCCTATCTATTTATGGGGGATGACGAGTATCCCCTGACCACAGCCGCCCGCGAGTTGGTGGGACAGCTTGTTCCTCCTTCGGAACAGGCCTTTGGGCTCGAAATTATCGAGGGGCGATCCGACTCCGAGGATGAAGCGGTGGCGATCATCAAGCGGTGCCACGAGGCGCTGGTGACTCCGGGATTTCTCATGGTTCGCGGAAAACTGGTCTGGTGGCGATCCGTCACCTTTCTCGGGGATGTGAGACTTGCCGCCAATGAAGCAATCAAGGCGGCACTGAAGGAACTGACCGGGGCGCTGGAGGCAGGGCACACGGGGGATGCCACGCTTCTGATGACGGCTCCCAAGCTGGACAAGCGATCCGCCCTCTATAAACTTTTCTCCTCCCGGTTTGAGGTTCGCGAGTTCATGTTGCCTGAGAAAGCCTACCAGGTTGAGCAAATGGCGCGGGAGAAGATTCCCCGGGCGTTGAAGGACAGGGGAGTCATGGCCGATTCCGATGCGCTGGAGTTGATGCAGGCACGGGTGGGCGCTGATTCCCGCCTGATCGAGATGGAGGCGGAAAAACTGGCACTGTATCTCGGGGAGCGCCGCCGTGCGACCCGGCAGGATGTTCAGGCGGTGGTGTCGGCCACTCCAACCTCGGCGATGTGGGATCTTCAGGATGCCGTGGGCGAACGGAATATGAAGGAAGCCCTGGCGATTGTCGGGGAATTCCTGGCTGGCAAGGAGAGCCCGATCGGGATTGTAATTTCGCTCATGAACCGCGTGCGGGATTTGATGCTTTACCGCGAGGCGCTGGATCAGGGGTGGTTACGGCTCGGGGGGCGGCAAGCGGAGTGGGGAGGGATGCCGGAGGAGGCGGAAGCCCTTCTTGCGGCGGTTTTCAAACGCGATCCGCGCTCGATTCATCCTTTTGTTGTCGGAAAAATGGCCGGGCAGGCCCGGCTTTACACAGCGGCCGAGTTGCTGCGTAACCAGGGCCTGCTGATGGAGGCGCATGAATCCCTGGTCTCCAGCCGCGTCTCCGGCCAGACTGTGTTGGAACTAACCCTTGTCCGGATGATTCGGTAAATCGTCCTTCTTTACCTCGGCCGCCGGTTCGACGGGCTTCGCCGCGGGGGTGGAAGACGCTGTTTCTACATAGTTCATCTTCAAGGAGGTCAGGGTTGTTTTCAACAGGCGTTCCTCATCCCGGTCCAAGTTCCCCTTGGTCTTGACCTCGATCATTTCCACCATGTCAATGGTGGCTTGGGCGGCGTCCAGGTTCAGTTCCGTTTTGCCCGTCATGGGATTGATGATTTTTCCCAAATGCTGCATGGCGGAAGAGGACAGCATGATGACCAACTGCATGAACATCGCCTTGTGCATTTCGGCGGGGGCAGGATTTGACATAGGGTTTCCTTACTTCGCCGGGTTGCGCACGACGAACAGACCGGGTGACGCCTTTTTGAAGGTCCGGTCGGTGTACATCTTGACGTTCAAGGCGTTGATGGGTTCCTGAGAACGCCACTGGTAGCCTTCGCTGATGCTGGCTTCGTAAAGATCCTGAACGGACATGGGTCGCTCGGACTTGGTCAGGATGGTGGTGATCAGTTCCCGGAGGCTGGGCTGGGCCTTGCGCGGCAGGCGCATATTCCGGATGGAAACGCTCAGGGGTGGCTCCCGCTTCTGGGCTTTTTTCAGGATCTCGGCCATTTCCACTTCCAGAACCTCGATCTTCCGGCGGATATTCATGATTTTCTTTAGATCGTCAGCTCTCAACTCATTCAAATTTATCATGGCAGCTCCTTTATCGTTATTTAGAGCGGTATTATACATAGAGATCATGATGGATCAACTAGTATTTTACTGATTATAGAAGTGGCTTATGTCCCTGATAAACAGCACGGGGCATTTGTCCCGCTGATGACCCTTTGATTTCGGCGAGAGGCCTGCTATGATTCGCCAAAAGAGGAGGCTCCATGACTGAACTGGATAAACTTCGAATTCGTGATTTGAGGGTGCGGTGCAGGGTTGGGGTGACGGCCGAGGAGCGGCGCCTGCCCCAGGATGTGGTGATTACGGTCACGATGCATGTCGACCTCCAGAAGGCCTGTCGTAGCGATGCCTTGCGCGATACGGTTGATTACAAGGCGGTGAAGAAGGCAGTTCTGGCGGAGTGTGAAAAGAAGTCCTTCCGGCTGATTGAGCGGATGGCTCAACGGGTGGCCGAATTGGCCCTGTCAGATTCCCGCGTCCGGCGCGTCACCGTTGTTATTCAAAAGCAGGGGGCGCTCCGGTTTGCCCGCTGCAGCGAAGTGGAGATCAGCAGGGAACAGAATCCAGAATCCAGAATTCAGAATTCAGAATCTAGCATGGGCTTGGGAGAACGGAGAAGTCGGCATGAATAAGAAACGGGTGGCGGCGCTGGTAAAGGAATTGATCCGGGAAATCGGGGAGGATCCGGAGCGGGAGGGATTGCTTAAGACCCCGGAGCGGGTGGCCGAGGCGTATGCCTTCCTGACCTCGGGATACAAAACCTCTGCGCGGCGTGTGATCAACAATGCGCTGTTCGATGCCGAAGCCAACAATATGGTGTTGCTGAAAAATGTGGAAGTGTACAGCCTGTGTGAGCACCACATGCTTCCGTTCTTCGGGTCCTGCCACATCGGCTATATTCCCCGGAAAAAAGTGCTGGGCGTGAGCAAGTTGGCGCGGATTGTGGATTGTTATTCCCGGCGGCTTCAGATCCAGGAGCGGTTGACCGCCCAGATTGCCCAGGACATCATGGAGGCCATCAATGCCGAAGGCGTGGGGGTAATCATGGAATGCCGCCACCTGTGCATGATCATGCGGGGTGTCGAGAAGCAGGATTCCATCATGGTCACCTCCTCGGTCCTCGGCAGTTTCCACAACGACGCCTCGACCCGTACCGAATTCCTCAGCCTGGTCGGGAAATAAGCACGTGCTCTGCGGGCGAAATTTTCTCCGGATGAAGCGGAGCCTGTTTCTGGGGCTTGTTCTGGTGGCCGCCTGGATGATGGCCCGGCACAGCTTGGCGCTCTGGCGCTATTCGCCTGATGGGCATGCGTCGCTCTGGCGGTTTTTTGCAGTTGCTTTTGCGTTGTGGATTGCTCCCGGGTTGTGCTGGTTCCGATGGGGTGTGAAGGCCTGCCCGTCACTGCTGGATAGAGTGTTGGGGGTATTGGTTGGGAGTGTGACGACCAGTGGGGTGCTCGTCTGGACGCTGTATTTTCTCGGTCTGTACACGGTTTCTGCCGCTTGGATTCTTGTGGTGGCTTTGGCCTCACTTGGCCTGATAGCTTTTCCATGGCGCTCCATAATGAAGTTGCCGCTTCGCGTTTTCCGCTCCGTGGAATCCCTCTCCTGGATCGAGCTTTTGGCTTTGAGCATGCTGGTATTGTTCGGGGTGTCGATGTGGGTTCAGGCAACAGGATCTCCGCTCACGAGCTGGGATGCGATTATTTCGTGGGACAAGTGGGCTTGTGACATGGCTGAACGGCAGGGGTTTGGTCGCTACCTGCTGGGGGGGTATCCTCAACTGTTGCCATCGCTATGTTCGGTGTCCTACAAACTGGCGGGATCCTTTGGAATGGGTTTCCCGGACGAACAATTATTGATGCACGACTATGCAGCGCCCTTTGCGATTCTTCTGCTGATTGCCTTTATCCGGTTGTGCCGGGTGGGGAACGTCCCGTGGGTTCCCGGGGTTCTCCTGTGCGTCAGTATCGGATCCCTTCAGAAATGGTGGCTTTCAGGCTATGTTGATGTGCCCGCCACGGCCTTGATTGTGGCGGTGACGGCCCTGTTGATATCCCTGGCTCGCGGAACGTTTGTCATGACGAATCGTTTTGCCGCCGTTGTGTGGATTGGCGTGTTGTTGTTCGCGGTTGGCTTCATCAAGGGGTATGGACTCATGTGGGTGATATTCATCCCGATCCTAGCGCTGGTGGCGGGCCGACGGGTGCATGACAGACCTGTGTTTGATTGGAAACTTCTGGTTTGCGGGGTCGGATTGGCTGTGTTGCTGATGGCTCCATTTTATATTCATCAGCGTTACCTGACTAATCACATTGGAAGGGTGGATTCGAGCCCGAGGCTGCACACCTTCACGCTGCAGGTTGATAAATCGGCGATGTATGACCAATCTGCAAAGGCGGCCGGGGATCGGATGAAGGAGGCGCTGGATGAAATGGGCAGCCCGCGCGAAGGCTCTGCGGGATGGATGCCTCCGGCCGTGCGGCGTGTCATGATCGGGATCGGGATTGTGGCGGGAAGTCTTCCCGGAGGCGCCCCGTTGCTCGGGGTTGCCGCAGCGCTTCATTGGTGGGTCTGGGAAAAGACGGCGGCTTACGATTGGCGGAATGCGCTTCCGGCGCTGGTTTTGTTTTGTTTCCTGTGTGGTTTGGGGTGGAGCCGGCTGGGGCGGCGATGGGGGCCCATGGTGGGAACAGTGGCCGCTGTGATGATTGCCTGGCCTTGGCTGGTCCGGGAAGTGCCTGAACTGGTTCAACAGTTCGCCTCCGTCGGATCACGGAAAAGCGTGGGAATATGGGCTGAACCGATTGACCGGCGATTGAGGAGTGTGGCACCCCACCAGTTTGTTGCCCGTGTGATAGCGGAACAGTCACCCTTGGGGAAACGGGCTCACCTGTTTTATGCGCCAGATGAGTTGTATCGTCATCTGGGGCGGCGTGGTGTTTATACTCTCAAGGGGAATGTGTTTACGGATGTGCAAGCCGGAGATCTTTTGTTGTGCAATACAAATGATCCGGAGCCGCCGGGCTTTACTCCCATCGCTACCGTGCGAATGCCGGGGTATGCGCGATTGCTGTGTTGCGGCCCGGTGCTTAGTCCGGTGTCGTGGACTGTGGCTCAATCCGAGGGCGTCATCGTATCGCCTGGGACTTCCGGCCTGACTATTATGGGACCGGGTTGGCTGGATTTGAAGATTGATTCCCTTATAACGGCAGGCTCAGGGGATTCGATTCTTCTGGCGATCCAATTCAAGTCGCCGGATGAGGCGGCCGCCTGTTCCCTTGAGTTGCCGGATGTCTGGGATACGATTACCAATCTCCGATCCCGTGTCTGCCCTGTTACCGATGGGGTCTGGATCAGAACCTGGGTTTGGCTGGACCGCGGTGAAGGGTTTGTGTCCGGAAACAAGTTTGATCGAATTGTCCGGTTGAGGGTGAATACAGGCGGGACAAAGACCCTCATCGGCATCCAGTCCGAGCCTCTTAAGAATACCCCATAATACCGAGCACTTCAGAATCGCTTCACTCTTGCCTCTTTGGCGCAAATCGGACACTCTATAGGGCTTATGAATACGAAGCGTAGTCGGTTATATGTCGTCATGGGACCCCTGCTGGGCATCCTGGCACTGGTTCTTTATGGAATAACCCTTAGTCGCGGAGCCTATCCGGGCGAGTCGGCCGCTTATATGGTGACTGAACTGGGCTTGAATCCGCTTGGTTTCTCGGGGCATCTGATCTGGAGTTGGGTAGTTAGTCTTGTTGCCAGTTTGCCCATAGGCCCTGTTTCCACCCGCCTGAATGTCCTGAGCGCGGTTTGCGCGGCAGGGGCGATCGGGCTGTTCTTCCGGATTCTGGCCGATGTTGTGTGGGCGGTGATTCCGGTCACCGACTTGAATGTCCGTGCCGCGAATCGCGCGTCTCTGCTGGCGGGGGTGACCGGAAGCGTGGCGTTGATGGGGGCGATCCCCTTCTGGTATGCGGCGAACCGGTTTCATCCGGCGTCGTTTGACGTGTTGCTTCTGTTTATCCTGGCGAAGCTCCTGATGACCTTTATCCGACGGGCTCCGGTCTGGGCGGGCCTTGTTTTCGCCTTTCTTTACGGGGCGGTTGCGGTTGAATTTGCCACCCTGGTTATTTTCGGTCCACTGGTTCTGATGGGGCTTCTTTACGCCCTGTGGATCAATGGCGATTTACGATGGGGGCGGGTGCTACCCCTGGCGGGATGTCTTCTTGCCGGAATGCTTTTCTATGTGCCTGCCGCGTGGCATCTTCAGGCATCCGATGCTTTTCACTTGAGTCAGGGTGGCGGTTTCTGGCAGGCGCTTTTCTTTGTTCTGAAAGGACAATATCAGCTCATTGCCAAGAGTCTTCCCGAAGTGGGTTGGCTTCTGGTCATCATTGTGGGCATTGTCCCCTGGCTTGCCGTTCTGGTAGTCGGTCGGCGCGGGTTGAATGAGGAGAAGGACTGGGGACTTTACACCCTGCACCTGATCCTGACAGGTGTGGTGGTCGCGGTGTTGTTCAATGTGCCTTTCTCGCCCTGGCGTATTCTGGGCCCCTGGCGGCTGTTGGTGACCCCCTATGCGCTACTGGCCTTTACCCTCGGGTACCTGACGGCCTATTGGTCGCTGATTTCCCGGCTGTCGTTTCAGGGTGCCGAGGAGGATGAGAAGGGCAAGCTCTGGTGGCGCGAGTACGGTGGCCTGTTTCCGGCAGGCCTGTTGCTGGCGGTTGCAGGTGCGGCGGGCGTTTTGAATTTCCCGGTGGCGGATGCGCGCCCGGCGGGCGTGTTGAACGCCTATTCCCGTTCCGTCGTGAAAGCCGTCGAAGGGCGTGAGTGGCTGGTGACGGACGGGGTCATGGATAACAATTTTAAAATTGCCGCCCATGAAACCGGATCATCTCTGCGCTTTTTCAACCTTCAGTTGGGGAATAATCTTCTTTACATGAAGACTCTGGCGAAGTCGTTTGACGATGTCCGGTTGAAGACCCTGGCTGAGGTGGATGGGATTGCGTTTATGCGGCAATGGGTGGAGACGGATCCCCGATTTTCCGAAAAAACGGTTTTCCTGAATTTCCCCGATCTGTGGCTGTCGGCCGGGATGCAGCCGATTCCCGACCGGATGATGTTTGCCGGGGTTCGGGCTCTTTCCGACGTCGAGCCCGGGGCGCTGTGGGCCCGGCATCAGGAGTATTGGACGGCCCCGTTGATTGCGGATCTGATCCGACTTCAAAAAACGGACCCCATGCTTTCCCAAACGGCGGGCGTGGTGATCCGGCATTTAAGCATGGTGGCCAACAATCTGGGAGTGGTGTTGGAGGATGCCGGGTGGCGGAAACAGGCGTATGAGGCGTACCTCAAAGCCCGCGAATTGGACCCGAACAATATCAGTGCGATGCTGAACCAGTTGACCATGGTGGAGCGCGGGTATGCCACGCCGGATGCGGAGAAGATCAAGGGAGACTTCAAGGAGTTCAGCAAGACGCTGAAACAGAAGCTTCAAATCTGGCAGTTGTCGCGTGTCTACGGGTATGTCCGGATGCCCGAGGCCTATGCCAATCTCGGCATGACCTGGGCGTTTTCAGGGCAGCCGGGTATGGCGGTGGCGGGCTATAAGCGGGCCATTGAGCTGGCGCCAGACCGGAAGGATCAATTGAGCCAGGGCCTGGCCATGGCCTATCTTGCCCAGGATCAGCAGGCGGGTGAAGACATTCTTCGTCAATTGCTCGACAAGGATCCCAAGAATGCGTCACTGCTGCTGTCGCTGGCGCGACTTGACGCACGCAAGAACCGCTTTGCTGAGGCTTCGGCGTTGCTGGATCGGGCTCAGCAGGCTGGCGTCCCGAAGGACCGGATCGCCATGGAATACGCCGTGATGCACCTGGCGGCAGGAGAGTCAGGGAAGGCTCGCATTGTGTTGCAGGAGCTGGTGGATTTGAAGCCTGAAATGACTCCCGCCTGGGCGATGCTGGCTGCGGTGATGATGCAGCAGAATGACACCAAGGGGCTGGAGGCCTGTGAACGGAAATTGAAGCGGGCGAAAAATCAGGATTTCATCACGACCGTGGTACTGGGGCAGATTGCCCTCAGCCGAACCCAGTATGGGGAGGCCCGGACTTACATTGAACAGGCGCTCGGAATGCGCCCCAATACGCTGATCCTGTTGGAACTGCTTCTGCGGTTGGATGTGCAGGAAGGCCGTCGGGATCTGGCGGAAGTCCATATCCGGGGCCTGTTGTTGCAGGATTCAGGGCATGCCTTTGCAAACCAGGTTCTGGCCTCCATGCAGCTGGATCGGAAGGAATATGCCCGGGCCGAAAATTCCCTTCGGAAAAGTCTGGAACGTCGGAAGGATCCCATGGTGATGAACGACCTGGCCTGGACGTTGCAGGAAAAGGGCGACCTGGACGAGGCCGAGGCCCTGGCACGGGCAGCGCTGAAGACCAATGAAAAAGTCGGCACCATATGGGATACCCTGGGCATGATTCTGTTCAAGCGCGGCAGGCTGCCAGAGGCCGGGGAAGCCATTCAAAAGGCCTTGTCCCTGTCCCCGGATAACCCCTCGGTTCAGCTTCACCTGGCCCAGTGGTATGAGAAAAAAGGCGACGTGAAGAAGTCGGCGGAACTGGCTGGGAACTTGCTGGCGCATCCGATCGGGCTGAGTCAGGCCGATCAGGAATTGCTGCGCCGGATGAGTCGTTCCGGGAGTGGGCAATAGACCGGGGAGAGGGTGCTGTGATGAATTATTCGGAAGCAAAAAGCGTTTTGGACAAACACGGGCAGGGGCATGTCCTGAAGTTCTGGGACACGCTGGATGCCGTGCAGCAGGCGGGTTTGTTGAATCAGATCGAGGCGTTGGATTTCAAGACCATCACAGCAATCCAAGCCTTATTGAAGGCCGGCGGGGAGTCGGCATCCCTTTCGGGCCCGATGAAGCCGGCCCCGGTGGTGTCGCTCCAGGCGGCCCGGGCTTCCGTGCCGCGCGCCCTGGGCGAGGCCGCCTTGAAAGCGGGGCAGGTTGGGGTGATTCTGGTGGCGGGCGGACAGGGAACCCGACTGGGCTATGACGGTCCCAAGGGGACCTACCGGCTGGCTCCGATTACACACGCCTCGCTGTTTGAGATCCATGCCCGAAAAATTCTCGCCCTTGAACGCCAGTATCAGGCCTCGATACCGTTCTACATCATGACGAGCGAGGGGAACGATGCCGATACCCGGAAATTTTTCGCGGAAAACAATTGCTTCGGGTTGAATCCGGACCGCGTGAAGTTTTTTGTTCAGGGAACCCTGCCTGCGTTTCATCCGGACGGCCGGATCATCCTGGAGTCGCCCGGAAAACTTTTCGCCGCTCCGGACGGGCATGGCGGAATTCTCTCAGCGCTTGGCCGGCGCGGAATGCTTGCGGACATGACGGCGCGCGGCCTGACGACGCTTTACTTTTTCCAGGTGGATAATCCGCTGGTGGATATAGCCGATCCCGTTTTTCTGGGAGTGCACTTGCAACGGCGGGCCGACATGGCCGTCAAAGTGTGCGCCAAATGCAGCCCTGACGAGGGACTGGGGGTCACGGTGGTACGCGACGGGCGGACTTCCGTGGTCGAGTACACCGAGTTGACTCCTGAGCAGAAGAACGAGCGCCTTCCGGATGGTGAACTGTTCTTCAAGTTCGGCAGCGTGGCCATCCATATTTTTTCGCTGGAATTCCTGATCCGTGAACTGTCGGCGGGGCTTCCCCTCCATCAGGCCCACAAGAAAGTCCCGTATTGCGACGATCAGGGGAAGACGGTGAAGCCGGATAAGCCCAATGCCTATAAGTTCGAGAAGTTTATTTTTGATGCGCTTCCGGATGCCAAAGAGTCCCTGATTCTCGAATTTGCCCGGGAAGACGAGTTTGCTCCGGTGAAAAATGCCGAGGGCAATGATTCGCCGGCGACATCCCGGGCGGCGATGATGGAGAAGTTCGCCCGATGGCTGGTGGCCTGTGAAGTGAAGGTGCCGCGTGATTCCCAGGGTCGGTTGACGGTGAAGATCGAGATTGATCCCGTATATGCCCATGATGCCGCCAGTTTGGCGGCGCGGTTGCCGAAGGGGTTCCAGGCAACCGGTGATGTATTGCTGAAAGGATAAGATCCGCTCCCATGATGTTTCCGGTTACAGTCATTATTCTGGTCATGATCCTGGCGGGCGGCGTGATGTGGGTCGGGCAGGCCTACCGCATTCTCACCTTTGCCCGGATCCAGCGGGATGAGGCCTGGCTGGAGCTCAAGACAGCGCTGCAGGAATGCCGGGATATGATCCCCTATATTGTGGCGGCCGTGCCGGCTCACATTTCGCCGGCTCTGGATGTGTTGGGAAATGCCTGCGACATGGCCGCTAATGTGGAGGGAGTGCGGGAATGCTCCCAGGCCGAGAGCCGCCTGAAAGCGGCTGTCAGCCGCTTGTTCGAGCAGTTGGATACGGATGCGACGCTCGAGACTCTTGACATGATTATGCCCCTTCGGGAGCGGCTCAAGGATCAGGGCATGAGGGTGGAGCTTCTGAAGGATGCCTACAACCGGATGGCATCAGTTTATAACTCCCTGCTGAAAAAAGGGGCGGCGCGGATCCTGGTGTCCGTGGGAATGGCTCGCCCCGTGGAGTTGTTTTAATATGAGCGGATGGGATTATTCCGAAGGAACCCTACCGTGGACGAAAACGTGTTTCGTCTGCGGACAGGACAATCCGAACGGCTTGAAGTTGAGATCCCGCGTGGAAGGGGATCGGATTGTGCTGACCCATGTTACCCGGGAATCCGACCTCGGGTACCGTCATCTGGTGCATGGTGGAATTTCGATGACATTGCTGGATGAGGTCATGACCTGGGCCGCCATTCTGACCTTCAAGCAGGCCTGTGTCGCCGCCGAGATTACGGTGCGGCTGAAGCAGCCCGTGACGGTCGGCCAGGCGATCCGGGTGGAGGGTTGGGTTACCGGTGGGAAGTCCCGGATCACCCTGACTGAGGGACGGGTACTGGATGACCGGCAGAGGGTGTTGGCAACGGCAACCGGAAAGTACATTCCGATGCCGGCTGATGGGTTGCACCTGTCTGTTAAGGATTTCGTGCAGAGTCCGGAAGCCCTGTCGATCCCTTTCCTGCAGGAGAAAGGAATTGCTGAAAAAATATGAAAGCCATACTGATAACAGGTTTTGTTTTACTGGCGTTGGCGGCTGTGGCGGATTCCGGGACGAATGCCCCGGCGTCAACCAACGCGATTCCGGTGTTGAGCAATGCGGCTCCAGTGATCGTGGTTTCGCCCCCGGCTGTTGTTGCCCCGCCTGTCCCCGCGCCGGATCCGATGGTCGGCAAGTCGCTGATGGCGCTCGGCATGGTATTGCAATCGTCCAAACATTTCCGGTGTCAGGTCACTTTCCTGATCAACAGCGAGATGGAGGGGATGAAGCAGGAGATTTCTGCCTCCTATGCCTTGGCGGTGGAACGACCGAACCGGCTGGCGCTCCGGTTCCTCAAGGGAATGACGGGAAACACGGTGGTGTGTGACGGGAAGAAAGTGATCACCTATGCCGCCGCCCTGAACCGGTACGAGGAGAAGGAGGCGCCCCGATCTTTCGAGCAGTTCACCCAGGGGCTCGGCCCCATGTCAGGGAACATATTGTTTGTCGATAATCTGCTCCGTGATGACATCTATGCGGCCATCATGGACGGAGTGATCAAGGCCTATTATGCAGGCAAAGTCATGGTGGACGGGCAGGAGTGCGATCATATGAAATTTGAGCAGGACCAGTTCGACTGGGAACTGTGGGTTACTTCAGGAGTGAAGCCCGTGGTCGTCCAGGTTGTATACAACATGGCGAAAAGTTTTACAGTTCCGGGAGGAGAGCCTGTTCCGGCAAAGGGGATGAAGATGACGGTGCTCAACCGGTTTTCGGATTGGGTAATCGATGGCGTGCTTCCCTCCGATACCTTTGAATTCAAGCCACCTTCGGGTGCCCACAAGGCCGAGTCCCTGTTTGAGGGGGAGGATGAGGAGTCGCCCGGGCGGGTGATTCCTCTGGAGCCGGGTGTGGACGTGAAGACCAACGCAACGCCTTTGTTATGAGAAAACTTTCCTAATCGTAATCCTAATCTTAATCGTAATCTTCTCTGGACTGCTTGGCTTGGGCTGAAGAAAAAGGATTACGATTACGATTATGATTACGATTAAGATTAATATGAGATGGAGAGCCGTGTTATGACAGCAGAGACAGGGAATGAATACGTCGAACAACGCCGGGCGAACATGAAGGCCCTGGTGGGAAAAGGATATCCGTCCTTTGGCAAGGCATTCAAGCGATCCGGCAGACTGGCGGAGATTCGCTCCGCGTTTGAGGAAAGCAAAGCGGTTTCCGCGGCGGGTCGCCTGACCACCAATCGTGATATGGGAAAAAGTATTTTTGCGGATTTGCGGGACGGCTCCGATCGGTTCCAGATCTATGCCCAGAAAAGCAGTCTCGGGGACGCCGCCTTTGAGGCCTTCAAGCTTCTGGATCTCGGGGATCATGTCGGTGTCGAAGGCACGTTATTCACCACCCGGACCGGCGAACAAACCCTTAAGATCGAGCGATGGACGTTGTTGTCCAAGGCACTTCTTCCGCTACCCGAGAAATGGCATGGCCTGAAGGATACCGACCAGCGATATCGCCAGCGGTACCTGGATCTGATTTCCAATCCGGGCGTACGCGAGGTGTTCAATATCCGCATTCAGGCGGTGCGCGAAATCCGGAATTATCTGGTGGAGCGCCAGTTCCAGGAAGTGGAAACGCCCATGATGCAGTCTCAGCCCGGGGGGGCGACGGCTCGGCCATTTGTGACGCATTATGAAGCGTTGAATTCGAGGATGTATTTGCGAATTGCGCCGGAATTGTATCTCAAGCGACTGCTCGTTGGCGGATTCGACAAGGTGTTCGAGCTGAATCGGAATTTCCGGAATGAGGGGCTTTCCCGCACCCACAATCCCGAGTTTACCATGATGGAAGTGTATGAAGCCTATTCCGACCGGCGCGGAATGCAGGATCTGGTCGAGGGGCTTATCACCCATGTGGCGCAAGTTGTCATGGGAACCCTGAAAGTCGGGACTCCCGAGGCGCCCATCGACCTGACTTCACCCTGGCGCGAGGTGACCTATCGCGAGCTCGTTCTTGAGCGGATGGGCGCGGACTGGTTCTCTCTCGAAAAGGACGCGATGCGGGCCAAGGCGGAAGCGGCCGGGATTCATGGGGATCCAGCCTGGAGCCGGGACGAAATCACCCACGAGATTTATTCAAAGCTGATCGAGAAGACGCTTCAGAATCCGACATTTGTAACACGTCTTCCCGCAGAACTGGTTCCGCTGGCCAAGCGGTGCGAGGATGATCCCACTGTGGTGGATGTGTTCGAGCTGGTGATTGGCGGCAAGGAAATCGCTCCTGGATACTCTGAGTTGAATGATCCCCTGGAACAGCGGAAGCGTCTTGAGGAGCAGGTTGCCCTGGCGGCCCCGGGCCGGGCTGCCGAGGAAGCCCAAAAGGTGGATGAGGATTTTCTCGCCGCCCTCGAACACGGTATGCCCCCGGCGGGCGGTATGGGTATTGGCATTGACCGCCTGATCATGACCCTCACTGGAAGCGAGGCAATCCGCGATGTCATCCTCTTCCCTCAATTGAAGCCCCGGGACCTGACCCCTGACCCCCTTAACCC
>JBAXMJ010000054.1:0-17114 GCA_037134355.1 bacterium | reverse complement strand
TTACTACAAGTCCTTCGGTCCTTTTACTTACCCCCTCGTCAGTGACCCATTACGTGAATCCGAGAATTTCTGTTGCCGGGGCGGGCCGACCTATCCATAATCACTCCATGAAGATCACGGATCACTACGATGGCAAATTCGAGATTTGGGCGCGCGAAGGCAAGGTTGTCCGTATGCCGCGACTCGCCAATCTGCCTCGTTTTGGCCATCGGCGTTTTGATTCCTACGAGGAGCTTAATGCCTGGAAGCAATCACTCCGGGATGAGTTGCTTAAGCAGGGAGGCGCCCAATGGACGAAGTGATCCGCCGGTTCAATGAACAGAGTGTCCGGTATTTGGTGATTGGCGGACAAGCCGTGCGACTTGAGGGGTGTCCCCGTTTTTCAATGGATTGGGATGTTTATATTCCAGGCGGGGATATGGAAAACATTGAGCGTATCAATCAGGTCTTGGGCGATGAGATTGATTTGCCGCTTGTTCCAATGGGATCGCGCGGGCAGCATTTCGTGCAGACTTATCAGACCCGGTGGGGTGTGTTGCAGTTTCATCTGACCGGCCCCGGGTTGCCGCCATTTGATGAAGCAGAACAGCGTGCGGTGATCCATGTAACGGAGGAAGGGGTTCCTGTGCGGTGTCTTGCCGGTCCCGATTTGTTGGAGAGTAAAAAACGGGCGAACCGACCCTCCGATGCCGTGGATATTGAGTTTTTGGAAAAAAAGAAATCCCTTGGGTTATTGTAACTTTCAGAACATGTGCACGGCAGGTGGGTGTCTCTCATCTTTTGCACACATTTCCCCTCATGATTGCCAAAGTTGTAGTTGACGTTGCGGTTGACAAGGAATTCGATTACCTGATTCCTGACTCCTTGTCGGCCCAGGTTAAGCTGGGCTCCCGGGTCAATCTCTCCTTTGGATCCCGGACAACCCAGGGCTATGTGGTCGGGTTCAGCGCTTCCTCCGGTCATCCCAAGCTCAAGGCGATTGAATCGGTGGTCGGCGAGAAACCGTATATCGACGAAACTCTTCTCAAGTTGGCCCGTTGGATGGGCGACTACTATTGCGCGCCCGTCGAATTGGCCGTCCAGGCCGTCCTTCCCGGCGCCGTAAGGCACCAGAAGGCGAAGTTCAAGGAGCAGTTGTTTGTTGAGGAAGTCAGGAGTCAGGAGTCAGGAGTCAGGAGTCAGAAGTCAATTAAGTCGTGCGAAGCCCCTGTAGTAACCGGCGTCTCGCCGGTACTGGCGATTGAAGATGCCGCCGAGACGGCGGCTACTACAAAGAGAACGCCCAAACAGGCCGCCGTCATGTCCGTACTGAGTCAATATCCCGCCGGCCTGTTTCTTCACGAACTCATCAAGCTCTCAGGAGTCGATTCCGCAACGGTTCGGGCGCTGGAAAAGAAAGGGCTTGTCCGTATCGGGAAGCAGGCGGCGATGCGGGATCCCTTTGCCAACCAGACGATTCTGAAGACCGAGTCGCTGGTTCTTATGCCGGAACAGGCGGCGGCGTTGGCGGTGGTGAAGGAGGCGATTGATGGGGCGAGAATCCAGAATGCAGAAAAAGAAGAACATCGAACATTCAACATTGAACATTCAACATCCAACAAAAGTGCGAAAGCACAGGAGTTCAATGTTCAATGTTCAATGTTGAATGTTGGAAGTTCGCGGTGTCCGTCTTCACATCCCTCCGTCATCCTCCTCCACGGCGTTACCGGTAGCGGTAAGACCGAGGTTTATCTCCAAGCCATTTCCCATGCCCTTACAGAAGGGCTCGGCGCCATTGTCCTTGTCCCTGAAATTGCACTCACGCCCCAGACCATTGAGCGGTTTCGGGGGCGGTTCGGTGATATCATCGCCGTATTGCACAGTCATCTCTCCGATGGCGAGCGCCACGACGAATGGCACCGGATCCATAGCGGGCAGGCTCGGATTGTCATTGGGGCTCGATCCGCCGTCTTTGCTCCGATCCAGAATCTCGGCCTGATCGTGGTCGATGAAGAGCACGAGCACACCTACAAGCAGGAAGAGGCGCCCCGTTACAATGCCCGGGATGTCGCCGTCATGCGCGGTCATCTGGAAGGATGCGCCGTGGTGCTGGGCTCGGCCACCCCCGCTTTGGAGTCATTCCAAAACGCCAAAATCGGGAAATACAAGCTGGTCGAGATGATGCACCGGGTCGATCACCGGGCCATGCCCCATATGCGGATTGTGGATATGCGGGTGGAGGCGGAACGGACCGGCCGGGTTTCCATCTTCTCCCGTGATCTGGTTGAAGCGGTGAAGAACCGGTTGACCAAAGCCGAGCAGGTGATTCTGTTTCTCAACCGTCGTGGCTATGCGTCGTCCCTGGTCTGCTCCAAATGCGGATATGTTGCGCAATGCAATGATTGCAGTGTTGCGCAAACATACCACCGGCAGGATGAGACCCTGAAATGCCATATCTGCGGCCTTTCTCAGGGGGTACCTGCCCGGTGTCCCGGCTGCCAGGATCCAGCCTTCAAGTTCTCCGGAATCGGCACTCAGCGGGTAGAAATAGCCGTGGCGAAGATCTTTCCAGGCGCCCGGGTCGTTCGAATGGACGCCGACGCCACACGGGGCAAGGATTCCCATCGCCGGATCCTTGGCGAATTCAAAACCGGCAGAATTGACATCCTGGTGGGCACCCAGATGATTGCGAAAGGCCTTGATTTCCCGAATGTTACGCTGATTGGGGTCCTCAATGCCGATCTCAGCCTGCATATGCCCGATTTTCGGGCGGGGGAGCGGACTTTTCAGCTTTTAACCCAGGTGGCGGGACGAGCAGGGCGGGGCGAGGTGCCCGGTGAGGTGATTGTCCAGACCTTTACCCCGTTCCATCAGGCCATACAGGCGGCGCGACGCCTGGATTATGACGGGTTTTGCGATCAGGAGAACGAATTCAGGCGGGAACTGGGGTATCCGCCCTTTGGGCATCTGGTATGCGTCGGGATCCGGGGCTCGGATCAGATCAAGGTGCTGCAGGCCGCCGATGAGTTCGCCAAGCTACTGGCCCCCCGATTACCAACTCAAGTTGTCGTTAATGGCCCGGCGCCGGCCCCCTTGGAGAAGGCGAAAGGCCAATTTCGGCACCAAATCATCCTCAAAGCGCCCACCACCAAGGCCATCACGAGAGTATTGCGCGAGGCCATTCGTGAATTCCGCTGGCCGACCGGGGTGAATGTCTCGATCGACGTTGACGCCGTGTCGTTGATGTAGGCGCATTGACGAGCAAATTTCTCTACAGGGTAGGGAGGCCTCTTGCTACTCTGCGAAGTAGCGTCCTTCGCTACGAAGCACGAGCCGAGGCCTCCGTCTTGGACCGGGGTATGTCGTTTCGGTAACAGCGGAGGCCTCGGAGAGGCCTCCCTACCCTTTTGAGGTTTCGACAGAATTTACAGAATGTTCAGAATGGGCGCTGGGCGCTGTGCGCCGCGATCTTCTCCCGGGAGCCTGTCGAGTCCCCGTCGCGGCGCACAGCGCCTCTTCCACAAAGCCTTATCCTATGGGAGGAATGCAACAAGAGGCAGCCGGCCTTATTTGGCAACCAGATTTTCCAGGATTTCGCTCCGACATCGCTGCATGGCGGCGATAGCGGCGCGGGCTTTTTCGCGAGTTGCAGTTTCGCCGGGATAACGGGCTGCAACCGCGTATTGTGAGAGTAATTCCAGGTCACCTGTCATGGTAGACCACAAGGGATGCCACGTAAGACAATCACGCATCAGGGTTGCCAAATCATGAATTTTTCGGGGTGTAATGCCGTGCTGGACAAGTGTGGCTTTGAGATATTTCTCCACGCACTGCTGGGCATGAAAACACGCGGCATCATAAGACGGTTGCCGTCGTGCTCGTAGCTCCCGTAGAGCGACCCGGTAATCATCCTCCGCCTTAGCGCGCCACTCCTTCGCTTCAGCGCTCATACAAGACGCGCCCTTCCTTGAGGATCGAGGTGACAAATGTGTCCCCCATTTTTAAGCGCTGCTGCAATTGAGCCGGTGTACGCACGATCAAGTCCAGTGGAAATTCCCGAGGAATGGCCAAGCGAAGCTCGAGGGCTTTTTGGGCTGTATCGCCCCCGCATTCCATAACCACCAGCAAATCCACATCACTGTCCGGCCCTTGTTTCCGCCGGGCATAGGAACCAAACAGAATAACCCGCTCCGGATCAAAGCGACTAGCCAGACTACGGGCGTATTGGCGAATATTGCGTAACGGAACCATTCAACGAGTATCTGCATCCCAACGGGGTGAGGCAAGCCAAAACATTCAATGGCCCGGCCCCGGCCCCCCTGGAGAAGGCCAAAGGCCAATTCCGGCACCAGATCATTCTCAAAGCCCCCACCACCAAGGCCATCACGAGAGTATTACGCGAGGCCGTACGTGAATTCCGCTGGCCGACCGGGGTGAATGTCACAATCGATGTCGACGCCGTGTCGCTGATGTAGTTTGCGCAAAAGCGCAAAAACAAGAGCCAATAACAAACTTGTTTATGTATGGTCAGAGATGTATTGTCGAAAAAAAGATGAGGTGAATTCTATGTCAGCTATAACTTTAGATTATCCTCAGGAACTCGGCGTAGCGTTGGGAAAAAGACCAGCCGATGTGGCGAGGGAGATTCAACTGATGGCGGCACTGAAACTTTATGAGGCAGGGCGCATCTCGAGCGGATTAGCGGCCAAGTTGGCGGGTGTATCGCGGGCGGATTTTCTCCTTCAGTGTGGTCAGTACGGTGTTACAATTTTCCAGCAAACGGCCGAGGAAATCAGTGCGGATGCGGAGGCTGTCCTTCATGCTTGTCATCGTTAACACCTCACCCCTGATCGCGCTTGAACGCATTGGACGTTTACATTTATTGAAGGATCTTTTTGGAGACGTGGTTCGTCCCCAGTCGGTTTTGATTGAACTTCTTGCAGGGAAAGACCGTTATCAATTATCCAATGCGCTACGTGACGCAGATTGGATCGTAACCGAACCCGAAGGGATTGCTTACGGATCTGCGGAGTGCCGTTCATGCGCTTGAGGAGTGTGGATTTCGTGTTTCATCCCGTGTTCTGGCCAGTCTTTTATCCTGAAACGCCGTGTTGCATTTTCTTGAAAGAAGAGTGCCCCAGCCCCCCTGGAGAAGGCCAAAGGCCAATTCCGGCACCAGATCATCCTTAAAGCCCCCACCACAAAAGCCATAACAAGGGTATTGCGTGAGGCCGTTCGGGAATTCCGCTGGCCGACCGGGGTAAATGTCTCGATCGATGTTGACGCCGTGTCGTTGATGTAGTTTGCGCAAAAGCGCAAAAACAAGGCGCTTCTGGGTTTGTGTGGGGATTTTTCACTGATGATCGTGCAGGGATCAACCGGGTGGGCAATCCGACTAAGCGGGGCGACTAAGTGTAGTCGACTATGTGTGGGACGAAGTGTTGGGACGAAGTGTTCGCTCGCCCCTGTTCTTACACGTAATCCACACATTTAAGCCCTACCCTTAGTCGGTTACACTTAGTCCAAACCACTTAGTCGATCCCAGAAGTGAAAGTACAGGTGTTTAGATCAATGAATAATCCCCCCATAAACCCGGAAGGACCAAAAACAAGAGCCAATAACAAACTTGTTTATGTATGGTCAGAGATGTATTGTCGAAAAAAAGATGAGGTGAACCTAAAAGGAGCAGTTGAATCAGGAAAATAGAACACTTCGTCCCCACACTTCGGCCCACACTTACTCGGTTACGCTTCGTCGACCTGCTTAGTCGACAAGCGACTGTCCGGGAACGACTAAGCCGTTGGACTAAGCGTAACCGACTAAGGGGGGCGACTAAGACATGCGACGAAGTGTTCTATTTTCCTGATTCAACTGCTCTTTTTAGGTTAAAATCAAGTGTTGCTTGACCTTGGGGTAGGGCGAACCGTCTCGGTGAGCCGCTGTGGCTGCTGAGTGGCTGTTTTGACCATTCTTGCCCAACGGGGGTCCGCAGTTTTGGGTGTCGCCGGGCAACTTGTCAAAACGGCGCAAAAATCCCATTATTGAGATGTTTTCGCTTGTGTAAGGGGTCACCCATCACTGACGAGGGGGTAAGTAAAAGGACCGAAGGACTTGTAGTAACCGGCGTCCTCGCCGGTAGTGTGCAAAGAGTGCCGCCGACACGGCGGCTACTACAGCGATGCCCTCATGAGGCCATAATGAGAATTGCTGGTTTTCTCTCTTTTGGTGTTGTCGGCCTGTGTTTGATCCGATATAAATCTTTTTTCATTATCTTAACAAGCGGGAGTGGTGTTTTTGTCAGATTGGGTGTACAGTATCACTAATCAAATGAAGACGAGAACAAAGCATGCAAGAGGGATTCTGGGTTTTTGTCTCCTATTCCTTGTTGTGAGCCTCGCCGCCTGTTCCCGAAAGGAACCCGCCAAGGCGGCCAAGCCCGTCGCGAAGACTCTATCAGTAGCCTCCAATGAACTTTCCAGAATGCCGGTTGTTTTCTCCAACTCCACGAGTGTCGTGTTGCCAACGAATATACCGAAACACCCTCCGTCCACTGGAGTTAGAACTCCCGAGTCCCGGCAAGCTCTACGGGAACAGCAGAAGGCCATGCGGGAGCGGCAGCAGGTGTTTCGCAAGAAGGCGATTGAGGAAGAGTTGGCGAAGGCTCAGGTCGCTGATGAGCAGGCGGGTCTTGAATTGGAAAAAAAGGAAGGCGAGCTTCGGGAAAAGGATCCAGTCATTCGCGATGCGTATACGAAGTTGTTGGCGGTTCGGAATGAGTATGAGGATGCTTGCGCTAAAATCATACCCGGATATGCGGATCAGGTGAAAGAAGCAGAGCGGCTGCGAAACAGCTTGGAAAATGAACTTTCCCGTCAGAAGCAAGGCGAGATAGTAGATGCCATGAAGGCCATGGAAATCCGGAAGAAATTAAATCTTGTTTTGTCGAGCATCAGCCGGATGCGGACAGCGGCGAACCCTTCTGATTCTGCGGTGGGGAAGATGTTCCTCCAGGCGATGGAAGTTCAAGGCGCCTATAAACAATCTCTGTTGAAGAATGGTGAATATATAGAGCAGAAGAAAAAAACCGACGAAACTAAGTCTACAATTGATGACTTGACTTCAATGTATAAAGTTTTACATGCAGGAGGCGGAAAATGATGAAGAACAGTCTTTCTAAAGCGGTATATGCCATGGGCGGACGAATCGTGATGGCATTGGTTTTTTCGAGTTTTTTGTTCCCTGCCAGCGGGGGAGCGCAAACGCAGACCTTGACCGTTGCGGTTAGCCCTGTCGGCGTAGAGACGGCGAGCCCAACTGTGACTAATGTCGTCATGAGCAATGTCGTCAATTTGGCGGTGACGACAGCCAATACTTCTTATGTGTTCGCCGGGTGGCAGTGGACGCCAACAAATGGGATGAGTTTGAGTTCGGGGACGACTAATAATGCCAGCATCTCTGTTCTGATTACATCAACGAACGCCCCTCTTTCCGTAGTCGCAAATTTTCAAGCCAAACCGAGACAGTCATTGACTGTGAGTGTCAGTCCCTCGGGCTTGGAGACGGTAAACATCACGACGACTAATGTCGCCTTGAGCAATGTCGTCAGTTTGGCGGTGACGACCAATAATCCTGCTTACGTGTTTTCCGGATGGGGCTGGACACCGACAAACGGGATGAGTTTGACTTCAGGGACGACCAATGACGCCAGTATTTCAGTGCTGATTACGTCAACGAATGCTCCACTGTCTGCTGTCGCTAACTTTCAGGCACGCCCTGGGGCGCAGCCATTGGCCTTAAGTCTCAGTCCTGCTGGCGCGGGGACAGTCAGTTCATCATTGGGCAGTAATAATTATGTCACGGTGAATCAGGTCATCACCTTAACGGCGGCGGAAAGCAATCCATCTTATATCTTCGCTGGTTGGCGGTTTTTCCCAACAAACGGTATTGGCTTGGATCCGAGCGATCCTTTTCAAACGACCAATGATCCTGTTGTTACGGTTTTGATTTCATCGACGAATGCACCGCTTTTTGCCCGCGCCAATTTTTTATCGCGCGGGGTATATCTGAATATTGTGGCCAATCCCACAAATGGTGGTTATACCGTCCCTCCCCTCGGCACGAATTGGTATGCCGTTGGAGCAACAACCCCTCCGATTACGGCCACAGCGTCAAACGGGTTTGAATTTGTCCAATGGGAAAGTGCTGCGAATACCCCGGCGAACCATGTGCAAATATACATGGATGCATCCAAGGATCTTTACGCGCGATTCTCGAGGAAATGGACATTTTCTCAAGCCTTCCCCGGGGGGCCATCAGACTTGGCCACTAACGTCTTCACCGTTCGTGATGGTGCCTACACGAACATTGCCCCTCCCTCCATAATCGTCGGTTTGAGCGGTAATCAGCGATATCGCTGTAATGGGTGGATAGGCGGAACCGGCAGCGTGATTCCCGCCACCAAAACGGGGGCTGATGCCGCAAGTGTCAATGTTACGGTCACCACAAATTCCGGATTGAGTTGGTTGTGGGTTCAGCAGTTTAAGGTGGATGCCACCAATACGGCGGTGGGAACTGTGGCGATTCAGGAACTGGGAACTGATAATGACCCGAATGACCGGTGGGTAGACACCGGCAGTTCCGTTAGGGTCTCGGTGGCCGCCCTTGATCCCTCCAAGTTCGAGCCGGACTATGTATCCGTTAATGGTGCGCGACGTGACCTGAGCCCCACCTATCAGGTGGATATACAGGTTACGAATTCGATGTCCATTGTGCCGTTCTTCAGGACTTCTTCCATGGACGATCCCGGGTTCGTCGCCTATATGGCGCGGTTTCAGTTGAGGGCTGGCTCCACGATGCAGCACACTTATGATGATCCGGATGGGGACGGGCTTTCCAACATCCAGGAATACAATCTCTCCAATACCAACAAGGGCTGGTTCTACAATCCCATCAATTCCGATACGGATGGTGACGGGATGGATGACAAGTATGAATCCGAGTCCGTGGATCCCACCAATATTGCCGATTCGGCCCGCGCAAACTTCCACCCTGCCGCCACGGATAATGGGGCCGGGGTGTATGATAACGGATCAGAAGGCAATCCGGACCAGGACTTTCACTGGAGCACCAACAATGGGTATATGCTGCCTGACCCCCTGATGAACATCGAGGAATATCAAGGGCCTGACGGGATCGCGCCCTATACCATGCAGACGGTGAGTTTCGGGGATGCTCTCTATCCGTTCCCGGCGAATCCCGTAGGATACCGGCCAGATGTAGTGATTCGGGTTGCGGTGCCTGGTGATACCGTGGATCAAAGCAAGGCGAATGCGGCCAACTCAGATCGGGATATTTTTGATGACGGATATGAATACACCTGGGATAAGTGGCAGCAAGCGAATAGCGGCATGCAAGAGGTGATACTTGTCGGTGTCACCAATCAGGTGGCGGTCTATATCACCAATACCGTTCCGGTTTGGGCAACAGCTACTCGAGTATTTAATCCCGGGAAGACGGATCATCCCGGGGACGGACCGGATGGGGACATCTTGTATGATTACAATAGTGGTAAGGTCTCTCTCTTATACTATTCCGCGGACCGTGAGTATAACGCCTGGCAGCCGACGGCGTTTTCTCAGACCATTGGCAACGCTCCCCATACGATTCGGATGGATTCGCCACCGAAAATGCCTGATGGCGTGGCTCCGCGTCGCTCTTCCCACCCCTTCCTCTGGGATGTGGATGGGGACGGCTTGCCTGATGGCTATGAGGTGATTTTCGGATACGATCCGTGGAGTCCCCTCACGTCAGGCTCCGTCGAGAGCGACGGCCAGGACAATCCGGACAATGACTGGATGGCCTGGTCTGGGATTACCAACGATGTGGGGGTCATTGCCTCGTCAAATACGATTCCGTTTGCCTGGCGTAACCATGAGGTCTATCTGACCAACGGGTTCAGTCCGTTCGTTGCCGTGGGTCCTGCTATAACCAACAACGCAACTGTTAAAAAATATTCGACTGTTGATGAGATGAGGGGGCCAGATGGCCTGATCTCACTTTCCCCCTCCCTGCCGGGGTCAGGCGCTGACGATGCCACAAATCCGCGTTCCGTTGATTCGGATGGCGATGGAATTTGGGATGGTTGGGAAAACTATGTGGGGTTGAATCCTTCGGAGCCGGCAGACGCGGCTCTTGATCCGGACGGCGACGCGCTGGTCAATCTGGATGAATTCCGGAGTTATTACACATCCAGCACGAACCTGGACGCCTTGACGCCGCTAACCAACTGGTTGAATAAGATATACCCTACTGATCCCGGTGTTGATCCGAGTCCGGCATCACTTTGCAGCGCGGACGACACGGATGGGGACGGTATTCCCGATGGGGCGGAAAAGGGCTTCTTCAATGGCGATACCTTTGGCGGGGGATCCGTCACGAATTTGGCGCTAGTCCCAAATGAAGCAGGTATCTTAGTCATGAAGGAAGTTGTCAGCACCTATGGGGTTTCGAGTGGTGGAGGGTGTTCTCCAGGTGGTGGACTGAATCCGACCACCTGTGATACCGACGGCGATTCCCTGCCGGATCCCTACGAGGCCTGTTATCCCGGTGCGCTCGACGGCACGGTGGGGGATGCGTTTAATGATCCCGACGGTGACGGTTTGAAGAATTATCAGGAATATTGGACCTGCTCAGTCTACCACTGGCACTATTCGGCAAACACCACCAATGACACCTACATTGAGCCGTTCTGGGTTCCCGGGATGGGCTCCTACAATAATGCCGATTTCTTCCAGGGAGTACCGCTCCCTTGGGATCCGTCACAACTCCCCTATATTCCTCTGTATGGGCCGACGAAAGCAATCGGAAGCTTTGCCTATGCGGGGACACGGCCGGACCAGGTGGATTCCGATGAAGATGGCATGGACGATTACTACGAGATCTATCATGGTTTGGATCCCCTGTACGGGACGGTGGATCTGGTCTCGTGCCAGCGTCAAGAAAAGGATGATTGCCCCTCGACTGGTATCGGTAACGTTTTAACACAGCCTTGGACAGCCGGTCACCCCCAGGCGGATCCAGACGGCGATGGGCTCATGAATTTTGAGGAAGCTCCGAATTCTCTCTACCCTGAGCAATCCCCGCGTTATCACACCGATCCCTCGCCGCTCTGGATGACAGACATGGAGTATGATCGGAGTTGGGTGAATTTGTATTATCAGAACAATGCTATCAACGTGTGGCCCTGGTCGGGAAGCGAGTCTCCGCCCACTTATGCGTTCAGTTTTGAGAGCAATGAGGGGTATGATACGGACAATGACGGGCTGAGCGACAAGGAGGAATTGACCATTACGCATTCCGATCCCTTGACGCCCGAACGCCCCGTGAAGCGGCGCGCCCTGTACTTGCCACCCGGAGGTCAGGCCTATGCGCGTACTTATCCTAACTATTCGCCCTCGTTGGCTGATGCCGGTGGCGGGTGGCTCTCGGGTTTAAATATTGTCACGCCAGTCGAGGATGCCTTCCGGAGTTTCACGGTGGAGGCCTGGGTGCGGCCTGTTAATCCGACGAACGGCACGGATCAGGTGATTGTGGAACGCCCGCTTTTGATACCTAGTGACAATCGACTGGGCTTGGTGTCGGGCGTCCGGCTGAATTTCCGTTTGGCAATCGGCGGTAACGGGAAGCCCTATGTGAAATACACCGGCAGTGGTTGGGAGTCGGAATATGGAGATCAAGTCCTGATGGGATCCACCGTTGTTTCGACGAATTGGACGCACTTGGCGGCAACGTATCAGGTGGCGAATAATTTGAACGCCAATCAGGGCGGGACGTTGTCCCTTTATGTGAACGGGGCGCTTGCCGGGCGGGTTCATTCCAGCCTGTTGCCCGCAACGGGGGCCTACTATTTGGGTGGAAGTATTATAACGCTTGACGGCGCCCCGATTATTGTGGGTGCGGCGGATAACAATCCGAATGGGACGTTCGGGATTAGTTCCATTTTGAACCAGCCGGCGCCGACCAATTTCTTCACCGGATGGATTGATGAGGTTCGGATTTGGAATGGAGCGCGGTCTGATAGCCAGATCCAGTCCTCCAGGTTCTCGCAGTTCCGGCAGTCGGATATCATGGCTCAGCAGAGGCCAGAGCCTACTCTCAAGTATCTGTATACATTCGACGGTATGCCAACCCCCGGGGACACAAATTCGGTATTAGGCATGCCGCGGGGCTTTACCAATACAGCGTCTTTCAAATTCCCGGCCGGATGGACCGCAGCATTCTGGAATAGCACACCTCAGAAATCTCTGGTGTACACAGATTATCGCTATGTGCCCTGGATCGAGAATATTGCCACCCATACACCCGAGACACCGCCGAGCGACATTGGTGACACAAACAACGCGAACATGTTTACTGTGGGGACGGGGGCGACTGTGACTGTGACGGCGAATTTCTGGAACACCAGCAATCCCTACGGCGTCCGGTATTTCACCCAAAAAAGCACTCTGGGGCAAATTTTCGATCAATATAACGACCTCCTGCCGTTGCTGAATGCTCAAACGGACGACACGATTCCGATGTGGGATAACGGTACTCCGGGGAACAGCCTGACCTATGATTCCGATGGCGATGGCCTACCGGATCAGTGGGAGCAACTGTATGGTCTGGACCCCCTGGATCCCAATGGAGTCAACGGCGCCTCGGGCGATCCGGATAATGACGGATTAAGTAATATGGCAGAGTATCTGGCCGGTACGGATCCGATGAATGCGGATACCTATGGCTGGGGATTCGGGGATTACAACAGTTGGTCCGGCATGACATTCCGGACGTACGGTGAACTGTATACCGATCATGACGGCTTGCCTGACACATGGGAAATGGCGCATGGTCTGGATACCAAGATCTATGACGCCTATGGTGTCTATGGTGACCCGGATGGCGATGGGTGGGCCAACTTTACCGAGTATATGAAGGATACCGATCCCCAGGATGTCAGCAGTCATCCTGATCCAATCGTGAACGGGATCATTAAGTATAATGGCACGCGGACAAACGGTTCTGTCATTGTATTGGGCTATCAGACACCTTCCATGGATGGCGATCCTATCAGAGGGACTTCCGGGGGGGGCGTGGTCCGGTCTGAGACGGAATCACTGGGTTCAGGAGATGGGCAAACGACGGTATTCACGGGCACACTCAAGCATGGCAGCATTGTGAAGGGAAGTGTCAAGGTTCGCCGATTGAATCCGCAGTTCGTCACGCCGGATTTTGATTTCACCGATAATGCCGCCGGGCAATGGACCTATTATCCGGACTACTTGAATTCCCAGGCCACGACCAATGTAACCTTTGATTATGGTTCAGGCGCATACACGTTCCGCTGGCCCGCGCGCGATGGATTCGGAATGGTGGCGTCGTGGAATAACGATCAGGTATTTATTGATTATCAGTGGAAAGACGGGGATCCCAATTCCTTCAGCATTAAGGGGCTGAAGGACGGGGAGCTCTATCTCTTTGCCTATCGCGATAATAATGGGAATAACCAATGGGATGCCGGGGAGCCGGCCGGGATTGCCGAGCGACAGGCGATCCACCTCGGGTGGGAAGACTTGACAGGAGTGGTGATCGGGCTCACCGATGAGGCGCCTCCTGGTCATCTCCGGTTCACCTGGCCGCAGGTTGCTGGACAGGCCAGTTATGTGATCAGGGTTGTGAACAACAGTCTTGTCAACGCGCCGTTTGTCTTCGCTTGCACCAACAAAGCGCCCCAGAATTGGTTCCATGAGGGACAGATGAATAATCTGGGGTTTTTTCTGGGTCTGTCAACCGCCTCCTACCAGTGGTTTGCCAAGCAATCGGATGGGATTACGGCGATCACAAATGGAAGTATTGTTGTCGTGAATCAGGAGCCCGCCATTCCAACGGTGCTCAGTCCTGTCGGGGGAACGATCAATTACTCATCCATGGAGCTTCTCTGGACGATGGATACGCGTGCCGACCGGTTCCGGGTTCAAATTTCAACGAATTACGGTTTTTCGTCCGTGTTTTATGAATGGGTTGGTGACACGCCGTTCCGAACTTTGGATGTGCTCAACAATGCCACTTATCGTTGCCCGGTGCCGATACATCCGGGCAGTGGTGCCTTTACAAACGGGCTGTATTACTGGCGGATTCAGGCGATCAACGGCAACTACCCCAACGGCTACCCGAGTGGTAGTTATTCCGCTCCCGGTGAGTTCAGGGTGAAGATAGAGGATCCGCCGAGTGGTGTGTCCACCCTGTCCGGGGAGGTCAAATACTACGGTAAAGCGGGTGGCACTAACACGAGTGTCTATATTCTGCAGGCCTATAATAATGGTGGGTTTGGCGGCGAGCCAGTGGCTCAGGTGTCGATCACCAATACTCCTGATCCGGCGCTGATTGCCTCGCTGACCAATAGTCCGTCGGTTTCCGGAGTTCCCTTGACGCCCTTTGACAAGGGGCAGTATAAAATCATGGGGCTCAGGAGTGGAACCTATTATATCAAGGCCTTCAAGGACAGTTATACGAACGGGGTTGCTGATGTCTGGGAGACACAGGGGTTCCTTGCCACAACCGTGGGACGACCGCGTGGCGTCCTGGTGGGCACAGGAAGCGTTGAATTGAACAAGGATATCACTCTGGTGGATCGCGATACAGATGCGGACGGCTTGCCGGATGGGTGGGAGTGGACTCCCGCTGCTCAGTTAACGAGAACGGGCACGACTGAAGATAGCCTAGGAGTGACTCTGATGATGAAATATTCATCGACATACTTTGACGCCGATCCGAATCATGCTTTGGATCGCCTGATTTCCTACGAGTTGATTCACGGCTTGGCGCCCGGTGCGGATTCCGACGGTGACGGATTGTCGGATGCGGTGGAAGTCCT
Source organism: bacterium (assembly GCA_037134355.1). GTDB lineage: Bacteria > Verrucomicrobiota > Kiritimatiellia > CAIKKV01 > CAITUY01 > JAABPW01. The sequence goes on along the minus strand of JBAXMJ010000054.1, from coordinate 2,224 downwards.
GGTGACCCATACGGATCCGAAATTGGCCAATGACGCGTTGCGCGCGAGGTCGTGCGTGGCGTCCCGGCCGGGAATGGGAATGAGCCTGACCTGGGATGGCAAGGATGGGGTCACGTATCAAGTCCAGGTCTCGTCCAACCTGAAGACCTGGGCGGACGCGCCGATGGGCTCCTTCAGTGGTCCCGGAACCAAGACCTTTGTGGACACAGCGTCCGCCGGGGTGCCGACCCGGTTCTACCGGATCGTGGTGAGGTAAGCGGACCCGTTTTCAATAACATTGACCTCGGGAGTGTGTTTTCGTAACGTGCGTGGATTCAACAAAAAAGAGGGCGGATGACTATGAAGCACCTGATTCGGAATGCTTTTGTGGCGGTACTGAGTGTTGGTTTGGCGGGTTGTGAATGGAGCGGCGGCGGGGATAGCAATTCCTGGAACGACTCCGGCAGTATTGCCAATTTCAACGGAAGTTACCGGGGGTCTGGGAGCGGTGGCTATCTCGTCTCGCAATATTCGACAGCCTCAAGTGGTTCCCCGGGATCGACCACGACCATTTCTGGTGAAACGATCGGAACGGGTGATGGGAGCAGCACGGTCTATAGCGGATCCTTGTTGCATACTCCGGTGATACCGGGTTCCGTTCAAGTCACGGCCGGCGGATTCAGTTTCTCGGATAATGGCGCAGGGGTTCTAAATGGGTCCGTGAGCGGAACGTCTGGTACGATAAATTATTCGAGTGGTGGCTGGGCTATTAGCGGTAGCAGTTTCTGGATTGCAAGTACTGTGCCGATTATCGCCGGCTACGCCGTCACGAATTCCGGAACCTCCAGTAGTGGCGTTACGCCGGGGAGTACGGTCGCGATTTATGCCTTCAATGTCCAGCAGTCTGGAAATAAGATCAAGATCATTGATAACAATGGTAGTGTCTATGAGGGCAGCCTTGGGGATATGAAGACCACCGGCAATCTGGGCTCGGGGTCGCAGGGCGCAACCTTTGTCAATGGCGATCAGGTCATTGCCTCGTTCTCGGCTAGTGGAAAAAGCGCGGCGGGCATCTATGTCAATATGACGGGTAATTTCCAGGGCACCGTGCAGGGGGTTTCAACGGTAACTCAAAGGTCCGGAAGCTCAACGGTTATAACCACCTCCATGGCGCTCTCGGATCGCCGGATTATTGGAACCTGGATTGAAGACGGCGGGAAGACCGGAGATATTTCCGGAGTCTCGGACTCGGCGGTCAATGTCTCGACATCATCTTCGACATCGACAAATTCCCCTTGATCAGATGGGGTGATGAGCGTTGAAAAGGTCAGGTCGCCAATCGCGCGACCTGGCCTTTTGTTTTTAGGGAGGTGTGATGACGATCAAAAATACATATTTCCCCGTTGAGAGTGAGACGGTGGAGTGGAAACAGTCGCTCGGAGAGTGGAAGGAAATCGTCGAGACTTGCGCGGCTTTTGCAACATCCCAAGGTGGCGTCATCTACATTGGTGTCAGTCCGAAAGGAGAGGGGGTGGGCGTTCAGATTGGCCAGCATTCACTCGAGGAACTCGCCAATAAGATCAAGGTCAACACAGATCCGCCCCAATTCCCGACCATCAAAGTGGAAGGCTCAGAGCAATCGACGCTTATCAAGATCCAGATTGATGAAAATCCAGTGAAGCCCTCGTGGGCGTTCGGTCGCCCCATCAAGCGGGTGGGCCGAACCAATCAATGTTTGCGTCGGGAGGAAGCTCATCGGTTGTTGGAGGTGACGACGGGAAGGTCATGGGATTCCCTTCCCTGCTCCCGCTTCACGGCTGATGATGTGGATAAGATGGCGGTTCGAAATTATCTGGAACGTGCAGGAATGAAGCTAACCACGCCATTCAAAGATCTGATTGCGAATTCGCGTCTATCGACCCATGCACCCGGTTACTGTAACGCCGTGGTTCTGCTCTTTGGTAAGATCCCCCAACGCATATTCATTTCCGCTGATTTGAAATGTGCGCGCTTTAAGGGCACGGAAGCCATCGATTTTCTTGATGAGCAGACATACGAGGGGCCGTTGCTGAGCCAATTGGACAACGCCTTGGCTTTTGTTTCCCGGAATACCCATCAGGCTTACAAAATTACCGGCAAGCCTGAACGGGAAATTGTTCCGGAATACCCGGAAGAAGCGGTGCGAGAGGCGATTATCAATGCCTTGTCGAGGCCCGAGTCGAGGCCCGAGTCGAGGCCCGAGTCG
>JBAXMJ010000053.1:0-17289 GCA_037134355.1 bacterium | reverse complement strand
CACCGGCCCGAGGGGGCAGAACCCGGTCGGCCCCTCCCCAGTGTCTGAATCGCAGGATCTGACATCATGCCGCTTGGAAGGACGATGAAAGAGTGGTATAGGTCTGGCATGCCAGATCGCCAAGAGTTGGATCGGGAATGCGTTGGTCGGATAAAGGCGGGAGACGATGACGCGTTCACTGAACTGATGGGGCACTATAAGGGGCCGATCCTGAATTTTGTCTTCCGGTTGACCGGGGATGCCGCCGGGGCGGAGGATATCGCCCAGGATGCCTTTGTTCGAGCTTACCGGAACCTTGACCGGTTTGCTTTTCGAAAGCCCGGCGACCGGTTTTCAACCTGGCTGTTCCAATTAGCCCGCAATGCTGCGATCGATGCCATGCGTAGGCGTCAGCGCCGTCCGGCACAATCCCTTGAGGTGACTCCGGAGGGGGAGTTTGCAGAACCTCTGGCTGACCCGGCGAATCAAGCAGATCTGAAAGAGCGCGAAGCCCTTATCATGGTCGCCATGGCGGAACTTCCAGAAGACCAGCGTACGGCGCTGGTGTTATCGGTGTACGAAGACCTGTCCTATGCCGAGATCGCCGCCGTCATGCAGGCGACCGAAAAATCGGTTGAAGCCCGCCTCTATCGCGCCCGGCAATTTCTAAGGGCAAGGCTGGGGAAGTTATTAGGGTAGAGAGACGCGTTTACGAGACCGGGGTTTGATACGGTAGATTGTTCCAGGCTCCTTAACTTGAGTTTCGTTCTTTGTTGCGATCGGATTTCGGATCGTTACAGAGAGAATGGATTGGCCTGGATTAAGATCTTCTGTCCAAAGTTCAGAACAGCGGGCTTTTCGAGCCGCCACGACAATGAGTGCATCCCAAAATGAAATCTGACTCAGGATGCTGGTGTCAATAGCCTCCCGAACCATGGACACATCAACCGCCACGACTTCCATGGGGGGAAGCGCATCGATGAGTTGTTTTGCCACCAAGGGAGCCACATGAAGTTTTCGGGTAACCGCGACATAGAATTCCTGCAAGACCTGGGTTGAAATAACCCCTTGGCCGCTGTGATGAACCATTTCCAGTAATTCCCGGGCTCGTTTATTTCGAACTTGATCATGCGCGTCCACGGTATACACCAGGATATTGGTATCCAGGAAGATTTTAGCCACGATGCAATTCCTCCCGTGCCCAGCGCTTCCCTGCGGAATTGCCGTGAGCTTTGTTGGCCACGGAAAAGAACTGGTCGCAGGCGCCTTTTCCCGATTCACGCATAACCGTTTGCTGGAGGAGGCTTCGGATAAGGCCGTTTAGTGAAATATGGTGTTCACGGGCATATAGCCGACCCGCTTCATAAATCGGATTGTCCAAGGCGATTGTTACGTTTTTCATTAAGATTCCTTTACATAACCTGTGGACACAGTATAAGTGTTCCTGCTCCTTAAGTGCAATCGCATATTTCCAGCAATTACCCCGAGGGTTTTTTGTTTCCCCGACGTTTTACTGATTAAAGGAGAAGAATAATCATGACTCCGGATGAAAAGCTGAAGGTCCTACTGAAGCTGGGAAGGGGAATTGAGCCGCGTCCGGGCTTTGAGGCGGCGGTGTGGACCCGGATCCATGCCGCTGAACCGATTTTGGTTTCGGGCTGGCGGGGCTGGGCAACCCCGCTTGCCATGGCGGCCGGGATTATGTTTGGAATCGGGCTGGGACTGATTGTTCCCGCTTCCGGAAAGAGTGTGAGAACGAACCCTGCCAGTGTTCAGAACGGTTCCCTGACGAGCGCCTACCTGATGCTGGCGTCTGGAGGTGACCATTGAAATCAGAAGTCAGAAGTCAGAGGACAGAATTCAGCGGGCGCGACGCACCTGTAGTAACCGGCGTCTCGCCGGTATGGGTGCTTATTCTGGTGGTGGCCGCCGCTGTTGCTTTCTGGGGCACACGCTTGGCGGTGTCTCCGAAGCCAGCTCGTCTGCCCTCGTATTCCCTAGGTCAGGTGGCGCATCTCAAGGCCGAGCTTGGTCTTGATGGGCGTCAGGCCGCCGCGCTGGGTGCCTTGGAGAAGGAAATGGCAGGCCAACTGTCGGATCAATGCGGCCGTTATTGTGCTGTACGGGCGGAGTTGGGTGTGGCGCTGATGACGGAAGGAACTAATTCAGTCGAGACGTCGCGCCGTCTTGTTGATCAGATGTGCGCGATCCAGGCGGCCTCTGAGCTGGCAACGCTGGAGCATGTCCGCAAGGTGAGTGCCCTGTTGAATCCTGATCAGCGGAAACAGTTTCTTTCGAATTTGACCCGGTGCCTGTGCGGTGGCGAGGGCTTGTGTGCGGGGGGATGCGGTCATGAATAGACCCGACAATAGTGTCAGGGTGGACGCCAACCGCGCCCGGAGGTCGCGGTCCACCTGTAAATCGATAGTGGCTGTCTGCGGGGTGATGTTTACGGTTGTGGCGGTCGCGGAGACGGTGTCCGTCTCCCTCGATCAGGCTGTCCGGGATGCGCTGAGCCGGAATCCCCGCCTGGTTGCCCTGGGGACTACACGGGACGCGATGTTGGAAAGGCCTGCTCAGGCAACGGGGCTTCCCAATCCCATGTTTACCTATCGCGGTATGGACGCCACGTCGGGCGGTGCCTTCCCGAATACCTCGGAAAAACGGTTTGAAATCGAACAACCGCTTCCCGGTTACGGAAAGCGTGGGTTGCGCGAAGCGGTGGCTGTGAATGAGGCCGGAGCGATGGGCTTTGAGGCGGAGGTCATGGCTCAGGAGGTGATTTGGATGGTCAAGGACGCCGCGTATGAACTTCAGGCGGTGCAGAAGGCATTGCTCATCACCCGGTCGGAGGATGACCTTTTGAGCCGCATGGCCAAGGTGGCGGAAGTGCGCTATGCCGCCGGGGAAGCGGCCCAGGCGGATGTGGTCAAGGCGCAAACCGAGATCACGATGCTTAAACAGAAGCGGCTGGAACTGGAGGGACGGGAAAAGACGCTTCAGGCCAAACTGGCCTTTTTGATGAACGTCGATGTCAGTCAGGCTCCGCCAACGATCATCGCGCCGGTTTCGGATGGTGCGGTTCCGGATCCTGTGGCGCTGGCCAAGTCGGCCCTGGGGAAGCGGGTGGAGATCAAAGCCGCGCAACTCAAGGTGGATCGGAGTGAGTTGCAGCGCAAACTGATGACGCGCGAATCCCAGCCGGACTACAAGGTGGGGCTGGAATACCGGGCGATTGAACGTCAGGACGACATGGTGATGTTTATGGTGGGAGTCGATCTGCCCTTGTGGCGGGGGAAAAACCGTGCGGCGATCCGTGAAGCGGGGATGATGGCCTCGGCGAGTGAGGCGGATCGCATGGCCACGGAGCGGCAGGTGACCCTTGATGTACAATCGGCATGCTACAAGGTGGCGACGGCCAGGCGAACGGTGGAGTTATACCAGAAGGAATTGATTCCCCAGGCGGCGGTCCGGCTTCAGTCGAGTGAGGCAGGCTATCGCGCGGGCAAGGTGGATTTCAGCGACTGGTTGGAAAGTCAGCGGTTTGGTTTGACTGTCCGGATTATGGCCGTGATGGCTGAGGGCGAGTTGGGTTCGGGTTGGGCGGCACTGGAACGGGCCGTGGGAGGGAGCTTATGAACTTCAAATGGCTTTTGGTGGCATTGTTGGCGATGGGCATGATTTCGGCGATGGGGTGCTCGAAAAGGACGAAGACGGGCGGCGAGGCCCTTCGACAAGGCTCAGGGCAGGCCGCCACCTCTTCCGCAAAAACGGTTGGCCGGTATCATTGTCCGATGCATCCACAGATTGTTTCGGAGAAACCCGGCGAATGCCCGATTTGCGGGATGGACTTGGTTCCGATTGAGGAGGCTACGGGGCAAGAGGGGAAGAGCGGGGTGTCGGGGTTGGCTTCGGTAACCCTTTCGACGGAAGCCCGACAGCGGATGGGACTGAAATTGGGCGCCATTGAAAAAAGGGAGATGGTCCGGAGCCTCCGGTTGCCTGCCCGGATTGTTCCGGATGAAACCCGTCAGATCCGCGTGACCACCAAGATCGAGGGGTTTGTCGAGATATTGCATGTGTCGGCGACCGGTCAGGTGGTGAAGAAGGGGGACCCCTTGATGACGATCTACAGTCCCGCCCTGGTTGCCGCACAAGAGGAGTATCGTATCGCGTTGCAGTCCGGCATGAAGCCGCTCATTGAGGCGGCACGACAACGGCTTATAAACTGGGATCTTACCGCAGATCAGATTGCCGCCGTGGAGAAGACCAATCGGGTGGAGCGGACCTTGACTCTGTATGCGCCGGTGGGCGGCGTTGTGACCGAGAAGACGCTGCTGGCGGGGCAGAAGATTATGCCTGGTGAATCCCTGATGGTGGTGACGGACTGCTCCGTGGTGTGGGCGGAAGCCGATGTCGCTGAATCCGATCTGCCCCTGGTTCGAGTGGGGCTGCCGGTTGAGTTGAGTTTTCCCAATCAGCCCGGTAAATCGTTTTCGGGAGAGGTGTCATTCCTGCCGCCGGGCCTGAATGCGGAGACGCATACTTTGAAGGCGAGGGTGACGGTTTCCAATCCTGACGGAACGCTTAAACTGGGGATGTATGCCGATGCCAGTCTCCGATTGACGCTCGGGGAGCGGACGGTTGTTCCGGAGACGGCGGTCATGCAGACGGGAACGCACAGTTATGTGTTCCGGGATGACGGCGCGGGGAAACTGACGCCTATCGAGATCGTGATCGGGGTGCGGAGCGACGGGTATTATGAGGTTCTTTCCGGGGTGGTAGCCGGTGACCGAGTGGTCATTTCGGCAAATTTTCTGGTAGACTCCGAGTCCTCCATCCGGGCGGCCATGGAGAGCCCTTCAGGCGATAAAATGCCATGATTAACTCGATTATCACGTTTAGTTCGCGTAACCGGCTCCTGGTGATAGGGCTGGTGGCCATGCTGTCGGCCTATGCCTGGTATACCCTGCGGAACATCCCGGTCGATGCCATTCCTGACCTGAGCGACACCCAGGTGATTATCTACACCAAGTGGGATCGTAGCCCCGACATCATGGAGGATCAGGTGACCTATCCGGTCGTCACCGCGCTGCTCGGTGCTCCGAAGGTCAAGGCGGTCCGGGCCATCAGCGATTTCGGGTTCTCTTATGTCTATGTGATCTTCCAGGATGGCACCGATATCTACTGGGCGCGAAGTCGTGTGGTGGAATACCTGTCGAAGTTGCAGGGGAGTCTGCCCGCCGGGGTGACGCCGCAATTGGGTCCCGATGCGACTGGCGTCGGTTGGGTCTATCAGTATGCCCTGGTGGATCGGAGCGGGAAGCATGATCTGGCGGAGTTACGGAGTTTTCAGGACTGGGTTCTGAAGTATGCGCTGCAGAGCGTGCCGGGTGTGGCCGAGGTTGCGGGTATTGGTGGATTCCAGAAGCAATACCAGGTGACGGTGGATCCGAACCGGTTGCAGGGCTATGGACTGTCGGTGGTGGAAGTGGCCGATGCCATCCGGAAGAGCAACAACGAGGTGGGCGGGCGGCTGATTGAGTGGAACGGCCGGGAATTCATGGTCCGCGCCCGGGGCTATATCCAGAAGCCGGACGCGCTCGGTCAGGTGGTCGTCAAGGCTGATCGTACCGGTACGCCGGTGCTGCTGCGAGATGTAGCCACGGTGGGGCTGGGCCCCCAGATGCGGCGCGGGGTTTCCGATTTGAATGGCGAGGGCGATACCGTGGGCGGCATTATCGTGATGCGCCACGGCGAGAATGCCCGGAGTGTTATTGAGCGGGTCAAGGCCAAGTTGGCGGAGCTGCAGCCTTCCCTGCCTGCCGGAGTGGAGGTGGTGACGACCTATGACCGGTCGGAGCTGATCGATAAATCCATTCACACCCTCAAGCATGAGTTGATTCTGGAGATCATCATTGTCAGCTTGGTGATCCTGTTTTTCCTTCGGCACCTGCCCTCGGCGATCGTGCCTATCATCACCATTCCCGTTTCAGTGTTGGCCTGCTTCATTCCCATGTATTGGTTGGGGATCAGCTCCAACATCATGAGTCTTGCGGGAATTGCCATCTCCATTGGTGTGCTGGTCGATGGCGCCATTGTGGAGGTAGAGAATGCCTACAAGAAACTTGAGTTGTGGCAGGAGAAGGGGCGGGTGGGGGACTATCATCAGATCCGGCTGCAGGCGATGCTGGAAGTCGGGCCATCGGTTTTCTTTTCCCTGCTTGTGATCGCCGTGGCGTTCCTGCCGATTTTCACACTGGTTGACCAGGAAGGACGCCTCTTTAAGCCGCTGGCCTACACCAAGACTCTGGCCATTGCCATTGCGGCACTGCTGGCCATCACGTTGGATCCGGCGGTACGCATGTCATTCACCCGGATGGAGCCCTTCCAGTTCCGGCCCCGGTGGCTGGCGAAGTTGGCGTCAATGGTCATGGTGGGAAAATATTACCCCGAGGAAAAACACCCCGTTAGCCGGGTGCTGTTTAAGCTCTACGAGGGGCCCTGTCGCTGGGTGCTACGCCATCCCAAAGCGGTGATTCTGGCTGCGGTACTGATTGTTGCCTCCACGGTGCCGGTGTTCCTGAAGCTGGGACATGAATTCATGCCGCCATTGAATGAAGAAGTGATCTTGTACATGCCCACGACATTACCGGGCATTTCGGTGACCGAGGCCCAGCGCCTCATGGAGACGCAGGATCGGATATTCAAGGCGTTTCCTGAAGTGGTGTCGGTATTCGGCAAGGCGGGGCGAGCTGATACGTCGACCGATCCGGCGCCGTTCTCGATGATGGAGACCACGGTGGTGCTGAAGCCGCCGACCGAATGGCGGGCGAAGGAGCGATGGTTTACCAAGTGGGCACCGGGGCCGGTGCGTGGGGCGCTGGGCTATTTCTGGCCGGAGCGACTATCCTGGGATGAGTTGATCGCCGAAATGGATCGGGCCATCAGGATTCCCGGCTGTGTCAATGGCTTCACCATGCCCATCAAGGCGCGGATTGATATGCTTTCCACGGGGATCCGGACGCCGGTCGGCATCAAGGTATTCGGGTCGAGCACTGAGGAGATTGAGCGGGTGGGTGCCCGGCTTGAGCCGATTTTGCAAAAGGTGCCCGGCACGCGGAGCGTGATTGCCGAGCGGACAGCCAGTGGCTATTTCGTGGATTTCGTGCCCCGTCGCGAGGCGTTGGCCCGGTACGGGTTGACGATTAATGATGTTCATGAGGTGATCATGTCGGCCGTGGGCGGGTTGGAGGTTTCCACCACGGTTGAAGGGCGTGAGCGGTATACGATCAATGTGCGGTATGCCCGTGAATTCAGGTCCGATCTGGATCAGCTGGAGCGGATTAAAGTGACCACGCAAGCGGGGATTCAGGTGCCGATGGGGCAACTCGCGGATATCACCCTGAACAAGGGTCCGGCGATGATCCGTGATGAAAACGGCATGCTGGTGGGGTATGTGTATGTGAACATTGCCGGGCGTGACATTGGCGGGTATGTCGAAGAGGCCAAGCAGGCAGTCGCCCGGGAACTGAAGCTGCCTACAGGCTATTCTTTGGCGTGGAGCGGTCAGTATGAAAACATGCTGCGTGTTCGCGAGCGGCTCAAGCTGGTGATCCCGGCGACGATCCTGTTGATTTTCGTGCTGTTGTATTTGAACACCAAGTCCGCCTTCAAGGCGATGGTGGTGATGCTGGCGGTACCCTTTTCGCTGGTCGGGGCCTTCTGGCTCCTGTATGCGCTGGGGTATAATTTATCCATTGCAACGTGGGTTGGGATGATCGCCCTGATGGGATTGGATGCCGAAACAGGGGTGTTCATGCTGCTTTTCCTGGACCTCTCCTACGAGCAGGCGAAGCGGGAGGGGCGGCTTAACAGCATGGCCGATCTCCATGAGGCGATCATTCATGGCGCCGTGAAGAGGATCCGGCCCAAGCTGATGACCGTTGCCGCCGCGTCGATGGGCTTGATGCCGATCATGTGGTCCATGGGCACCGGTGCCGACCTCATGAAGCGCGTCGCCGCCCCGATGGTGGGCGGTCTGGCTACGTCTTTCTTAATGGAACTTCTGGTTTACCCCGCCATTTATCTGTTGTGGCGTAAGTCTAATTTGATCTTGAGATCAGTCAACTGATAAGAAATACTTTCGAACTCCCATGAGTCGATTATTAAAGACGAAACAGCGTAAGCCCCTGACTGCGGTTCCTGTCAGGCCGATGAAGCCTTCGGTCGTCAACATCGCTGAACATACCCAGATTGCTGAGAGCCTTTCCCTCGAACGTAATCTCTATAGGGATCTGGTTGGGTCCCTCCCGGCAGGAGTTTACAGGTTGCGCGTAAAAGCCGCCCGTGAGTGGGTTGACAACGAGTGGATCGTGCGTTTGGGGACGAACTACAGTATCGAGATGGCGAATGATGAATTTTGCCGGATATTGGGGGTGACTCCATCTCAGTGTGAAGCCAGTACGGCGATTGTTGCAGAACGGATTCATCCTGACGATAGACCTGACTTTATTGCCAAGAACGTTGCGGCCTTAAACTCCCCAGGGATATTCCAATGGAATGGGCGTATTCTTAAGGGTGATGTGGTGCGCTGGGTTCATTTTCTTTCAGTTCCCAGGCTTCTGGCGAATGGGGATATGCTCTGGACCGGTGTCCTGCAGGACACTACCGAGCGTCGACAGGCCGCGGAAGCGCTTCGAGAGTCCGAGGTTCGCTATCGTAATCTTTTCGAGCAGGCGGGAGACCCCATCTTGGTGTTCGATCCGATTACCACGGCCTTTCAGGAGTTCAACGGCGCAGCGTGTCGTCTAATGGGGTATACACGCAAAGAATTTTCAAAACTGACTTTGGCTGATCTTGAAGCTAAGGAAACCGCCCCGGAAATTAGGCGCCACGTCCGAAAAATCATGGAGAAAGGCGACCCCGTTTTCGAGACCCGGCTCAAAACCAAGAGCGGTGATTTGCTGGATTTCGAGGTCCGCCCCAAGACCATCGAAATAGGCGGAAAAGCCGTTATCCAGGCAATCTGGCATGACATCACAGGTCGGAAACGGGCCGAAGACCTCCTTCGAAAATCCCGTGATGAACTCGAGGATAAGATCAAGGAGCGCACGGTAAGGCTCAGGGCGTTGGCCGCTGAGCTGACGCAGGTTGAACACAAGGAGCGGCGGCGTATCGCACATGTCCTTCATGAGGACCTTCAGCAACATTTGTTGGGTATTCAATATAAACTTCATTCTATCAGCGAGACAGGGTCAGATCGATCCACTTCCCAGACAGTGAATTGGGCGATAAAGGAACTGGCCGGAACTGTTCAACTCACGCGGGAACTTGCGACCCATATCTCTCCGCCGGTTCTTTTTGCATTGGGATTGCGCCCGGCGTTGGATTGGCTGGCCAGGGATGTTCAGGAAAAATTCCGCATGGCTGTTGAAATTAGTGGATGTCGATCCTTCAAATTGGCCTCCGATGGGGTCAGGGACTTTGCTTTTGATGCGATTCGAGAATTGTTGCTCAATATCTATAAACATGCGGGTGTCAAATCAGCAACGATTCGCTTGTGGACTGTTGGTAAACGTCAAATTGCCATCGAAGTGCGAGACAAAGGCAAAGGCGGCGCCAAGATTCGTGAAGATCAAGCTGGTTTCGGTCTTCTGAGTATCCGCGAGCGTGCTTTCGCTCTGGGCTTGGGCTTTGATGTTGTTAGCCGCCCCGGCAAGGGTACGCGCGTGACATTGATCCTGCCGACCCGCTGATAAATCGATAAATCGTAAATCGATAAATGGTCGATAAATCGATTCATAGGTGTTGAGAAGGTTTCCCGGGTGTGATACAAGCCTGTAAAATCGAGGGATTATGATACACGTCAAAATAGCAGGGTTGTCATTGTCGAACATGGGGTTTGTGGTGTTATTGCGCGGGGAGGAGGATCCCCGTACGGTGCCGATCTTTATCGGCGGGTCTGAGGCCCAATCTATTGCGCTCCAGATAGACAAGGTGAAGATTCCCCGGCCATTGACCCACGATCTGTTCAAGAATGTCCTGGATTGCATGGAGTGCCGGTTGAAGCGGGTTGTGATCAATGAACTGGTCGAGAGTACGTTTTATGCCGTGCTGGTTCTGGAGCGGGATGGCCTTGAGACTGAAGTGGATGCCCGGCCCAGTGATGCCATTGCCCTTGGCATGCGCTGTTCGGCGCCGCTCTATGTGACCCAGAAGGTCATGAATGTAGCCGGTGTTGTTCTGGAGGATAAGGATGGGGTGCCGAAGGAGGAGGGGAAGGCCGCTCCAGGCGCAAAACCAAAGCCTGCTCCCGTCTCATCGGTCATCGACCAATTGAAAGCCAAATTGGAAAAGGCCGTCGTTCAAGAGCGTTACGAGGATGCTGCCAAACTCCGCGACCAGATTCTTCACCTCGAACAGTCGCATGGTAAGAATTAGCGGATAGTCTTGTCTCGACTCTCTAAGTAAATAAACTGAATTACTTGTTGTAATCCATAATTTTTGATGTATTGTCTTGCTTGTCTATCGAGATAGTAGTGTATATGCGGAGGCGGTAGTTTAGGACGTTAATCATGGAAAACAGGCACATAGAAGAGACAAAAACACTTCTCAGCGAGGCATTGGGTGAACACCACCCGCGCATCGCGATCGCCTCGAGTTTCAGTCCGGAAGACAATGTGCTGATTGATCTGGCGTACGGAATCAACCCCGCTTGCCGCGTTTTTGCGATCGATACAGGTCGACTCAACGAGGAAACCTACGAAACGGCCGAGGCAATTCGACACCGCTACTCGCTCCGCATTGAGTGGGTTTTTCCGCGTGCCGAATCCGTGCAGGCGTTGGAGCGGGAAAGGGGACTGTTCTCTTTCAAAGAGTCCATCGCCGCCCGGCATGAGTGCTGTGGCATCCGGAAGGTTGAGCCACTCTCTCGCGCACTCGCGGGTCTCGACGCATGGATCACCGGAATGCGCCAGAGGCAGAGCATCACGCGCGCCTCCCTGGCCAGCATCGAGACCGATTCCGCCCATGGCGGCATCACCAAATACAATCCACTGACCTTGTGGACCGCTCAACACATTGCCGATTACACCGAAACACACCGCCTTCCGGTGAATGCCCTCGTCGGAAGGGGATACCGGTCCATCGGGTGCGCTCCCTGTACTCGTGCGGTTAAGCCTGGCGAGGATAGTCGCGCCGGGCGCTGGTGGTGGGAGAGTCCTGACCACAAGGAGTGCGGCCTGCATTTGAAATAGGAAACCATTATGAACTCATTAGATCGTCTGGAAGCCCATAGTGTACATATTTTGAGGGAAGCCTACCGGGAATTCAAAAGCCTGGTCATGCTCTGGTCCATCGGCAAGGACAGCACTGTTTTGCTGTGGTTGGCCCGAAAAGCATTTTTTGGACACGTTCCTTTTCCGTTGATGCATGTCGACACCCATTTCAAGGTGCCGGAAATGATCACGTATCGCGACCAGCTCGCCCTGCAATGGCACCTCGATATGATCGTCGGCGAGAATACCCTTGCGCTTGCCGCCAGGCAGACTTACCCCGATGGAGCCCTCTCTCGCGTCGAGTGCTGCAAATCCTTGAAAAGTGAGGCGCTCAAGCACTCCCTCGACGGCACCTGGCCGCGAAAACGGATGGATCACACACTCGGGCGCCTCGCCGATGAGGCTAAGCCGGAGGCGTTTACTGGCGTCATCGTGGGTGTCCGGGCCGACGAGGAAGGCAGTCGCTCCAAGGAGCGGACCTTCTCCGCTCGTGACTCCCATAATGAATGGGATGTTGGCGACCAGCCGCCGGAGCTCTGGAAGCAGTACAAAACCGACTTCGCGCCGGGGACGCATGTTCGCGTCCACCCCCTGCTTGATTGGACGGAACTGAATATCTGGGAGTACATCGACCGGGAATCCATTCCAATTATTCCCCTGTATTTCGATCAGGGTGAAGGTAAACGCTACCGCTCCCTCGGCTGCTACCCCTGCACAACCCCGGTGGACTCCACCGCCAAAAATGTGGCCGATATCATCGCGGAACTGCGCGGCGGAAAATTCGCCAACATCGCCGAACGATCAGGTCGCGAACAGGACAAGGAAGACGGCGGCGGACTGGAAACACTGCGTCGCGGAGGGTACATGTAACATGAGAAAGACCCATCAGCACGAACAGATGAGTATTGTGATGGCCGGCCATGTGGACCATGGCAAGAGCACGGTTATCGGTCGCCTTCTGGCCGAAACCGGCGCACTGCCGCAGGGGAAACTGGAACAAGTCCGCGCCCAGTGCCGCCGGAATGCCAAGCCTTTTGAATATGCGTTCCTTTTGGACGCTCTGAAGGATGAGCAGGCACAGGGCATCACCATTGACGTCGCACGCTGCTTTTTCAAGACAGCCAAACGTCGTTATATCCTGATCGACGCGCCGGGCCACATCGAGTTCCTGAAGAACATGATCACCGGGGCCTCTCGCGCCGATGCCGCCCTGCTGGTGATCGACGCCAAGGAGGGAATTCGCGAGAATACCAAGCGGCACGGTTACATGATGTCCATGCTCGGCTTGCGCCAGCTCACCGTGCTGGTGAACAAAATGGATCTGGTCAACTATGACGAAGCTGTGTTCGAGCGACTCCGAAAGGACTATACGGAATTCCTGGCGCGCCTGCAGATCCATCCTGTGAGCTTCATTCCGGTTAGCGGCATGCAGGGCGACAATATTGCCGCCAGCACCGGTGCCATGCCCTGGTATAAGGGACCGACGGTACTGGAACAGATCGATCGGTTCCAGTCGAACCGTTTCCCCGATACACTGCCCTTCCGGCTCCCCGTGCAGGATATCTATAAATTCACGGAGCAGGATGACGACCGCCGTATTGTGGCGGGAACAATCGAGACCGGTTCCATCGCCGTCGGCGATGCCGTTGTCTTCCAACCGTCTGGAAAGTCCTCGCGAATCAGCTCCATCGAGTATTTCAATGGCCCGGCGAAAACCCGCGCGACCGCCGGCGAGGCGCCGGGGTTTACCCTCGACACCCAGCTCTACATCAAGCCAGGCGAGTGGATGGTCAGGGCCGACGAGCCCGCTCCCCAGGTCGGGACGCGGCTCAGGGTCAACCTCTTCTGGATGAACCGTGCCCCCATGGTCCGTGGGAAAACCTACAAACTCAAACTGGGCGCCCTCCGCTCCACGGTAAAACTCGTGGAGATCCTGGCCGTACTTGATGCCGCCGAGATCGGCGTCGATTCAGCCAAGAAGCAGGTTGACCGGCACGATGTGGCCGAGGTGATTCTCGAAACCCCAAAACCAGTGGCCTTCGATCTCATCGGCGACATCGAGCAAACCGGTCGACTAGTGATTGTGGACAACTTCGAAATCGCGGGCGCTGGAATTATCCTGGCCAAGGCTGAAAAAGTCGCCGCAACAACGGAAGCTTCTACCCTGCACCCGGCCGGGGCTCACGGCCATACCTCCAAATTTGCCGTCTCAATCACCGCATTGACCGGAGTCGATAATCCGGATTCGCCAGTACTTAAACGCTTAAACAGTCAGAATGCCATTGTCACCATGCGAACCACGGTTGAGGGAGGAGGCGAGCCCGCCTCCCTTGAGACTGTGTTCGAAATGTTGAAACAACAGGGCTTTATTTTGGATTACCAGATTTGAAACCCCGAGGAGTATTCACTATGGAAACTCATGTTCGAAGTATTACCAAGTCGCTCACCTGGCGGATTTTTGGTCTTGTATTCACATTCATGATCGGCTGGCTTGTGACCGGTTCCATGAAACTGGGCCTCACGCTGGGATTGCTCGACTTTTTCTCTAAACTCGGCACATTCTACCTTCACGAACGACTCTGGATGAAAATCCGGTGGGGCCGCCTTGATGGTGCCACCGTGACGGATCCCGGTGCCGGAATTTGACCGTTATGGAGATACCCCAATGATGACTGAGCCCAGTGCACTACCCGTCGATCTATGTCGCGATATTGACGCGTTTGAGCGTGATGTGGTCGCCTTCACAAGCGGCGCTCTCTCGCCTGCCGACTTCAAGCCCAAACACGTGCCCTGGGGGATCTATGAGCAGCGCCGGGACGGGGCTTTCATGGTTCGAACCCGGATTCCCGGCGGGCGGCTTCCGACCTCGCAAGCCAGGGCGATTGCCCTTTTAGGACGCGACCATGGCGGCATACTGCATCTGACCACCCGCGAGAATCTTCAGTTCCACGATGTTGCCATCGCGCAAATTCCAAATTTGATGCGCGCCCTTCAGAGTGACGGGGTGGCCTGCAAGTTCGGGGGTGGCAATACCCCTCGAAACGTCGTCGCCTGTCCGTACGCCGGGGTCTGCCCACATGAGGTATTTGATGTTTCGCCCTTCGTTCAGGCTGTCACCGAGCATCTGCTCAAACTTCCCGCATCCCCGCTTCTGCCCCGAAAATTCAAGGCGGCGTTCAGCGGTTGCCCGGCTGACTGTGCCCTGGCGATGGTCACGGATATCGGATTTATTGCCAAGGCTCGCGATGGCAAGGCGGGTTTTTCCGTATACGGGGGTGGCGGAATGGGGGGCGCGCCGCGCATTGCGGATCGCCTTGTTGATTGGATTCCCGCCAGTGATGCCGTGCGGGCCTTCGAGGCGCTCCGCCGGATTTTTGACCGGTTGGGGGATCGGACCAACCGGGCACGGGCTCGACTACGTTTTGTCGCGGCCAAACTCGGGGCCGAGGAATTCGCTGCCCTGTTTAAAAGCGAGTTGGAATCCGTCATACGTGCTGGCATTCCCGCTTGTCCCGCCGGAGTGGCCGTCAACACCGCTCCTCCGAATCAGTCTCCTCCTGAATCACGGCGCGACGCGTCTGGCATGACTGTGTTTGATCAACGTCAGCCCGGACTGGTGTCGGTATTGCTGCAGCCCCCCCTGGGTCTCCTCGGGTGGCAGACGTTGCTGGGCCTGGCCGACCTGGTCGAGCGATTCAGCACAGAATCCGCTCTGCACCTTACCCCGCGCCAGGAGGTGCTGATCCGGAGTGTGCGTGAGGCCGATCTTCCGGAGGTGAGTGCTGCGGTGAACGCACTGAACGCCAACCTGAATGCGGATAGTGCAGCGAGCCGGATCGTCGCCTGTACCGGGGCGGCGACATGCCGCCTGGGTATTGTCGATTCCCGGAGCCTGGCACGCGCCCTTGCCGAGGCATTGGACCAGGCCGGTATTCTCGGAGAAATTCTGAAGGCCTTCGACATCCGGATCAATGGGTGCCCTAATTGTTGCGGGTGGCATCCTGTCGGTGACATCGGCTTGTCAGGGGCCTTGCAGAAACACGACGGACAGACCGTGCCGTCCTATCGGATTCACTTGGGCGCCCGGCGTGGCGAGGGGCAGACACGGTTTGGAAGCATGATGGGAGTATTACCTGCCGACGTGGTGCCCGGCTATGTCGTTTCGGTGATTCAGGACTACGCCTCAAACCGGACAAAAGGGCAGTCTTTTGCCGACTACTGTGACTCGGATGTTTTCCGTCGCAGTTCCCCTTCGCTAGAGGTTCGTACTGTCTCGGGAAGCCAAATCTAGCCATCTGAAACGTTTCAGATCCATTTTCCCGAGGGCGCATCTGCGATTTGGTGAAACACATTCTAGATCCCCCCCCCCGGCCTTGCGCCGAGGGTGAATGAAGTTGGGTGGTGGAGCCGTAGCCTGATCCGGAACCAACGCCCATTGCTGTCCTCGAACCGGTGTCCGTGGACGCAGCAGAACCAGCCGCTGAGGAACCCCTGCCACCCGAGACACTGGCGTCAACGCCATACCTGCCACTGTTGAGGCCGAAAATGGAGAGGCTCAAGAGGAAGAAAAGGCTGTCTCAGCGGACACGAAGAATGCCGTATCAGCCAATGCTTAACAGTTTAAGCAACGATAAGTTATGCCATCTTGATAGACCGCAAAACATCCAGTGGGCTTTTTGCAGGATTGCGCATGTCCTTGACTACGTGGGTGTAAATCATGGTGGTTTCCACATGGACATGCCCGAGGTATTCCTGGATTTGCCGGATAGCTTCCCGGACGAAGACCAGATTGTTGTCGAAATCCAGGTCCTTGACCCGGAGCCGGCAGCATTCCATGACGCGCAATCCCCCGCCATAAATGAGCTCTGCCATAAGTCGCGCCACACCTTGCATGCCACCCAACAGTTCCACCACCTCCTGCGGAGTCAGGACGACAGGGAGTTTCGAGCCCCGCTTAGCCCGGACACCCTGTTCAAGTGATCCGAGCTCCAGGCGCAGAACCTCACGGCAAAGAAACAACAAGGCTCCAAACGCCTGATTCTGGGTGGATGCGGCAACATTTTTTCGTGTGGCGAGATACGCAATGAAATCTTTGATCCGGTCCTCATTGATGCGAACGGTTTCGGGAGAAGGCGAATGCCCCGTTTCCCCAAGGTAATCGAAAAGACGTCGAACCCAGTCGAGGTATGTCCGTTAAGTTGAATAGGAATAATGCTTCACGCGAATGATGGTTCGCATTGCGTCAAACACGGCAGCCTTCAGAAATGAGCCATCGGAACCCGCTTGAATAGATGTCGACGGGGCTGGAGTCGGGCTGGTGTCCTTCGAGAAATTAACAAAATAGAGCCTCAAAGCCCGTTCGGCCTGGGCAAGCTGCCAATCTTGATAATTCCCAGATGCCTGGAGCGATTCCACAAACAAGGCGACCCTATCCGTCATGGAGGAAACAGGCGTGGTTATCCGTTGAGCCAGGAACTTTCTAACCCAAAGCACGTGATACCGCGCGTGTTCCTCCTTCACTAAGCGCTGTTTCAGGAGAAACTCGCCAAACGCCGAAAGTCGCAACTCTTGATTTTGCAGCACATTATCCATAACCGCCCTCCCATTATCATGCTAAGTAATCGTAAACATATCCCTGCTAATAACTGGCAAATGTAATCGGAAAACACCCGTTTTCGGCCAATCTATATAATTACACTCACAACTATATAAACGATTACATAGCTTGGTTTATTGCTTGGCTATGTAAACTTCCTGAAAAGAGTTTCCATGGAGCTTCAGAAGCATTCCGGGATAAGACAGAAAGTCAGACTTGATCTCAAGTTGTATTGGATTAATTATGAAGGGGTTGTGTAGTCATGAATAACCAGAGCGCGTTCTTGCTCAAAACCAAAACCCCAGCAACAACAATGGTCTTGCTCCCTTCATAAGGCTGCGCTAGCTTGCAAGTCAGGAATTGTAATCGCTTACAGATAGAACGTTGGCATCGAAACAGATGGGGCCATTCAGAAAGGAACTGCACGATGAATCA
>JBAXMJ010000052.1:0-17329 GCA_037134355.1 bacterium | reverse complement strand
CCGCCGCACACAACCGCCCGCCCCGCCACCTCCGGCCAAAGAAGTCCACCCCGGTATACTCGGCATGGTCGCCGTGGGAGAAGCGTTCCTGGTGGTGCAGGTTGGGAAGGATGCAGATAAGACTGCAGTGAGGGAGGCCCTTGCCCGACACATAGTCGCGCGAGACTATCTTTTCCATGTCCTGGTTTCGGAAGATGTACCGCTAGACGATCCGCGCCTGATCCTCTGGGGCTGGTTCACCCGGTTCGATCCCCTTGCGGATCTCTATCCCACCCGCCGCGAGGTCTCAGGAAACCGGCTGATCCTGCATTTTCCCATCACCATCGATGCGACATGGAAGCCCGGCTATCGCCTTCCCGTGGCGTTCGATCCCTCGCACGAGCGCGAAGTTGACCAGAATTGGGCCCGCTACAACCTTCCCAAGGGGCTATAATGAAACCCTCAGAGCGTGACACCCTGATCTCTGCCGGGGACAATCGGGCCATGTTCGACCGTATTGCGCCTCGCTATGATCTCCTGAACACAGTGATGTCGTTGGGACTGCACCGGTACTGGCGCAAGGTTGCGGTCCGGCATCTCCTGTCAGGCGGCGGACTGGACTTCCTCGATATCGGTTGCGGAACGGGGGAAATTGCCCTTGAGGTGCTGCAGCAATCGCCTGCCGCAAAGGTCGCCGGCATAGATCCCGCCGTACGGATGCTGAAGATCGCCGCCGACAAGGCGGGCCAAGAGGGACTTTCTGGTCGTGTAATTTACAAGGAGGGCGACGCAACGATGCTCTTGTTTCCCGATGCGTCCTTTGATGGAATTGTGTGCGCCTTCTGCCTGCGTAACATTACCAACCGCAGTGCCGCCTTATCGGAAATGCGAAGAGTGTTGCGCCCCGAAGGCACCTTGGCCATTCTGGAACTGACCGCACCGCGCAACAAGCTTCTCAAGGGAATCCATACGTTCTATACGCACGGAATCATTCCCTTGATGGGACAGGTGATGAAGCAGGGCAACGCCTATCAGTATCTGGCCGACTCCATCGACCACTTCCCCTCGCCACCAGTCATCGTGGATGAACTGATTCAAGCAGGATTCACAGGCGCACAATACAGTTCATTGACCGGCGGCTTCGTCACCCTGTTCCATTGATCAGGAATGAAACATACCTGACAGACTACTGAGCCACTGCCTCGATCTGGAGTTCGATTTTCACGAGATCGCCGACGACCAGACCGCCGGAATCCAGCTTCTGGCTCCACAGCAGACCATAGTCCTGACGGTTGATTGTCGTGGTGGCCGAGAGCCCGATACGGGTCTTGCCCCAAGGATCCTTCACCGGTCCCTCCAGCGTGCCGCGCAGCTCGATTTCGCGCATGACCCCGTGCATGGTGAAACGCCCCTTGACGACCCACTCTTCACCGTCCTTCCGGGCGGAGACTGTCTGGAACTGAATCTCGGGATACTTTTCGGCATCAAAGAAGTCAGGGCTGCGCAAATGCTTGTCACGAGCCTCCATCTGCGTGTTTACACTGGCCGTCTTGACCGTTCCGCTGGCCTTGGAGGCCTCCGGTTTCTTGGCATCAAACTCAATTGAGCCCTCGAAATTGGTGAACACCCCACGCACCGTGCTAATGGCCAGATGCTTCACCGAAAAACCGACCGTACTGTGGACGGGATCCACCTGATAGGTTGCTCCATTCACGCCCGTTGCCAACGCCATCACTCCCGCCATCGCCAAGATTGCATAACGATTCTTCATGGGTTCCTCCTTACACGTTTTACAAGCACACAGGGATATGCTCAGGCAACCCACCCACGGTGTCAATCCCTGAATAGTGACTGTCACACGGACTGGAGGGCGTCCGCTGCGGCACGGAGAAAGATTTCAATATCCGAATCGGAGTGGGCGGCGGAAACAAATCCGACTTCAAACTGCGAGGGAGGCAGGTAGATGCCCCGATCGAGCATGGCGTGAAAGAACGCGGCGTGCGCCTTCGTATTGCAGCGCTTGGCATCGGTGAGGTTGTTCACAGTACCCGTGCAGAAATAAGGGGTGAACAGGCTCCCCATCCGGGCACAGTGCATCGCCACCCCCAGCTTCCCGGCCAGGGTATTCACGCCCTCCGCCAGCTTGCGGCAGCGCCGTTCCATCTCGGGATAGGGATTTTCCTTCCTGAGGAGGTTCAGTGTCGCGATCCCTGAGGCCACGGCAACCGGGTTTCCACTGAGGGTACCGGCCTGATAGACCGGTCCCAGTGGCGCCAGCTTGCTCATCACATCCTCGCGCCCGCCGACGGCTCCGATGGGTAATCCGCCCCCTACAATCTTGCCCAGGCAGGTCAGGTCGGGCGTCACCCCGGCTATCATACCAAACGAGCCCGGCCCCATACGGAAGCCGGTGATGACCTCATCGAAAATCAGCAGCGCCCCGCACCGGTCAGCGGCCTCGCGCAATCCCTGAAGAAAGCCCGGCGCCGGGGGAACAAGTCCCATATTGGCTGCAATAGGTTCCACAATGATGGCGGCGATTTCATCCCCCTGCGTCCGAATCAACTCGTTCAGGGCTGCGAGATCATTATAGGGGGGCACCAGCACTTCGGCCGCCGCCGCCGGCGAGACTCCTGCGGATGACGTGATTCCGCCCGTCAACAAGCCGCTTCCCGCTGCGACCAGCAGATAATCGGCATGCCCGTGATAGCACCCGTCGAATTTTACAATCTTCCGGCGACCGGTATAGCCCCGCGCCAGGCGAAGTGCCGTCATGGTGGCCTCGGTTCCGGAACTCATCAGCCGGACCATCTTCATCGAGGGAATCATGGAGCAGAGTAGCTCTGCGAATTCAACCTCGCGAGGGGTGTTTGTCCCGAAGCTCGTCCCCTCGGCGGCCGCCTTGCAGATAGCCTCAACCACCTCGTCGCGCGCATGACCCAGAATCAAGGGGCCCCACGACCCGCAGAAATCCAGCAGCGTGGCACCATCCGCCGTCGTCATGCGCGAGCCCTTGCCGCTGACCATGTAAACGGGATCGCCCCCTACTCCATTGAAGGCCCGGACAGGACTGTTCACCCCTCCTGGAATCACTTTTTTAGCCCGATTGAAAAGTTCTTTCGACGTCATTGACGGTTATCCTTCCTTGAAAATCTCGTCATACCGGTTAGCCCAATAGGATATCAGAATATCGGCTCCGCCCCGGACAAGGGCAGCAGTAGATTCACGCACCATACCCTTCAAGTCGCCCCAGCCCCGGTCGGCTGCGGCAATCAACATGGAATATTCGCCGCTGACATTGTAGGCGGCAATGGGCAAGTCGGTGCGATCGCGCAATCGGGCCAGTACATCGAGATAAAAAAGCGAGGGTTTGAGCATCAGAATGTCCGCTCCCTCCACCTCATCAAGATCCGATTCCCGCAACGCCTGGCGCAAATCGCCATACGAGGCCTGGTAGCTGCGCCGGTCCCCCTTCTGAGGGGCAGACTGCTCCGCCTCGCGGAACGGCCCATACATCGAGGAGGCAAACTTCGTCGAATAGCTCATCAGTAGCGTTTGCTGGAAATCTGCCTGGTCCAAAGCACGCCTGATGGCGCCAACCTGTCCATCCATCATGGCGCTGGGCGCCACCATATCTGCACCGGCCGCCGCATGCGACACGGCCATTCGAGCGAGAATTTCGTTCGAGGCATCGTTATCCACATCGCCGGACGGGGTTAGCGGCCCGCAATGCCCGTGTGAGGTATAGGCGCACACGCATACATCGGTGGCAATCACAAGATGAGGGAATTCCTTGCGGATACGGCGAATGGCCTGCTGAACCACCCCGCGTTCATCATAAGCCGCTGTTCCCGCACCGTCTTTCTGCGAGGGCTCTGCCAAACCAAACAACAGAACACTTCCAACCCCCATCCCGGCCACGCGCTCCAACTCCTTCACCAGAACATCCGGGCTCATGCGAAACTGTCCGGGCATGGCGTCAATCGGTTCACGGA
This sequence comes from bacterium, assembly GCA_037134355.1. Classification (GTDB taxonomy): domain Bacteria; phylum Verrucomicrobiota; class Kiritimatiellia; order CAIKKV01; family CAITUY01; genus JAABPW01. Next base: position 13,355 of record JBAXMJ010000052.1, on the reverse strand, counting down.
CTTTTGCCCCCTCTTTAAGGAACACCGGCCACATGAATTTCTCAGGACCCGGAAGAGCCATGTCAAACAGGCGCCGAAGCGCCGGGGTTCGCCGTAGGCGCCGCAATCGAACTTCAGGATAAGTGCTCATCGAGTCTCCTTGGGTATCAGGTTATTTGAAAACTCCAGGCGGACAAAGTGAAGGGCCATCGCGTCGACACTGGACTCAACAGTCGCCTCTGGCGGAACGAGGCCGGCCGTCACTCCCCGACGATTCAGAGCAGCCAGGGTGGGCTTGCCAATCGCGACCACAAACCGGCCCGCGACGGCCTTCATGCCCCACTGCTGATCAAAGACCTCAACCGCGGAGGCGCTGGCAAAGAATACAACGTCAAACTCCGGTTGTTCCGTTTGCTGGATCGGCTCATTTCGATACAGCAGGCAATCCTCCACCTGGGCACCCATGCCACGCAGGGCTTGGGCGACATCCTCGCCCGCCTTATCTGAGCGGAGCCGGAGAATGCGGGTGCCGGGCAAAATCCTTTGCTTTACAGTGTAAAGCAACCCATTTGCGCTGAAATCAGAGAGTGGTTCAATATCCGCGCTCAGGCCAAGACTCTTCATTTCCTGCGAAGTCCCGCCGCCGCAGGAAACTAGTTTGGGAACCGAACGCAGATCCACCCCGGCCCTTTTCAGCAGTTCCCCGAAACACCGTACAGCTGACGGCGATGTCAGGACAATCCAGTCAAACCGGTTCAGCTGGCGGATATGAGAAAGCGCATCCGGCGTGGTAACCAGGCGGATCAGGGGGCGGCATACGGGAATCCCGCCGAAGTCGGACACCAGCGCGGCGGCCTTATCCTGAAGAGCGTCACTGGCGGTCAGGAGAATCCGTCGTCCCGCCAGGGCGCCTGAGTTCAGATAGCGATACTTCACAGCGTTCCCAACCAGAATCAGGCCGGCCATTCCGCAGCCCGCTTCCTTGATCAGACGCTCGATCGTGGCGAGTGTTCCTGTAATCACCCGGCTCTGGTCGCTTCCAGCCCCGAACACCACGGCGGCGGGAGTGTCGGGCGACTGCCCCTCCCCGATCAACTGGCGGGCCACTTCACCGGCCACACCGGTTGCCATGAAAAATACAATCGGAAGGGTTTTGCGCTCATCAAGAGCCACGGATCCCACACCGCCGCCTTCCTTACGGGGAGTCATAACGGTGAATCCACGGGAAACGCTGCGACGGGTCAGCAACATCCCCGTTCCCGATGTCGCCGCACTCAGACTGGAGACGCCGGGCAGGACCCGGTACGGCAGGGCGATCGCATCCATCGCCTCGACTTCTTCCGCCAACCGCCCGAAAATTCCCGGATCGCCGCCTTTCAACCGGACGACTCGCAACCCGCGCCTGGCGTATTTCGTGATCATGTAGGTGGTCTCATTTTGCGGCACACTATGAGCCCCTGCCCGTTTGCCAACATCAATGAGCGTGACAGAGGGTGGAAGCAAGTCCATCAACTCATGCCCGAACAGGGTGTCATGCAGACAGATATCGCAACGCTGGAGCGCGGCCAACCCATCCAGAGTACAGGCACCGGCCGTTCCGACTCCTGCGGCCGAGAAAGTCACCGATTTCACAAACAGTTTCCGGAGTTTAAGGAACCGCTTATCACCCGCCCGGAAGGTGACCGCAAGCGAACCCTGGCCATCCGGCGCGGGCAAGTCCTCATCGGGGATCCATTCTGTAATGCGATCCTGCAGGCCCAGGCGATTCAGGGCTGCCCCGGCCATGATGATCAGGTCGAAATCACCCTGATCCAGCTGCCGGAGCCGTTCCTCGATGGTACCCCGGATGGGAACTTGCCTCGCCGTCGGGAAGCGCGCCTGACAATAAGCCTCACGCCGATCGCTGCTGACCCCGATTTTGCCCGTGGGTGGCATACTGGCTACATCACGCCCCCGTGGCCTGATGAGCGCATCGCGGGGATCTTCCCGCCAAGGCAACCAGAACCAGTCAAGCCCCTCGCCGATCGGCTCCGGAACATCTTTCGCGCTGTGAATGGCGCAATCCAGCTCACCGGCCTTGATTTTCTCATCCAGATCGCGGGTAAAGAAATCGGCAGGACTTTGGCGCAGATCCATAACCAGATCCCGATCACCCGGCGATGAGATGGGCGTGACCTGCCATTGCACATCGGGGAGAAACGCACCCAACTTCGCCACAACCGACTGGGTCTGGAGGACGGCCAATTTACTCGACCGCGTGCCCACCTTAATTATCACGGGTGATGAACTCATAGTTTTTGACCGGCCAGATAATGCGCCAGCTTCTCCTTGATCACTCGAGATCGTGCGCAACATTCCCCTCCGGTTGAAACCGCCACTACCAGCCCGGGTTTGCGAATCACCGCCGGCGAGACAAAATCACCTTCGCCCCAGTGCGCATCCGCCGCACTGCACAGGACACGGGCGCGCCGGCAGGCCTTGATTACAGCTAGGTTCACGGGGCCGTTGTCGGTGACCGCGAAGACGACGGACTGCCCTTTGACATCGGCTGCAGCAAAGACGCGGGGCTTGTGCCGGAGGGCGCGGTCTTTTTTTAACTGAGCTATGTTCTCGCATACTTCGGGACTCACCACCGTTACAGCGGCGCCTGCAGCGAGTAAATGCCCTACTTTGCGAGCCGCAATCGGTCCGCCTCCAACGACGAGACAGGACTTGCCTTCCAGCAGGAGGCTGACGGGCATAATCTTTTTTCCTTGAGAGGTTTTTCTCATCTCATTCCTTCCTGCTTCTCAGGCTTTCAATCTCTTCAACAATTCGTCGGCGTGGTCCATCCAGATATCCACCACGGCCTCATTGTCCCCCAGCCCCTTGAGGACTGGACTACACAGGATCCCTGCGGCCTCAAAGCGGGATTTCCAGGTCCCGGCCCCTGCCCCGGCTATATCGTCCCTTGCCGAATATCCGGCCGCAATCATCAGAGGCACCAGCCAGGCCTTTTTAACCGACGCGGATTTGCACTCCTGCAAAACATTCTCCAGAGAGGGAGCGCCAAGCATCATACCCAGAAACAGGCGCCGGTCAATCCGGCGACACAGCGAGACGGCGGCTTGAAGCGTTCTGACGGCCGCAGGCTCAGTGCTTCCGTGCGCGACGAATACCACGGCCTCATCCTCTACGGGAGCATGGGGCAGAGGCGCACGCAGCGCGGCAAAGACTCGAGCCGCATCCTGTTCAGAGGTGAGAATCGGCCGACCGAGCGTGAGCCTCGCCAAAGAGCTCTTGCGCTCTGCAAACGCCGCCACGGTTTCCGCCAGTTCGCCGAATTCCATGCCGTCTGAGAGATGAAGCGACAACACCGCACACTGCGTCACGCCTTCCGCTTCAAGAGTTGCCAGGGCCTCCCGCGGATCCTGAATAGGACGGCCCTGCGCAATCAGTTTCCGCCTGACCCCGGAGGATGTGTAGGCCCACTTCAGGACAACCCCGGGAAAACGGGTCGCAGCGGCTTGACTGATGCGATCAAAGGCACCCATCGCTTCAGGACAGGTGGTTCCCGCGGCCGCAAAGAGCAGTCCTGTACCTGAAGGACGTTCACTCATGAAGGCGGCACCCCGAGTTCGACCGTTGATTCACAGAAGAATATGGGACTCGCCTTTTTGAATTCCCGGACCGACCACATCATCGCCCCCTCCGGCAATCCCGCATCACGCCCCAATGTCTTAAAAATCGACACCGCTTCCTCCGGTGAACGGGCATGGATCATGGCATACAGGTTGTACGGAAACTCCCCGGAAGACGGCCTCTCGTAGCAATGGGTCACATGGGGGCTGCGCGCCATGCTGTGGCCCGCCGCGACAAGAGCCTCGGGAGCCACCTTCCACACGCACATGCTGTTGGCCGAATACCCAAGCTTGTGGTGCCGCACCACGAGGGCAATACGCCGGATAATGCCCTCTCGCTGCCATCGTTGCAGGAGTTTGAGCAACTCCAGCGGCTCAACCCCAACCCGTTTCGCGACGACACCAAAGGGATCTCTTTCAACGGGAATGGATCCTTGCAAACAACGAATGACCGTTTTCTCCCTTTCGCTGAACTCAGCGGGCCGCCGGCCGCCGGGCTGCGTCTCTGACAGAGAAGCCCCCTTCGCGATCTGATCCCCTTGTGAACTCTGTCCGAAGACGGCTTCAATCTTGAATTTTTGAAGGGCGGGCAGATTTAAAACCCTATAGGACCCCAGGGCTTTCGAGATGCGCGCCAGCTCAGGCAACAGGTCGTTGGCGGGAGCGGTGAGTGTGAACCAGAGATTGGGATGCCCCTGTCGCTCGTAGCAATGTGTGATGCCCGGATGCGGCTGGATACGGGCGGCGGCGGCCACAAGATCCGTCGCGGGAATATCCACAGCACACAAGGTGCTTTCATAACCGAGGCTACGGGAATCGAAAACGGCGCCAAACCGTCGGGCAACACCGGTTTCGAACAAAACACGCAGGCGTTTCAGAACATCGTCCCCGGACAGTCCCAGCGAATTCCCGATGACGGCAAATGGATCAGACTCCAGAGGCAATCCCTTCTGAAGGAGAAAGAGCAAATCGGCATCAACTTTGCTGGGATCAGGGTTCATGACGCTTTGCCTGATCGTTTTGCCGGACGGTGCAAAACACCGTCCGCGATATGTTTCAACGCCAGAACAGGATGCTTAACCATCATTTTAGGCCCCGAATGACGCATGACGATCTGGATCTGAGCCCTCCTGGCCGGCGTGTAGCAATGAATCGGGCACTCGGAGCACTTCGGTTTGCCGGTGCCGAAGGAGCAGTTATCGAGGCGAGACAAGGCATACCGTTGAAGTTCGGCGCAATCCACGCACAGTGCGTCGTCCGAGTGATGCAAATCCCGGCAGCAGATACGAATCATTGCCTGCAGGGTTTTCTTTTCGCGCTCAAACCGTGAATTGTTTTTATCTGTATTTTCAAGGCCTCTCATAACTTGCAACACCATAGGTAAACAAAGCTCACTATGACAAGCGATTCTTTACCGTTTAGTCCGGGTTTGCGGAACAGGTGTTGCTTGCACCACAGCATTTGGTAAAGTAGCGCACTCACTGACGGCAGCATTTCGAAGCCTCGTCGAGCTTTCATAGAGTCCGCCGCGCCGATTGCGAGCTAACCACTGATCTTCGTGACTCATAACCAGTTCCTGAAGTGCGCGGCGCTGCTCGTCAACACTCCCCTGCCCTAAATGGGCCAGCCGCCCGCGTCGGATCGCGTAACGACTCATGTCAATGGAGTGCCTGAGTTCCGCCATAACCAGATCCCTGTCGGGGCAAACCGGTCTGGCTTTATCGAGTCCCTCCATGAGCTTGCCAAGCCAAGCCTCTGCCCGGGCGTACTGCGATGCGGTAACCTTGGCGAGGTCGAGTCCTCCCGGTTTGAGATTCGAGAACAGTAACTGATTGATATTCGAACAGTTTCCCTGCTTCAGGCACGGGATATGATTGAGTGTTCGCCCCAGATCAAGGCAGAGTTGTCCCAGAGTCCCGGTGGGATCCTCGAAGAAGTGACGACTGATGGCGCCGGCAAGATCAACCGACCGGTTGGCCTTGAGGTTCCAGCTGTAGGCGGCACCGGCGGCAAAGCCGACATAGCTGATGGGCAGGACCTGATGATGCCCCCCATCACCCCAGTCGGTAATAAGGTATCCCGTCGCTCCGAATTTGACGCCATTCTCCGCTGCGCTTTCCAGATTAGCCAGACAGTTATCGGTACGTCCGGTAATGCTGCTCCAGGCACTGGTGCCGGGACACACATGATATTCAACCCCGGCTTCGGCAAAAGCGCTACACTGCTTCGCGTACGGGTGATCCGATTCATATCCCCAGCACAGCGCCAGAATATCCTCAGGCAATTCCTTGATCAGCTCAGGCTGATGCAGGATGATATCTCCCCAGAACTGCATGCGCCGCCCCTTCTTCGAGACGAGCTTGTGGATTTTCTTAAGAAACCCGAAATACACGGCTGTAGTGCTGGTCTTCGCCGCCAGGGCCTTGCTACGCCCCTTACCCAGTTCCCAAGTCTCGTCACACCCGACATTGAAAGTTCTGCTTGAAAAATGCGGCAGATATTCATCGTATAGGCCTTCAAGAAACTTAAGGCTGGCGGCGTTGGGGGCGAGAGTCGAGCAGTTGGCCTGATCCGGACATTCTGCCAGGTGCCTGTATTCTGGATGCCTTAACCAACGCTCGACGTGACCAAAGGAATTGAGGTTGGGGACAAGTTCGATAAAGCGGTCGGCGCAGTATTGATCGAGCTCCAGAATCTCCTCGTGGGTAAACGGACTCGCGTCATGCCACACCGGCTTGTGCGCAGCGAAGGCAAAGGTGTGTTCGATATAGAGCTGCACCTGATTGATGCGCATTCCCGCGAGCCGGTCTATGAGTTGCCTACAGGTGGTCATGGTCGGAACTTTGCACCGACTGACGTCCAGCATCACGCCGCGGGACTCGAAATCAGGCTCATCCTGAATCGTCAATGCCGGAGGGTTCACACCGAACTGTTCAATCAACTGGACAAAGGCAAGACACCCGTAATATGCGCCAGCCTCTCCTCCGGCATTCAGGCAACGCTGCTCTTTATTGATCTCCAGTTCAAAGCCCTGTTCCTTGAGATTTCCGGGGGCAACATTGATTACCAGAAGCGCCATCCCCTTCCGGGGTAGTGCGGCCGTAACGCGGACAGACCTGTTCAAGATGCGGCTCAAACGTGTTGCGCCTTCAAGGATGCGCTCGCGAAGTCGACGACTGCAGAAATCGGGCAGAACAATCCAGACAGCGGCTCCGATATCCACCGCAATCTTCCTTACCGAACACACACGGGGTGCGGGGAACACATTCAACTTCATTGCCCTCTCCTTATCGAATCTTTGCAGTCAAAAAGACAATCAGACATTATCAAAACCCCGAATCTTTCAATATATTCTTTTCGTCCCACTCTGCCTGATTTGACATCACCATCCCAGTAAGGATGATGTACCTGCATTTAAAAAGGAGGGCCCCCCTTCACTTGTCTATAGGTTGCCGGTCTTCATGGACTACGGGAAGCGGACCCACAGCCCTTTGCTGGCAACCACCGTTTCGATGAACTGCATGCCGCGAATGCCATCTTCCACATTCGGAAAATCCAGCTCGAGAGCCGTCGGCGTGCGCCCTTCAATCGCCGCCCGAATGGTGTCGGTGGCATTCCGGTAGACATTAGCAAAAGCCTCATAGAAGGCTTCCGGATGTCCGAACGGTAGCCGTGTCGCGCGGGCGGCTGCAGGCGAGATCGCTCCCACGGCGTCGGTGCCGCGACGGTAGGTATGGATGGTTCCGTCGGTTCCACAGACGCTGAGACTGTTGGGCTCCTCCTGTTGCCAGGAGAGTCCGCCTTCGGTGCCATGGACGTTGATGCGCAGTGCGTTGAGTTCACCGACGCAAACCTGACTGGCGAAGAGCAATCCGCGCGCGCCGTCTTCAAAGTGGACCAGGCAATTGCCGTCATCATCCAACTGGCGGCCTTCTACCATGGTACCGAGATCGGCACAGATCTCGGTGATCTTCAGGCCGGTGATATATTCAGCCAGATTCTCGGCATGGGTGCCGATATCGCCCATACAGCCTGCGGCACCACTGCGTTTGGGATCGGTACGCCAGGCGGCCTGCTTCGCACCGTCGCGCTCGATCGGGTTGATGAGCCAGCCTTGCGGGTACTGCACAATGATCTTCAGAACCCGACCGATCTTCCCCTGCTTCACCAGGTCACGCGCCAATTTGACCATCGGATATCCGGTATAATTATGGGTCAGCGCCAGTACTTTTCCGCTTTTTTTAACGATCTTGCGGAGGGCGACGGCCTGCTTGAGATCAAACGTCATCGGCTTGTCGAGAATCACGTTAAACCCTGCTTCAAGAAACGCCTTGGCAATCGGGAAATGACCGTCGTTAGGGGTAACGATCGAGACAAAATCAATCCGGCGGCCTTCAGGCAGTGCCAGCTCGCCAGCGATCATGGCGTCGACCGAGTCATAGCAGCGACCTTTGTCCAGATACAGGGCATCCGCCATCTGTTTTGATTTTTCGGGCGTCCGGCTAAAACAGCCGGCCACCAGTTCGACGCCGCCGTCGAGGCAGGCGGCTTTACGGTGCACATCCCCGATGAAGGCGTCCGGGCCGCCGCCAACCATTCCCATTCTCAGTTTGCGTTTCATGTTAATCCCTTCTGGTGAATCTTGACAAAAAACGACCCCGGCTATCCCATTTAAATGACCGGATTGGCAATAAAATCGCCGCGGCAGGTCTTGAGATAGTTCAACGAACGGACCTGACCGCTCATTTCAAGTGCCCCGCGCATAACCGGATCGTGCCAGCCTTCAATGTCAATACAGCCTTTGAAACCGCCCTGACGAAGGTCGGAAATAATGGCCGTCCAGTCGCTGTCGCCGAACCCCGGCGTGCGGTGATAGGCAAACGGCGGAATCTTCTGAACCTGATTGGGCAGGGCGATGTCGCCATGCATTGAGGAATGCACCCCGTAAGTGCGTACGTTATCCCAGTGCACGGTGGCGTCCTTGCCATGAATGTGAAACATCTTCTTCACCCATTTTCGAAGCTGCGGCATCGGGTCAATCAGGCTGACCATCTGGTGGCAAGGCTCCCATTCAAGGCCGAGGTTGCTGGCGGGAACGGCGTCAAACATCATTTCCCAAGCGGTCGGATTGTGGGCGATATTCCAATCGCCATAGGCCCAGGTTCCGCCCATGTCGCAGTTCTCGAACGCAATGCGCACGCCCTTGTCGGCGGCACGTTTGGCCAGAGGCGCAAACACTTTCTTGAACTGCGGAATGCTCTCGTCAATCCGCTTGCCGCGCAGGCGCCCGGTAAACCCGCCGACAATATCACAACCGAAGAGGTGTGCATTATCGATGCATTTCTTCCAGCCTTCGAGCGTTTCCTTATCCTTCGGCTGATTCTCGAGCGGGTTGCCGAAAATGCAGATCGACGAGATGACGGCTCCTGTGCCGTCGAGCACGGCGTTAACTTCGCGGGCGAGCTTTTTAAAATCCACGTCTGCACACGTCTGCCAGAAGGTCAGGCTGTACGATTCAAAGCCATGGTGCTGAATCTGACGGATGTATTCAGGGGCTTTCATGCCGGCACTGACGAGGGTGCCAATCCGAATGTCTTTCGCGGGGGCTGCTGTAGTGGTCATTGAGTCTCCTTATGTTATTACGGTTTATGAATTACAAACTAATGAGGACACGTTTACCGGTAGCGGCACTTTTAACGGCGCTATGGACCATCGCCATGCTCTTGATGTTATCGGTGCATATCGTTTCCGGAATGCCCTGCTTCGCAATCGCATCCAGAAACATGGCAATACCACTGTTGTGGCCCTGACTCAGGGACTTCGGACAGATCATGGGCACGATCTTCTGCTTTACAGGGTGAACAAAACCCTGATTGCCAGCCACGACTTCACAGCGGAAGTCCTCGCCGCCGTTCCAGATCAGAGTCCCCTTCTCGCCGATGATGCGCCAGGTGCATTCCCATGCGGTCGGGCAGCCTTCGGCGCACCAGCTACCCTGATAGGTATACACAACGCCGCTGGTCATTTCAAAAATAGCGGAGGCGCTCGGGCCGTGCTTGTACCAGGAATGACGCGGTGTCCACTCGTGGCTGTAGACGGCGACAGCATCTTCACCAGTAATGAACCGGGCCTGATCGAAGGAGTGGATGGCCATATCCAGCAGCAGCACATGCTCCATGACGTCACGGAACCCGCCAAAATGCGCGCCGATGAAAAAGTCGCTATGGACCGCAACCAGTTTTCCGATCCCGCCGTTGCCAAGAAAGCGTTTCAGTGCCCGGATTCCTTTTAGATAACGGCGGTTCTGCATCACCGCGTATATCCGCCCGGCTTTCTGGGCGGCGGCCGCCATCTTGCGGGCGTTAGGCATGGTGTCGGCCATCGGCTTTTCACCGAAAACGTGACAACCGTGCTTGAGTGCCGTCAACGTGGTGGCGCAGTGCGCTTCCGGGATGGTACAGTCGAAAACAACCTCCGGCTTCACTTGGCGCAGCACCGTGTCCAGATTGCTTCCGGTGATGGCGTTGACCAGTCCGATTTTTTCCTTCTTGGCCTCTGCCGCCGCCTGCTGGATATCCACCAGGCCGACGATGTTCACTTTGCTTTTGACCGTTTCCGAATTGAGCCATGCATTGGCGATCCCGCCACAGCCGACAAGCACCACATTTGTTTTCATCATTCAGGACTCCATTACTGAGGGTTACCAGTTTCCGTCGAAAAGGCCAAGAGGCATCAGGGCTGGCTTTTCGCAGGTGCTTTCCACATGAATATGGCGTTCATTCGCGGAGGCGTCATGGAAGGCGTGCATCACGTCAAGTACATGATACGCCATTGCGCCGTTAGCGCGGTGGGCGCGTCCGGTACGGATCGCATCCGCCATGTCCGACGGTCCGATACCGCGGCCGTTGGGTTCAAAACCGCAGGTGAGCGGCAGATCGCGCCATTCCTTTTCGCCGCTGATACGAATGCGTACCGGGCCGCCGAAGCCGTTCGGATCCGGTACCGATAACGAACCTTCCGAACCGAAAATTTCGATCCGCGGGGTTTGAGAAGCCCACACATCGAAACTGGTGGTGATGGTGCCGATCGCACCGCTGGCGAAGTCCATTACACCCGCGACATGGGTGGGCACCTCCACGTCAATGATCTGCCCGTTTTTCTTGGCGCTGGTGATAGTGCGCTGAGGGAACGAGATCCGGGTTGAGCCGGTAACGCGCCTGATCGGCCCAAGTAGCGAGACGAGGGCGGTCAGATAGTAAGGCCCCATATCGAACATCGGGCCGCCACCGTTTTTATAGTAGAATTCCGGATCCGGGTGCCAGCTTTCATGCCCACGGCAAAGCATAAAAGCCTGCGCGCCGATCGGAGTGCCGATCAGACCGTCTTCAATGACACGTCGGCAGGTCTGGATGCCGGCCCCGAGAAAAGTGTCCGGTGCATTGCCGACCAGCACCCCTGCCTTGGTGGCGGCGGCCAGAAGCGTTTTTCCCTCTTGGCGCGTCAGCGTCAGCGGCTTTTCGGCGTAAACGTGCTTACCGGCGGCGACTGCCTTCATGGACACCGGGAAATGTCCCTGCGGCGTGGTCAGGTTCACGATGATTTTGATTTCCGGATCCGCGAGCATTTCCTCCAGTGTGCAAGCCTTCACGCCGGGGTATTCCTTGATTTTTGCGTCGGTCCGAGAGGCATCGAGATCGGCGCAGGCCTTCACCGAAACGTTGCTGAATACCGTGCAGAGGTTCTTGAAATAGATGCCGCTGATATTACCACAGCCGACAATTCCGATTTTTGTTTTTTCCATGACAGGATGTTCCTTATTATGAGAGTTAGGAGCCGACATGACTCAGGCCGATACATACTCGGGTTGGATCTTATCGCCAGCGGCCCACATCATGCCGCGTTTGACAATTTCAAAGGCCTCTGGGACATTGAAATCGTTGGCAACGTGACCCAGTGCCGTGTAGAAAATCCTGCCTTTTCCATAGGTACGTTTCCAGACATAAGGCATAACGGTCCCTTTGATCCAGGGGCTATTGCCGTGCTTGCCGCTAAATGTGGTGGTAGCCAGAACGCCATTGGACGGGTCAACATGCATGTAGTACTGCTCAGAGGTGATGTCGAAATCCTTCAGCCCTTTCATAATCGGATCGCTCGGCGCCGTAATGTGAATGCGGTGAGGAATGATGTTGCCGGGATGAGCCACCCATTGTCCACCAGTCATGAATTGATACTCCGTGTCATTGCGAAAGGAGTCGCACATGCCGCCGTGCCATCCGGCGAGACTGACGCCGTTCAGCACCGCCTCGCGAAGACCGGCAAACTGTTCCGGAGTAATTTGTCCCATGGTCCAAATTGGAACAATCAGGTTAAAATTCTTCATCTTGCGCTTGTTGGTGTAGATATCCATGGTGTTCGACACCACAACCCGGTACCCCTTCGATTTCAGCCACGGCGCGAAAAGATCAGCGCAGTCTTTCGGAGTGTGGCCATCCCAGCCGCCCCATACAATCAAAGCGGCTTTTGCTTTTGATTTTGATGCTGTCACCGCGGTTTTTTTCTTTGCCTTTGTTATCGTCATTTTTAGTAATGCTCCTTGAATATTTATCACACCGATACCAGTACTCACCTAAGGGGCAGTACAGTTGGTATTCTTTTTTTTTAAAAATAGTACTATTCAGAATAAAAGGAAATGGATAATTATATCTAAAACATGGACGAATTTTTCATACATCTTGCTCCGCGACCGCGCCGCTTCCCGACCGGACTGACCGTGCAGTCAGTTGGATATATGCCTTGTAAAACCGATACGGTTCGTCATGTTTTCAGCACATTCAATTTTTCGATGATTCTTTCCGGGTGCGGGGTATATCATTTACGCGGGGAGCGGTTTGACATACAGGCCCCCTGCGTGATTACGCAATGGCCGGGCGAGGTAATGCACTACGGGCCAACCGAGGCGACTGGCGGACGATGGGAGGAATTCTACATTATATACGAGGGTGCCGCGAAAGATGAGTGCCTGCGACGGAATCTCGTGCAAATTCATAAACCATACTGGCCAATCCGGCGGGACACCCAGGTCCTTGAACAGTTTTCGCATTTGATGTCGCTGCTAACGGAGACATCGCAGGAGGGGATGGCCGACCGGATTGATCGAGCGTGCGAACTGCTGCTGGTCGAAACGCGTATGGCCGAACAGCGGCCGCCTGCCGGACATGAGGAGCAGACAATCCATCGCGTAAGGCAGCATGTGCGTGAGCATCTGTTCGAGGAGCATGATTTTAATGAGTTGGCCCGTCGGTTCGGTCTTTCGTCTGCGACATTCCGCCGCTACTGGAAACGCTATATGCGTGAACCGCCGGCACGCTATGTAATGAAGTTGCGCATCCGGGAGGCTCGACGTCTGCTGGTGGAAACCTCCCTGACAGTGGCAGAAATCGCCGAAAAGTCAGGGTTTGAAGATCCACTATATTTCTCGCGCTGTTTTCGCCGAGCGGCGGGGGTGCCACCAACGCATTACCGGGCCAGGTTCCCGCGCTAGTCGTACGGGCGATGTAAGGACTACATGGATAAATCAGGCTGAGCAGACGGGCACGCTCTGGGAGCACCGGGATTCGACGGCAAGCTGCAATCATGGCTTTGCTTCCTGTGCCTGCGAATACCTGCTAAACATGCGGGCACCCTAGCCTATGCGCTGTTCCGCGGCGGTTCCGAATTAGATATTTTTCGGATTGCGCCAGCCTGCCCGGCAGCCCG
>JBAXMJ010000051.1:0-17499 GCA_037134355.1 bacterium | reverse complement strand
GCGATAGGGTTTAATCTGGCTGATCGTCTGGTGACGTTTCCTGACGGGCCCCTTGACCTGGCCTTTACCCTGAGATCCAACACCTATCTCGGCCGCACGACCCCTCAACTGCATCTTCAGGATTTCCGGAGTAGTGCGACTGCGATGACATCCCCGGAGTTATCAGCAGGATAATTTTGTGCTAAAAAAAGATACTATTGTGAAGGCGGGCGGAGACGGGTCATGGTACTACTAGGCCAGTTTCAAGGAGGCCAACCCTATGTTCTTGATCGGCTACGACATTGGGAGTTCATCAGTTAAGGCGTGCCTGATTTCTGTCGAAACCGGCGCGTGTCTTGCGACTTCATTTTATCCGAAGCAGGAAATGCCAATCCGTGCTGTAAAGCCGGGTTGGGCGGAACAGGATCCCTCTGCCTGGTGGGATAATCTCAAGCTGGCCACGGCGGATATTCTCGCGGCATCGGGTGTGAATCCCGGCGATTTGAAGGCCATTGGTATTTCGTACCAGATGCACGGCCTGGTCTGTGTGGACCGGAATCTGAAGCCGCTGCGTCCCGCCATCATCTGGTGCGACAGCCGTGCTGTCGAGACGGGTCGTCGCGCGTTCGAATCCCTTGGTGCGAGCCGCTGTCTCGGGCATCTGCTCAATTCGCCCGGCAACTTTACCGCGTCGAAGTTGAAATGGGTCAAAGACAACGAGCTGGCGGTCTATGATAAGATCTTCAAGATCATGCTGCCCGGTGATTTTATCGCGATGAAGATGACCGGCGGGGTAACAACCACTGTCTCTGGCCTTTCCGAGGGGATGTTGTGGGATTTCAAGGAGGGCAAACCGGCCGGCTTCCTGCTGGATCATTACGGGATCAGGGCCGAAGTCTTGCCTGACATCACCGGAACTTTTTGCGATCAGGGGCCTCTGACCGCCGCCGCCGCACAAGAGCTGGGGCTCAAGGCCGGAACCCCGATTGCCTACAGGGCGGGTGACCAGCCCAACAATGCGCTTTCCCTGAATGTGCTCAATCCCGGTGAAATTGCCGCCACGGCGGGAACCTCAGGGGTTGTGTATGGCGTAAGCGCCGAGGTGAAATATGATCCCCAGTCCCGTGTGAACACCTTTGCGCATGTCAATCACAAGGCGGGTGACACTCGGCTCGGAGTCCTGCTCTGCCTGAATGGGGTGGGGATCTTGAATTCGTGGTTGAAAAAGAATGTCATGCCCGATGGAATCAGCTACCCGGCCATGAATGATCTCGCCGCCCAGGTTCCGATTGGATCGGCCGGGTTGGCTATCCTGCCGTTTGGAAACGGTGCGGAGCGAATGCTTGGCAATGCCGGCAGGGGTGCAGAGTTCAGCGGAATCAATTTCAACATTCATGACCGTCGGCACATCCTGCGCGCGGCGCAGGAGGGTATTGTCTTCGCCTTCAAATACGGAATGGACATCATGCAGGACATCGGGATCCGGCCCACCGTGATCCGGGCGGGGAACGCCAACATGTTCCTGAGCCCGCTTTTCCGCAGGACGTTCGCCTCCGTGACGGGCGCGGCGGTGGAGCTGATGGAGACGGACGGTGCCATCGGTGCCGCCCGCGGTGCGGGTGTCGGCGCCGGACTCTACAAGACCTTCAAGGAGGCCTTTGCCTCGCTGAAATCCGTGGAGACAGTTCAGCCTGACCTGGATCATGAGGATCAGTATGTGCAGGCTTATGAAGAGTGGAAAATAAAGTTGTCAAACAGTCTGAAATCATGAAAGGAAACCAGAGCATGACGAGCAAAAAGGGTGAGTATTTTAAGCGTATCGGGACGGTCAAATTTGAGGGCCGTGAGTCGAAGAATCCGTTGGCGTTCAAGTATTATGATGCCGGGCAGCAGGTTGCCGGAAAGACCATGAAGGATCATTTCCGGTTTGCCATGGCGTACTGGCATACGATGTGTGGAACCGGTGGCGACCCGTTTGGTCCCGGCACGAAAGTGCTTCCCTGGTCTGCCGGAAAGAATGCCCTTGAGCGCGCCCAAAACAAGATGGATGCCGCGTTCGAATTCATGGTCAAGATCGGCATGCCGTTTTATTGCTTCCATGACTTCGATCTGATCGAGGAGGGAAATATGATCGCCGAATCCGAAAAACGTCTCGAGAAGATTGTTGCCTATGCCAAGCAGAAGCAGAAGGAGACCGGAGTCAAGCTGCTGTGGGGTACGGCCAACGTTTTCTCCAATCCCCGATACATGAACGGCGCTTCGACCAATCCTGATTTCAATGTGCTGTGCTGGGCTGGCGCACAGGTCAAGAACGCGATTGACGCGACGATCACGCTGGGCGGCGAAAATTATGTGTTCTGGGGCGGCCGGGAAGGCTATGGCTCTCTGCTCAACACGAATATGAAGCGGGAGCTGGAGCATATGGGCCGGTTCCTGACGATGGCCCGTGACTATGGACGCAAGCAGGGGTTCAAGGGTAACTTCCTGATCGAGCCCAAGCCCATGGAGCCCAGCAAGCACCAGTACGATGTCGACTCGGCCACCGTGATCGGGTTCCTTAAGCAGTACAAACTGGAAAAGGATTTCAAGCTGAACATCGAGGTCAACCACGCGACCCTGGCTCAGCATACTTTCCAGCATGAGCTGCAGGTCGCGGCTGACAATGGCATGCTGGGAAGCATCGATGCCAACCGCGGAGATTACCAGAACGGGTGGGATACGGATCAGTTCCCGGTTAACGCCCAGGAGTTGACGGAGGCCATGCTGGTGATTCTGGAGGCTGGCGGGTTCACCAAGGGCGGAGTTAATTTCGACGCCAAGACGCGCCGGAATTCAACCGACCTGTCCGATATCTTTGTCGCGCACATTACCGGCATGGATGTGTTCGCCCGGGCGTTACTTGCGGCGGACGCGATTCTCCGGAAGTCCGACTATCGGAAGATGCGGAAAGACCGGTATGCCTCGTTCGATACGCCTAATGGTAAGGCGTATGAAAAGGGCTCTCTGAAGCTTCAGGATTTACGCAAACTCGCCATCAAGGCCGGTGCGCCGAAGCAGATCAGCGGCAAGCAGGAAGTCTACGAGCAATTGCTCAGCATGAGCGTTTAAGTTAAGGGTTTTGTTGGTGCAGTGATACGGCCTGTTTCCGGAATGATGCCGGGGACAGGCCGGTGAGCGTATCCTGAGCCCACTATTAGGAGAACTTATGAATTCAAAAGACATCGGCAAAATGTATGGGATGGCGAAGGCTCGCTATGCGGAGATGGGAATCAACACCGACAAGGCGATTCGCCAGGCACTGGCCATTCCGGTTTCGATGCACTGCTGGCAGGCGGATGATGTGGGTGGATTCGAAGTCAAAGAAGGAGCGGTGAACGGCGGCGGCATCATGGCCACCGGTAATCAGGGCGGGCGGGCCCGAACTCCTGAGGAGGCGCGGGCCGACTATGATCAGGTTCTTAAGCTGGTTCCGGGCGTGATGCGCCTGAATATTCACGCCTGCTATGCGGAGACGTCCGGCAAGATTGTGGATCGCGACGAACTGGAGCCGCGCCATTTCGCCAACTGGATGAAATGGGCTAAAAAGAATGGGCTTAGCCTTGATTTCAACCCCACCTTTTTCGCGCATCCCAAGGCGAATGATGGCTATACGCTCTCTCACCCGGATCCCAAAATCCGCGCCTTCTGGGTGCGTCATGCCAAGGCCTGCCGTAAAATCGCGGCCGCTATGGCCCGCTCCCAGGGATCTCCCTGTCTGGTCAACCATTGGATCCCGGACGGCTCCAAGGATTATCCGTCCGACCGGTGGGCCCCCCGCGCGAATCTGACCGAATCCCTTGACGAAATTTTTAATGACCCGCGCGTGAGCCCTTCGCAGTGCGTGGATTTTGTGGAGAGCAAACTGTTCGGCATTGGTAGTGAGGAGTATGTGGTGGGATCCGCCGAATACTACAGCAGTTATGCCCTCAGCCGCGGGGTTGGGCTTTGTCTGGACATGGGGCACTATCATCCCACGGAAACCATTCACGACAAGGTGTCGAGTTTCCTTCAGTTCCATCCGCGCCTGCTGATTCATGTCAGCCGACCGATGCGCTGGGATAGTGATCATGTGGTATTGTTCGGGGACGACCTGAGTCACCTGTTCCTGGAAATTGCACGGGGCAGGGCCTGGGACAAGGTGGCGATAGCCACAGACTTCTTCGACGCCAGCATCAATCGCATCGGGGCTTATGTCATCGGATTGCGTGCCACACGCAAGGCGATCCTGTACTCCCTTCTGGATCCCTCCGCCCGTTTGGCGAAGGAGGAGCGGAAGGGCAATAATGCCTCCCGTCTGGGCCTGATGGAGGAGATGAAGACCATGCCCTTCGGCGCGGTCTGGGATCAGCTTTGCCTGGGCCGGGATGTTCCGGTCGGGGCGGACTGGCTGGACGTGGTCGGGTGCTATGAGGTCGATGTGCTTTCAAAGCGACGGTAATCCGTATCACTATCGGTTATGGCACCTGGCTCAAGGGCGCGACGGGAGGCGGACATTGAAATTGCTGGATGAAATCGTAACGTTGTCGCACGAATTCGGAACCCCGGACTATGTCAGGGGCGGAGGCGGAAATACCTCCTGCAAGACGGCGGACACGCTGTGGGTCAAGCCCTCTGGCACGACTCTGGCGGGGATGACTTCCGCCACGTTTGTGGCCATGAACCGGGCTGCCATGCAACGGTTGTACGCGATCGAAGTGCCGACTGACTCTCAGGCGCGTGAGGAACTGGTCAAGAATGTCATGGCCGAGTCCGTTATGCCGGGTCATACCGGGCGTCCTTCCGTTGAGGCGCCTCTTCATGAGTTGCTCTCCGGCGCCTTTGTGGTTCATACCCATCCGGCGCTGGTGAATGGAATGACCTGCTCCAGGAATGGAGCGGAGTTCTGCGCGCGTCTGTTCCCTGATGCGCTCTGGATTCCTTATATTGATCCCGGATTCACGCTCTGTGTGGATGTGCGGAAACGGGTTCAGGAGTTCGTGGCAAAGACGGGGAAGGCTCCCACGCTCCTGTTTCTTGAAAATCACGGCGTCTTTGTCACTGGGAATACTGCGGACGAGATCCGGGCAACCTATCGCCGGGTCATGGACACGCTGAAGGCGGAGTATTCCAAGGCGAAAGTCGGCATGACGCTGGTGATGTCCGCTCCTGGGGACTTTGCGGCGGTTGAGGCGGCCCGGCAGGCGATTGCCGGCACTCTGGGTTCGGATGCGACCGCCATGGCTTATTCCGAGGGGTTTGCCGTGGCAGAGGGGCCCGTGTCGCCGGATCACATCGTGTATTCAAAGTCATACCCCTACAAGGGGCAACCTACGGCCGCTGGCCTTGCCGCGTTCCGGGCCACCCATGGCTATATACCCAAGGTTGTCATTACGCCCGCGGGAGTATTTGGTGTCTCGCCCGCCATGAAGCAGGCCTCCCTGGCCTTGGAATTGGCGAAGGACGGGGCACTGGTGTGCCAGTTGGCAAAAGCCTTTGGCGGAATCCAGTTCATGACCGACCGTGCCCGGCTTTTTATCGAGAACTGGGAAGTGGAATCGTACCGTCAGAAGCAGGTCTGACGGGTTGTGAGTTGTTGACGGGCCGCGTCTCTGGTAGCATCCCCGGCCATTGTGCAAGACGAAATTGATTTCACAAAATCGCGTCCCTCATCCGGGCGTTCCGCTGACCCTTCAGGAGAACCTCTTGAAACCCTGAAGGGGACGGTGAATCGTGTGCTCTTCCATTCCGACGATTCCGGCTATACCGTGTGCGGGGTGATTCCAAGAGGAAAGCATAATCCCGATGAGGTCATGGTCGTCGGGAATTGTCCCGCGTTGACCGAAGGTGAACTCTTCGAGGCCTCGGGGCGATGGACGGTTCACAGCAAGCACGGACGGCAATTCCAGGCCAGCAAGATTGAGTGTCATCCTCCTCATTCCGTGGCTGGAATTCAGCGGTATCTTGCAAGTGGAATGATCAAGGGGATTAGGGCCGGACTTGCTGAGCGTCTGGTAAAGGCGTTCGGGGATCGTACCCTGGAGATCATCGACAAGGAGTCAGCGCGTTTGGAGGAGGTCGATGGGATCGGGCAGGCACGCCGGGAAATGATCAAGGAATCCTGGCGGGCCCAGAAAACAGTGCGGGATATTCTGGTGTTCCTGCAGTCCCACGAAGTCGGCACCGCCTGCGCCATGCGGATTTACAAGCAGTACGGCGATCAGTCGGTTACCGTGGTGCGTGAAAATCCCTACCGGCTTTGCCATGAAGTCTGGGGGATCGGGTTCAAGACGGCCGACCGCATTGCGCTGAGCCTCGGGGTCGAACCCCATTCCGGAATCCGCGCCAAGGCAGGGATCTTGTATATCCTGACCACTATGGCCGAGGAGGGGCATTGCTTCTGCCCCAGGGAGGACGTGATTTCCGCGGGGGAACAGATGCTTGAGATCCCCGCCGATGTCCTGAAGACGGCAATCCGGCACGGCGTCGAAAACGGGACCCTTGTGGAGGAGCGCGGGAATGTATTCCTGACCCCGCTGTACCAGGCGGAGTCCGGTGTGGCGGCCATGCTGGAACGGCTGATGACGACCGCGATGCCGCATAGTCCAATCCAGGTTGGGAAGGCGGTGACCTGGGCGGAAGGGTTGATGGCGATCGGGTTTGCCCCGGCCCAGCGTGCGGCCCTTGAAATGGCACTTCTGAAAAAGGTGACGATCATCACCGGTGGACCCGGCGTGGGAAAAACCACGATTGTCAGGGCGCTGGTGGATATCTTCAACGCACGCAAGATGTCCATCTGCCTGGCGGCCCCGACCGGCCGGGCTGCCAAGCGGATGGAGGAGGCCACCGGCATGCCCGCCAAAACCATCCACCGTGTGCTGAAGTATGTGCCCGGAACCCGTTACTTTGAACACGGCCTGGAGAATCCGATCAAAGGGGATGTGTTTATCCTGGATGAAGTCTCCATGATCGACATCCAATTGATGAATTCCTTCCTGCGGGCATTGCCAGCCGAGGCGACCCTGGTTCTGGTGGGGGATGCCGACCAGCTTCCCAGCGTTGGGGCGGGAAACGTTCTTCGTGATCTGATTGACTCGGGCGTGGTTCCGCTGACGAAGCTGGATACGATTTTCAGACAGGAGTCGCAAAGCTGGATTGTCAAAAATGCGCATCGCGTCAATCACGGGCTGCCCCTTGAAACGCCGGAAGAGGGCCGGACGGGGGATTTCTTTTTCATTGAGTCGGATACCCCCGAAGATGTGATCGCCAAAATGTTGGAACTGGTGTCATCCCGGATTCCCAAGAAATTCAAGTTTGATCCGATGACGGAAGTTCAGGTGCTCACGCCGATGCGACGGAACCAGCTCGGGTGCGAAAACCTGAATGTCATTCTTCAGGAGGCGTTAAATCCGGGAGGGCCCTCGCTGAGCCGGTTTGGCCGGCAGTATAAGGCACGGGATCGCGTGTTGCAGATCCGGAACAACTATGACAAGGATGTCTATAACGGGGATATCGGCCAGGTGGAGCGGGTTGACCCGGAAGGGCGGGAAGTCATTGTTAATTATGACGGGCGACATGTGGCCTATGCGGCGGAGGAACTGGATGAGCTGGATCTTGCCTACGCCTGTTCCGTTCACAAATCACAGGGAAGCGAATATCCGGCGGTGGTCCTGCTGATGAGCATGCACCACTTCAAGCTGCTTCAGCGAAACCTTCTCTATACCGCGATGACGAGGGGACGGAAACTGGTCTGCCTGGTGGGGTCCAGCAAGGCTGTTAACATGGCCATCCGGAACGATCATGTGTCATCCCGAAGAACAACCTTGGCCGACCGGCTGAAAGGGAGACTGTAAAAAGAAAAAAGGCCAATAATCCCGCAAGGGACTATTGGCCTCATGACGTGTTCCGGTTTAGCGCCGGGGGCCGCCGCGCCGGGGGGCACCGTTTCCACCGCGTCGCGAACGCGCTTCGCTGACCACGATCTTGCGTCCCAGGATATCGCGCCCGTTCATGCCGTTCAGGGCGGCCTGGGCGGATTCGACGCTACCCATGGTGATGAACGCGAAGGATTTGGTTTCGCCGTTACGGGGCGGGACCATACGGACTTCCTTCACATCACCGAACTTGCCGAATTGCTTCTCAAGTTCCTCGCCGCTGACTTCCTCGGTCAGGTTTCCGATATACAAATCGGGGGAACGCACTGTATGGCTTCCTCCGCCATATCCCGAGCCGTTGCTCCGGCGTCCGCCGCCGAGCTTGAGGCCGGTGAGCACGCCCGCCAGAAATAAGGCCAGCGTTGCGGCGCAGAGCGCCACGAGATTCATTACATCCATCTGTTTCAAACACTGCAACCAGGTCATATCACATGCACCACACATATATCATCCATTCCTTCTGCTTCTGATTCCGGGGGGTTACGTCGAGAGGATCGACGTCCTGCGCCGGTTACTTCATCTCGATGAACCCTTCCAGTTTCCGGATCCGCGTCGGATGACGCAGTTTCCGGAGCGCCTTGGCTTCAATCTGGCGGATTCGTTCCCGAGTGACGTTGAACTGTTTTCCTACCTCTTCGAGGGTGCGCGAATATCCATCCGCCAGGCCGAATCGCAGGTTAAGAACCTGCTGTTCACGCTCAGTGAGAGTGCCGAGGACGTCTTTTAGGCGATCCTTCAGCAAGCTGTAAGCGGTCATTTCGGACGGATTTTCAGCGCCCTTGTCCTCGATAAAATCACCAAAATGCGCGTCGTCGCCATCGCCCACGGGGCTTTGGAGGGAGATGGGTTGCTGGGCCATCTTATAGACGGCGCGAACCCGTTCCACAGGGAGGCTCATTTCCTCGGCGACTTCTTCCGGAGTGGGTTCCCGGCCGAGTTCCTGAACGAGCTTCTTCTGGACACGCATCAATTTATTGATTGTCTCAATCATGTGCACCGGAATGCGGATTGTCCGGGCCTGATCCGCGATGGCGCGAGTGGCGGCCTGCCGGATCCACCAGGTGGCATAGGTGCTGAACTTATAACCGCGGCGGTATTCGAACTTCTCCACGGCCTTCATCAGTCCGGTATTGCCTTCCTGGATCAGGTCAAGGAACGACAATCCCCGGTTCATGTATTTCTTAACAATACTGATCACGAGGCGCAGGTTGGCTTCCACCATCTCGGTACGGGCGATCATGCCCTTTCGCATCGCGTCTTTAAGTTGCTTGTACTTGGCAACGAATTCTTCGGCCGTCAGGCATAACTGGTCTTCCAGTTTGCGTTGTCGGCGAAGTTCGGCGGCAAGGGCATCAGCCTGTTTTTTGCACTTCCGGGCTTTGGTCAGGGTCACGATCTGGGCCAGGCAGGCGAGTACTTCCTTGTATTGATCCTCGGCCTTGGAGGCCATGGATTCGACAATTTTCTGTTTGAAGTAAAGATTTCCGAAGAGCTCGATCAGGCGCTTGCGAATCCGATCCAGATCTTTCTGGGCGGCCGCCTTCTGGGCGATGGTGGCTTTGCTTTTCCGAAGCTGGTTTGAGGCTGCCTGGAATTTGTCCCGGTTCTTGAGGAGTTCCTTTTTCAGGTGGGGCAACGCCTTGAGATAGGCTTCCCGGCTGTCCACAAACTTGTCTTCGATGACCCGGTCGAAACGATCCCGCCCGGTTTCCAGGCGGTCTGCGGTGTGCAGGTACATGTCGGCGGCGATGCCGAGTTCGTCGAACAGGTTACGGACGGTGACTTCGGCGTTTTCGATGCGCTTGCAGATTTCCACTTCCTGCTCGCGGGTCAGGAGGGGGACCTGTCCCATCTGGTGCAAGTACATGCGGATGGGGTCGTCAAAAATGTCCAGGCGTTCAGCACGAGCCACCGAGGTGGTTTGTTTGGCCGGTTCCTTGCGGAATTTTTCGGCGTCCGAGGCCTCGATGATTTCGATGTCCATGCTGCGAAGGAGTTCGAGGTATCCTTCCAGTTCCTCGGGATTGATGACCGAGTTGGGAATCATCTCGTTGACATCGTCGAAGGTCAGGTATCCCTGTTCTTCGGCCAGTTTCACGAGGTCCTTGATACGCTGGCTACGTTCTTCCCAGCTTAAACCGCCGGCGGGAGTGGCACCACTCTCATCCCCTTCAACTTCGGGTTTGGCTTCCAGTTCGGGCTGATCGGAGCCTTCCTCGCCGAGTAAACCGCTGCGCGGGGCGGAGTCGGTCAGTTTGGGGATCGAGATGGCCTTCAATTTTCCGGTCTTTGTCTTTACGGGAAGGGTCGGAACCGGTACGGGCTTGATTTCAACCTCCGGTTTCGCGGTTTTGGCTGGTTTCGCGACTTTAGCCGGTGCAGGGACTTTTTTTGAGGGTTTCGCCGGAATGGCGGCTTTTTTTACAACTTTTTTCGCCTTTGAAGTGGCTGAGACTTTAGCTGATACTGTGGAAACTTTGCTTTTCGCCATAATAATCCTCAAATAACAAACATGCCCTCACTGTGCCAATGAAAGGGCACAATACACCGTTGAACGGTCAAATATGCCAGAATGCCCGACCGCTGACAATACAAAAGTGTGACTATCGGCTTAATTGGACGGCGTACAGGATGGCCTGGCGCATGCTTCCGGAGTTTGCAAGCCCCTTCCAGGCAATATCAAATGCCGTGCCATGATCCGGGGATGTGCGTGTGATCGGAAGGCCAAGGGTAATATTTACGCCACTTTCGAAGGCCAGCATCTTGAAGGGAATCAGTCCCTGGTCGTGATACATGCAGATGTAGGCTGATGTCCGGGCCATGCGGTCGGGCAGGAAGGCGGTATCAGGGGGCAACGGGCCTTCCACGGAAAACCCTTCCTCCCGTGCCTGGACAATGGCCGGCTGAATCAGGCGATGTTCCTCGTCACCGAACAACCCATGTTCACCGGAATGCGGGTTGAGGCCGCAGACAACCAAGTTCGGCGTTTTTCGCCGAAGGCGTTCCATGGTTTCTGCCGTCAGGCGGATGACATTCAGGATGGTCTCGATGCTTAACTTTCCGGGCACGGAGGCCAATGAAGTGTGGGTGGTGACAAGGCTTGTGGTGATCTTTTCCGAGGCCAGCATCATGCAGGGCCGGGGTGAATTCGTGAGCCGGGCCAGGATTTCAGTGTGGCCGGGCTCTGAAATCCCCGCGAGGGAGAGCGCTTCCTTGTTGAGGGGTGCGGTGGCAATGGCGTTGACCCGCCCGGCCATGGCCTCAAGAATCGCGGTCTCCAGACAGCGATAGGCGGCGGCCCCGCAGACCGGCGAAACGCGGCCCGGTGCCACGGAATCCATCCCCGGGCAGGGGATATTCACCAGTGTCGGTTCCTTGATGCTGGCTTTTTGAAAATTTTCCAGCGTTATGACTTCGCGGGGAAGGCGCAGCCGGACCAGAGGTGCAACGCGGCGCAGAAGACCCGCATCCCCGAAAATGACAGGAATCGAATAGGAGCGGACGTTTTTATCCACCAGCATACGCAGGCATAATTCCGGACCCACTCCGGCGGGATCGCCCATGGTGAGGGCTATCAGGGGTTTGGAGCTCATGGGTTTCCCTTAATAACAGTGCTCGTCGGAGGGAAAGGAGCCTTTCTCCACGTCCTGCTTATATGCCGCGAACGCCTGCACCATACGATCGCCGAGATCGGCATAGCGCTTCACAAATCGGGGTACGGTATTTCCCGAAAGTCCCAGCAAATCATGAGTCACGAGTATCTGCCCGTCGCAGTGGGATCCGGCGCCGATGCCGATGGTGGGGATCCGGACGGAATCCGTGATGACCTTGCCCAGGGTTGCAGGCACGCATTCGATGACGAGGGCAAAGACACCGGCCTCCTCGAGTGCGAGTGCGTCGGCCAGGAGTCGCTCGGCGTCAGTCTCTTTCTTTCCCTGCACCTTGTAGCCGCCGAACTGGCGGATACTTTGCGGGGTGAGTCCGATGTGGCCCAGAACCGGAATTCCATTTTGAATCAACTGGGAGATCATACCGGCCCGGAAGGCCCCGCCCTCAATTTTCACGCCATCGGCTCCGGCCTCCTTCAGAAACCGGCCGGCATTCGCCAGAGCCTGTTCCGCAGAGACCTGGTAGGACATGAAGGGCATATCGGCCACGACCATGGCTCCGGTGATCCCCCGCGCCACGGCGGCTGTGTGGTGAAGCATCTGTTCCATGGTGACTGGCAAGGTGGTGGAGTAGCCGAGCATGGTGTTGGCCAGTGAATCGCCAACGAGCGCCATATGGAGACCCGCCGCGTCGAGATGGCGCGCGGTGGTGAAATCGTAGGCGGTCAGGCATACCACCTTCGCGTTCCCCTTGAGCCCCTTGATCCGTTCCGCTGTCCATTTTGTTTTCATGATGCTCCTAATCTTAATCGTAATCTTAATCGTAATCGTAATCCTTATTCTTCGTCCCAAAGCCAAGCAGGCCAGAGGAGATTACGATTAAGATTACGATTACGATTATGAACATCGTCTTTTCAGAATGCGATTGATTCTCTTTGTAAGGGATTAAAAACTCAGGCTTAATGCCGTTGAAAAAATGGTATCGCTGTTTTTGATGCCTTCCACAGGGGCGCTATCGTATCGCTCCTGATAGCAGATATTCAAGCTCAGGTCGCGGGTGATGAAGGAGGCGACGCCGGCCTCGGCATTGACGAAGAAAATTTCCGGATCCGCGATTTTTGGGAGGTATTCCCCCGTGCACCAGATCAGGACGTGCTCGTTGACGATGCGCTCCACCGTGGCGGCGGCACGGCCCACGGTGTACCCGTTCTGATTTCCGCCCTTGTTTTCATCGATATACCCGGCTCCGAGTTCCATGTTTAGAATCATGGTTTTGGAGCGGATCAACCGCACCCCGGGCGAGAGAATTCCGGTGATACGGTAGTTCAGGTCAGCGATTGTGTCGGTCATCCATTCGATATTGCCCAGGGCATAGAGTTTCTGGGTCAGCAGACGTTCATACCGGAATCCGGCAAGGGCGTACTCGGTATCCTTGACCCCATCGCTCTCGCCGTACGAGCCCTTTCCCCGGAACCGGAAAAGGTCGGTTTCCTGATCCTTCACGGCGTCCAGTCCAAGCAAGTACCGCAGGGTTTCGCTGTTTCCCCGGGTCTGGCTCATGCCGAAATCCAGATTGCGCCGCCAGTCCTCAGCGGGATGGACGGTGACCTCGGTGGTCGGCAACCTGAGGGTGCGGCCGGAAACGCTGTACTTCCCGACTGAAGGCGCAGTGAATGAACCCAGCAGCGCGATTCCGCTGGTTCCTGCCGTAGGGATTTTTGGCTTGATGACCGGCTGAGGTTGGGGGGTGACGATGGGAATCGTGTTGGTGACAACCTCAGGTGCTGGCGGCAGGTTGGTGCCGGTGCCGGAAATAGGAATGATCTCCTGAGCTAAGGCGGAGGCCGCCGACAGGAAAATGAGAAGAAAAAGATGGGGCAGGATGGTTTTCATTCCAGAATGGCTTCTTCGCCGTACTTGGGGACTGAGGATGAAAATTTCTTTTCACGCCGAAGGGTTTCTGAAAAGGCCCGGGCGGTTTCGGGTTCGCCGTGGGTAACGAAGATATTCCGGGGCGGGGTGGGGCCGATTTTGGAGAGCCACTGCAGGAGCTCGTTGCGATCCGCATGCGCCGAAAATCCCGGGAGTTGTTCAATCCGGGCGCGGACGGGAAGGGATTGTCCGAACAGCCGGATAGGCGAGACCCCGTTCTCGATCAGGCGGCCCAGTGTACCCACGGCCTGGTAGCCGACAAACAGGACGGTGCATTCGGGCCGGCTGAGGTTGTTTGCCAGGTGATGCTTGATCCGGCCTCCGGTGCACATGCCGGCCCCGGCCATGACGGCGATGGTTCCCTTGATGCTGTTGATTGCCTTGGACTCGTCCACGGTTTGCACCATTTTGAGGCCGGGGAAGTGGAAGGGCGACTGCTGATTCCGGACCAGTTGGTTCATCTCGGCATCCAGCATGGCCATGTGGTGCTCGAAGATCTGGGTTACAGTGACGGCCATGGGGCTGTCGACAAAGATCAGGATCGGGGGAATCCGTTTGGCCCGCACGAGGGTGTTGAAGTAGTACAACACCTCCTGAGCCCGCTCGATGGCGAAGGTCGGAATGATCAGGTTCCCGCCCCGTTTGACGGTGTCGTTGATGATGGCGCACAGTTTTTCCTCGATTAACGCCGTCTGCTCGTGAAGCCGGTCGCCGTAGGTGGATTCCATCACGACAAAGTCTGCAGGCTCACAGAAATCCGGGTCTTCAATAATCGGGCGGTTCCAGCGGCCGATATCGCCTGAGAAGACAATAGACTTGCCGTTGGAGCGGATATGGAGGGAGGCGGAGCCGAGGATGTGGCCTGCATCGGTGAAGGTGACCTCGACGCCCGGGGCGACGGTAAGGGGCTGGTGGTATTGAACGGGTGAAAAATGAGAGCAGCACTGTTCAACATCGGCGATGGTGTAGAGGGGCCCGACGGGGCGGGGGCCCTGCCGGTTTTCGCGTTGATGGCGTTTCAGTTTGAAGGCCGCATCTTCAGCCTGAAGTCTGGCCGAATCCATCAGCACGGTTTTGGCTATTTCGGCGGTGGGTAGTGTGGCGTGGATAGGACCCCGGAAACCGTCCCGGGCCAGTTTGGGCAGATACCCGCAATGGTCAATGTGCGCATGGGTAAGCAGGACGGCGTCGATGCTGGCGGGGGGCACAGGGAAGGGCTGCCAGTTCCGGTCAGCCAGATCCCGCTCCTGCACCATTCCGCAATCAATGAGTAACCGGGCCCCGTTGACATCCAACAGATAACGCGATCCGGTGACGGATTCAGCGGCTCCAAGAAAGGTTAGTTTTGCAAACATAAGACAGGTTCTCCAGTTGATGACGCGGGACTATAACGGATTTCCGGTCACGTGTACCCTAACATTAGCGGCGTGCCCCGTAAAGGCTTCGTGCCTCAGCCACGCGGCGTTGTTGAGGAAGCCGGTCGCCCTCTTTCGCGGGCACATCAGGCACAGAAGCCAGAGCGTCCTTGAATGCCTCCTCGCTGAAACGAGCGGAGGCTTCACGGAAAAAATCACTATCTGAAACCCATACGCAAGTATCCACAACCACTCTCATAGGTGCCGATGTACACCTACAGCATGTGTTCGTCAAGAGGGCAGGATCTGCCCCCAGCAATTCTCATTATGGCCGAAGACCGCCTGAAGGCGGTACACCAACGGGCAGAAAAATATCGCATTCCGGCGTTGGTGTACCGGCTTTAGCCGGTCTTTGACATCGCCCAGCTGCCATAATGAGAATTGACCAATCTGCCCCTAAAACGAACGGCACGTTCGGTGGTGTGGCACCCGGGGACTGGCCTATCGGGTCAGTTCACGGGGAGCCGATTCGGTTCCTAGTCTAAATGGAATACTTCGCGTAGGTTCGCCGATATCGGACTGTTGTCAGGGTTCGACGGCATGATATCGCCCATATGCTTCCACCATTTCTGGCAGATATCAGTCTGGGCGATGTTTTGCCATTTCGCTTCCTCCTCGATCTCAACATATGCAAACAGTTGATTGGTCTCGGGGTGGAGAAAAATTGAGTAGTTGTGAACGCCATGCGCTTTCAGCGTATCCTCAAGTTCCGGCCAGATCGGGCTATGTCGCTCGTGGTATTCCTCTTGCTGGTCGGGGTGCACCTGCATCATGAATGCTTTTCGAATCACAGTATTGCTTCCTTTCTTGTGAACCGAACGTCACGGCTGTGGCGCGGGTTTGCCGACGCCACCATCCGTTGGTTCGGCTTTGATTCCTAATCCCATTAGGATGGCCGGTGTGATCACCTGGGTACAACCTTCGGGTCCTGGGTGAACACCGTCGGGTACATACTTGTCGAAAAGGGCTTTGTCTTTTTCCATGATGGGTTCCCAGTTGCCGTAGTGGTCGATGAGTTTCAGCTTCCGCTCTTTCGCCACGTCCCGATACATCTGGTAATAATCTTTGATTCTTGGGCGCCGTTCGAGATGAACCCCGACGGGCGGATTCATGGTCATCAGAATGATCTCCGTTTCCGGCTTCGAAGCCAAGATGCGATCGATCATGTTCGTGAGGTTGTTCCGGGCCTCTGCCACTGAGGTTTTGTAGTCCAAATAGGCGTCATTCATCGCAAACTCAATCACTGCCGTATCGGGCTTCTTCTGAATCACGCGCGTATCCAGGTTGTCTACGCCCCACTTCGACCACATGGCTCCTTCACCGCTGATGATGAGTTTTGCCTGCCCTGGGTATCGCTCATCCAAGGCCTTCTGCAATTGACCCACCCATGCGCCGCCAGCGGTAAGACTCGTCCCGTAGACGACCAGCGTTTGCTGCTTTCCAGCATTCAGATTGCTGACGAGATTACTGCGATCTCCCGCATGGACGTTGCTCACCAGTCCCGGGATTGCCAATGTCACTAAATTACTCTTCATGATAATTTTCTTCTTTGTGCCGAACTTTCACAATCTGGCTGAGGAGCGGAGCGACGATAGCCAGAATTGTGTGGTTCGCATTTCGCGGATTAATCAATCAGGCAATTTTCAGAGTCAACCGTTTGCCAATAGCCTCGGCGAACTTCTCCAGTGTGGATAACCTGATATCCTCCGCGTGATTCTCAATCCTGGAGATGGCCGATTTCTTTGTGCTCAGGCGTGTGGCGACCTCATCCTGGGTGAGCCCCGCTTTTTCGCGAGCCGTGCGAAGGACGAGTCCAATCTTAAACTGTTCGTATCCGGTTTCAAATCCAGCCGCGAAAGCGGGTGAACGCTTTTTCCGTTTCTCGATGTATTTTTCTAAATCATCCATGGCTTTGCCTCCGTCTTATGTGATCGGCTTTGCGTTCCTCTGCCAGCCGGATCTCGGCGGGCGGTGTCTGCTGGGTTTTCTTTTGGAAGGCATTGGTCAATACAATCAATGCCTGCCCGTCGAAAAATCCAAGTAATCTGAACGTGTTGCGACCAACATCAGCACGGACTTCCCATATGTCGTCCGTGTTGATCAACTTTTTGAAATAATTAGCCGGCACACGATCCAAGTCCCGAACCACGCGCAGCACCCAGGCAATCTTTTGGACGGTTTTGTCCGGCAAATCGTCAAGATGCTCTTGAACAGGGCAACGCCCTGCTGAAGTGGTGTAGAACTTGATTATTCTCATCTCGGGAAGTTACCATATATGTGAACATTATCAATTATCTTTTTGATCTTATGCGAACGTTATTTTCACCGGACAACAAACCGCAGGTTTGTTGGTACGGTGCAAAAAATGGTTCGCTTTTCTTATTCTTTTCTTAAACGGTTCACGGTTGATTCTTCCTTTTCAACGGAGAAGTTCTTCCGTTGAGACATTGAAAACCTTTTGCCGTTGAAAATCAACATTGAGCAATCCAAGCCATTGACGACAAATCAACTGTGAACCTTGCTTCACCCGGTTCAGCCGTTTCTGTTTTTCCAGTGATTGCATGTAAACCTTTGCTATCACGCCTTGCGTTGCCTTTAGCTTCATTTCTCATGAAG
>JBAXMJ010000050.1:0-17549 GCA_037134355.1 bacterium | reverse complement strand
GTACTGCCGGTACTACATGGGGCGTCGTTGTCCCGATGATGAGCGACAGATCAAGCGCTGGGCGGCGATGACCCGTCATGTCGCCCAGCTGAAAAAAGCCTGCTTCGCCGACGATCTGACCTGCCGCCGCCGCCAGCGTCAGGCTTTACTTCACTGGGCCTACGACAGCCGGACTCTTTGAGTGGAAGGTGATTCTTAGGAAACCTGCCGATATGTCCAACCGAAAAGATCCGATACGGAAGACGCCTGCCGAGATACTTGCCGACCTCATTGATGGGCACAAGGAGGCTTTGTTCTCCGGCCCGGAGAAAGCGAGGAAATACCTGCTCAACTTCGTCGGGCGGGCGAACTCGATCCCGAATGCCGTGAAGTTCTTCCTGTTCGACCTGATGGCCGAGGATGCCTTCCAATGCGGAGACGGTGAAGCCTGTCGTTCGGCGGCGGCCACGGCGGCGGGCTACCTGCCGGTGGCTCGCGATGAAATGCCGAATGCCTTCCGGGAGTACCGCCTGTCGATCCGGCTGTTCGAGCGGGGCATCGCTCTGGCAATTGACGACGGGGAGTTCGAGCAGGCGCTGGCCTTGTGCGACGAGGCGATCGCCATAGGCATGGGCAAGGCCTACGAGGCTAAGCGGGCTTCGATTGAGAGGATGACATAACCCGCCTTATTACGGTTTTTGTGCACTGGAGAATTCGTTTGAACCGATCAATTGCTTATGGCTTTGGAGTGGCATGTGCCGGCATGATGTGTTTGGCCATTTCACTCAACTTGCTCCCTGTTTTGTTAACCACGCTCAGCCTTGAACTTGGCGGCCCCGGCGGCCTCACCAATGAGCAACTCGGGCGTCTTGCGGCCGTCACCTTTATCGGGTTGGTTTCGGCCATCCTGTTCACGGGGCCTCTGGCGGACCGGTTCGGCCCCAAGCCATTCACCATGATCGGCAGTGTCCTGATCGCGCTTGGGTTGGTGCTGATGGGGGTGGCTCCCGGGTATGTCACGCTCTCTGTTGCCATGGGCATTATGGGCATCGGCGCGGGCATTCTCGATATGGTGTTGAGTCCCATTGTCTGTGCACTTCAGCCTCATCGGCGAGCCGCCGCCATGAACTGGTTGCATTCCTTTTATTGCACCGGTGCCGCGGTGACTGTTCTTGCAGGGGCTTCGGTGTTGCGGCTTGGGTGGGGGTGGCGGTCGCTCTGCTTCGGGTTGGCCGTGATGCCGATACTGGTGGCGGTCGCCTTTAGTTTCATGCCGATGCCCTCACTGGTGGCTGAAGGCGGAGAGCGTACCCGGCTCCGGCATCTTCTGCGCAGACCCTATTTCCTTTTAGCGTTGGCGGCCATTTTTCTCGGCGGAGCCACGGAGGTGGGATTGGCGCAGTGGCTGCCGGCCTATGCTGAGAAGAGTCTCGGCTATTCCAAATGGATCAGCGGGATGTCTTTATTGGTTTTTTCCGTGGCTATGGCGATAGGCCGGCTCGGCGTCGGGCTGGTTGGAAATCGGTGGAATCCCTATACGTTGCTCTTGATTTGCTGCTGGAGCTCGGTGGTTTGTTTTATTGTGGGGTGCTTTGCGCCGTGGTCCGGCGTTGCCTTGGCGGCGTGTATGGTTGTGGGCCTGACGGGTAGCTGTCTTTGGCCCAGCACGCTTGGGGTAGCGGCGGATCGATTTCCGGGCGGCGGCGCATCGATGTTTGGCATGCTGGGGGCATTTGGCAATCTGGGGTGTGTTGTAATGCCGTGGGTGGTGGGGCTGGTAGCGGACTTAACCAACATGAGGTGGGGGCTGTCCACAGCCACGCTGTGTCCGCTACTCATGGGGTTTATTCTGCTCAAACTCCGGAAAGAAAAAGCCGCAATCCCCGCCCCGGGGATTGCGCAGGAGTAAAGATCGGCAAGCCTTACTTGGCTTTCGGGGCCGCTTCCTTCAGAGCCTTGACCGTCACATCAGTCGCCGTCATGGTGTACTCGATTGTCACCTTGGCGCCGACCTTCAGATCACCCTTCACCTTGGTGTCAGCCGTGCGGGCGATTTCCCATTTTTCCTTGCCCTTCTCAACCACGATCGTGGTATCGGTCAACTCCAGAACCGGACCGGTCACCTGGTAGGTTTTTCCGGGAGCCGCCATCACTGAGGTTGCCGCACACATCATTCCCGCCGCCACCATTCCAATCATCATTTTCTTAAACATAGTTGATCTCCTTTTTGTGAATACCGGGACTATATTCTCATGATTTTCATTGTTTCAAGAGAAAATCCTTCATTATGCCTTACTCAGCGTGGGAGAAATGCCTGCTGTATTTCTCCAGTGCCATGCAGAGAGCCTCTATGTTTTCGAGGGGAACGCCGTCATCCGCTTCGGCCCTGAGCCACAGGCCACCTGCCGGACTCCCCAAGGCCTCCACGGTTTCGCGGACGTGACGGTCGATGTCGGCCGGGGTGCAGAAAGGGAACATCTGGCGGTCCAGATCCAGATCCACGCAGACTTTCCCTTTGCAGACGCGGACGAGATTGTCCAGGCCATTGGCGCGGAACTGCGGGTTGATGACGGTGACGCCGCATTCGACGAGGTCGGGGATGATTTCGTAGATATGGCCGTCAGTGTGCATGTAGACGCCATGACCGGCCTGACGGACTGGTTGGTAGAGCTGGTGGTAGCACGGCTTGAGGTATTTCCTCCACAGATCCGGGCTCATCGGGAGGGCGTGCTGAGTTCCCAGATCGTCGCCGACCCCGAAGAGGGAACCATCGCCGACATGTTTGGCCAACCAGAGGTCGCGCTGCCGGAGGTTGTAGTTCAGGACCATATCAATCAGCATCTGGAGTTCCGGCGGCTCCTCGGCGAAATCGATCATCAGCTCTTCGAAACCGCGGAGATCTCCCAGTCGCAGATACATGAACCCGTGGGGCAGGCCGACGTCCGTTGCGGGCGGTTGAAGGGTGTGGACGGCCTCCCGGGTGGGGACGGGATGCCCGGTGACAATGGCCTCCCGGCCGGTGGCGACATTGTCCCACACGCAGCCCCACGCGTCGATGTGGCGCCCGGCCTTGTAGGTTTCCGACCAGATGGAGTCATACTCGTTGTCCGATTGTTTGGTGGCCAGAAGGGTTGGGTGACGTTTGGCGATGGCGTTGAGTTCGTCCCGGTATTTCATCCAGGCCGCCGGAAGAATGCCCAGGCTGACGGGAATGGCTTCCGGGTATTCGAAATTCATAGCCTTCATTGGGTCGGTTTTGCTCATGCCTGCATCCTTTCCTGATTAATTGGTGACGACACGATAACATGTTCTGTTTAAGATTGCGTCCGATTGGGTATCACAGTATGAAATTGAACATGCCGAAACAAACCTGCCAGCCGATTGATCGGGATCGCGTCCAGCATGATCTCGCGAGCATTGGGTTACCCGATGTCCCCCTCCTGGGGATTCACGATGAGAAGGTGGCCCGGAAAGGGCTCGGATCGCACGTTCATAAGGGCTTGATGGAGATCTGTTACCTGACCCGGGGGGAACGAATCTATCATGTCAACCGGCAGGATTACCCGTTTCGGGGGAGCGAAGTCTTTGTGACTTTCCCCGACGAGGTGCATGGCAGCGGCCGCCATCCACATGGGAAGGCGTTGCTGTACTGGATGCAGGTCCGGCTTCCAGTCAAGCCTGCCCCATTTCTAACCCTGTCTGCCCGGGATGCCTGGCCTCTGGTTCAACGGTTGAGGGCTCTGCCTCACCGGCGCTTTCTGGGGGATCGCCGGCTCAAAACACTTTTTGAGGAGATACTCTCCGCGTATTTGCATGGGGACCGGAAACTGGTCCGGTTGGAGGCTGGGACCCGATTGGTTCAGTGGCTGATGCTGGTGGTGCGGAGTGCCGAGGTGGAGTCGGAGCGCCTGACGACCCCGGATATCCGGCGGGTTCTAAAAACAATTGAGGAGTCCCTTGATCAGTCCATTACGATGAACACACTGGCCCAAACGGCCGGATTGTCCCCGTCACGATTCAAGGCAAAGTTCAAGGAACAAACCGGGGTTCCACCGGGAGAGTATGTCATTCGCAAAAAAGTCGAGAAGGCGAGAGAGTGGCTGGGGCAGGGGCGGTCGGTGACGGATGTGGCCTTTGCTCTTGGGTTTTCCACGACCCAGTATTTTGCCACCACGTTCAAGCGGATCCTGAACCTTCGGCCCCGGGACGTGAAGCGGGGGAAGGGGCCCAAACATTCCTTTACTCAATCGTCAGCAGGATCTCATTGCGGTGTAGAAACCCTAGCGTGAAAGGCGGATTGTAGCGTGCCCACACGGGTTCCCCGGTGCCTTTCAACCCGTTTGTGGTCATCCACTCCCCAAGCCGGATAAGGTGGCACTCATACCGTTCCCGACTCCATGTGCCCGAATATCATCGGAACAGGTGGCCGAAATGGATCGGAATGAGTGGCCGATTTGGCCGGAATACGCAAGATTGAACAGGGGGGCGTTGAACGGGGGGCGTGGCTTCGCCACGACGGTCTGTTGCTGCAGAGAGAGTTGTGTTGAATTTCGTCTCTGAAAAGGCTCTTAGAGGCGAATTAATGGTTGGGGGCGGAGGAAGTCGGGGTCACCCATCAAAGAGTAGGTGTCAACAGACAATATTTCACCGTGCCGCCGTGAGGTGGATTTCTTTTTTCTTTTCATGTCTTTGCTCCGTATACCCCGTTAGCCTTGAAACAAACGCTGTTTTGAATCCGTTGTTATTTCGTTCTGTTCGGTTGTCGAGCGGTCAAAACCGTCTCGTCCAGTCACCCATCTGGATCTAGCGATCTGCATCTTGCGATACGACCGCCCACTCCGCGAATCCGTAAGCCGGAGCCAGAAAACCGCCGGTATGCCATAATGCGTCCATAAGAGTTGATCACAGACCTGGGGCTCACCGGGCACGCCCGGCGTCCAACCTCATCATCAGTTCGCATTACAGTCGAAACAGTCAAATTCATTACAAAGACTTTCGGAAAATAAAGGGAGGCACCGGCTTCCAATCAGACTTCGTGGCTATACTCTGATCATCCCAATTCTGGCCCGATTCTTGTGCAGTGGCGGACGAAACGTGAACAAGATTTGCCACCGCATTTGCCACCGACCTTGTCGAGGCTTGGGACTGGTGATTGCTGGAAAGTTGTAACCCCTTGATTTTCAATGGGGTGGGGGTGGTGGGCGTTACAGGACTCGAACCTGTGACCTCTTGCATGTGAGGCAGATCAGGCCGTTTTTCGTAAATCGTTGATATTGGCATAATTACATTATTTGCAAGGGCTTGTGACGCTTGTCAGAATCCTCGAAATCCTCGTTTCCCTCGTTTCGGCGTACAAAATGTGCCACCAATGTGCCACCGAAAGTGATTTGCTAGTCTAAAAACTCACTCCGATTCTGCTGGCTATGTGCGCACGAATTCCAGCAAGGGAGCATAGTTCTGCACGTCAGCAGCGTGTAGGGCCGCTATGTACCTGTGCCGGGCATTGCCGACCCGAGACAAGTCCTCGCTTCCCCAGGTGAACCTCGGGCGCTTGAGGATGTTTTCAAGGAGCAGGTCGGTCATGAGACGTGTATGGCGGCCATTCCCGTTGGGAAACGGATGAATCGATACCAACCGGTGGTGAAACCGCACAGCCAGTTCATCCGGGGCCTTCTCGTGAAGCTCCATCCACATGCGCGCATCATCACAAAGATTCTTCAGGTTCATCGGGATCTGGTGCCAAGGCCCGCCAATGTTCTTGTCGGTCTGCCTGAAGTGCCCCGCCCACCGCCAGGCATGCCCGAACATGCGCCGGTGGAGTTCCTTGATGAATTGCTCGTTCAGGATGTCCTTCGGCCTTGTCCGATCCAGCCATGCCAAAGCCTTGACAATATTATCCTGTTCCCATCGGTCCAACTCGCTCCGTGTTGTCACATGCGTGAGGCGTAGGCCCGCAGATTCATCGGGATCGAGGGGAGTGGCCCCCTCCGGGTATTCAAATTTCATCATGGTTCGCTCCATAGATTCGAAGGCAATTCATCGACCAGTTCGTCTACCATTCCGGACAGAACCTTTTTGTTCTCCTCGGCCTTGAGCGCCTGATCCTCCAGTGCCATCGTCTGGGATGCCTGGGCAAGGCGTCTGGATGCAAGCTGTTTCGCCTGTCTGCGCACGGTGGCTTCCAGGCTTGAGCGCGGCACGAAGCCGCAGACAAACACACAGTCGAGGCTTTCCGCGACACGGCGCATGGTCTTGATCGTGACCGACCCCGACAATTCATCCTTTTCGATGCGGGCCACGGACTGCTGGGAGATGCCGAGCCGACCGGCCAGTTGCCTGGCGGTCATCCCGAGTGCATCGCGTATGGCCCGCACCCATCCCTTCGGGGGCGGGTTGACACCGCGCAGTAGAGCAAGTCGCTGGAGGGATACCTCCAGTTGTTCCCTGATGAGCTTATTCCTGTTCATGGTCGTTCTCCTTCAATTGCCGGATTAAGTTCTTGATCACGGAAGAAAGTACAACATATGTGCTGTTTATTTGTCAATAAATAACAACATATATGCTGTTATAAGATGAAGTTTGTACAATACGTTTATTGTATTTCTGTGATTCCCTCGTCCGACCAAGCCGCCGGTCCGGAGGGGTTGCCGCGGAAGGGGTGGGTGGTGGTGGAATGGATCAAATATTTCGTTGCACGGTGCCGAGGTTGGTGCGGGGGTGGTATTGCCCTTAGTATCAAATTTCTAAGGACTACCGCCCATCAACCCACTGCGGGGTTTGGGTATATTCGCCCGCCAGGCGAAGGATTTCGCGACGCAGCGCCTCGGAAAGGCGGTATTTTGCCCGCGTAAGCGCATCCAGGCTGGGGCGGACTTCGCGGATCAGCCCCTTTTCCTTGGCCTTGAGCAATACCGCGCCGGAGCCGAAGACGCGGACTCCCTCGCTTCTCGCCGCAATCCTGCCGCGGCTCTCGTCAATGAGCAGTGGCACGGATTTCTGCCCGGCGAGCACAATGGCCTCGGCTTCACCACGGTCAACCGTGGACAACAGTCGAACGGGCACATCGGCCACCGGTACCACCTTCAGCCACCCCTGGTCACGCGCGGAGGCGAGCGCGACGGCGCCGGGCATGCGGCTGTCTAGGCATAGTTCCATTGCCACGGCCTCGGGAATGAGGACGCTTCGGAAAAGCTTTTGGAGCCACGGCAGTCCGCCGATGGTGGCCAACCCAATCAAGGGGCCGGCATCGGCCACGACGAGTTCCGGCGCGGACTGCTTCACCTCAGCGCCTCGAGTTCGGCGCGGACTTCCTTCGCCGGATAGTTAACCACGTTCACCCCGGAAATGCCCAGAACATCGAGAAACTGCTCGATCGGAAGACTGGCCAGTTTGGCCGCCTGGGCCAGGGTCAACAGGCGCTGGGCGTACAATCGGACGGCCAGGTTCCGGTGGGCTCCAAGTTCCAGAAGCAGGGCATCAAAAGGCATGACGATGGCGGCAGGGCGCCCATGTTTGGTTATCACGGAGAACCTGCCGTCCTCGGCGTCTTTCAGGAGCCCGCCCGCTCGGTTGCGGAGGTCCCGAGCTGAAAATACATCCAATGTCTTCATAAAACGTCCCCTGTATTTGTACCAACAAAACGTAGCACAACTATGAATACAAAGTCAACGGAATCGACGAAGTTCAGGAAAGTGTTTTACCATCTTCCCGCTCGACAGGATCACCGTGAACACGTAGTATGTCACTAAAGTGAGTAACAGTCTTACGCGATGAATGAAAGATCAGGCATGAACGATCAGATTAAACGCTTTATCCATGAACAGAGCGATTTATTCTGGTTTCTGCCGGAATCGGACAAGGAAAACATCAGCCATGCGGTTCTTGTAGAAACAATATTGAATTACGGTAGCCTGGACGCCGTGGTCAAATTGGTGCGTATACTGGGATTGGACCTCGTCGCCCGGACTTTTGCCGAGTCGCTGTCACCAGAATCCCGTAGGCGCAACAATTACCATGAATTAACAAGGAATTACTTCCTGCATGTCTTTAAAAACTATGCACCTCAATATTTTAACCAGTCCTCAGCGTGAGTTGTTGCCCTTGATCGGGCGATTCAAGCGATCATTTTACCTTGTCGGTGGCACGGCGATTTCCTTGCACATCGGACATAGGCGCTCGATTGACTTTGATCTCTTTACCGGCTCGACACTTTCCAAGTCCCGGATACGCAAGATGCTGCGCGAATTGTCGCAGCCATGCAGAATAATCCATGAAGACGACGACCAGATGCACTTCCTGTGCAATCACGTCAAGCTGACCTTTTTTCAGTATCCCTTTGAGATCACGCACCCGATAACGGTCGGGAGATTCATGACCATGCCGAATTTGCTGACCTTGGCTGCTATGAAGGCATTTGCTTTGGGACGCCGGGCCAAATGGAAAGACTACGTCGATTTGTATTTCATATTCCGGCAGCATTCGATTTTGGAAGTCAGCGACCTGGCGTCTTGTATTTTTGGTGGTCAGTTTTCCGAAAAGCTTTTTCGAGAACAATTGTGTTATCACGCGGATATCGATTATACCGAAACCGTTGATTACATCGGGCAACCTGTAGCGGATGAAGAAGTCCGGTCCGGTTTAATTGATGTAGCCTCTAGAATACTCTGATCATTCCCGCCATTTCTCCCAGTGTGATGGGGGCATACGCTTGTTGGCAAAGAGCGGGTGACCGCTGATTAAGCCTTCGTGGAGCGTCTCTCACCCACCTACCCTCACGCCCCGTCCACCGCCTTGCACGAATTGACGACCGATTTGCACGCTGTGACGTTTTAATCCCCGTCATGGTAAGCTATGGTTAGGCGTTTTGAGAACGGATAACAAGTAAAGGAGACAGGCACATGAAGCGTGAAGCGATCATCGGGTTGGCACTTGCGGGATTGACACTGGTTTGGCAGGCACCCGCAGCCGGGGCCGAGGCCTTGACACTGGAGGCGTACCCCGTTTCCGCAGGGGCGGTTCGTGAAATTCATGGAGCGGCCGTGATGAATAGCGTGCCTCGGTTCAAACTGACTTTTTGGGAAAAAATCAGTAAGAGACAGGCTTATGAAACATAACCAGAAATCGAATAATGCACCGCGAAATATGAAACGAAAAACCATGGGAATCGCCTCGGTGTTCACCAGCGGCATGGTGCTGCAACAGGGAGTTGCCGTGCCTGTATGGGGGACAGCCATTCCGGGGCGCAAGGTGGCGCTGCGGTTTTCTGAGCAGGAAAAGGTTGCTATTGCAGACACGGAGGGCAGGTGGAAAGTAATGCTTGATCCCCTGACTGCCTGCGCTGATCCCTGCACACTTCAAATTTCGTCAACTCATAACCAGCAACCTATAACCCTCCACGATGTCCTCGTCGGCGAAGTGTGGGTTTGTTCCGGGCAGTCCAACATGCAATGGCCGGTCGTAGGTAGCAATCGCGGTGCGGAGGAGGTCCGGGCTGCCAACTTTCCTGAAATCCGTCTATTTACCGTGCCCAACGTGCCTTCCGGGGAACCAGAGTCAAATATTGATGGAGCGGCCTGGTCTGTGTGCTCGCCTGACACGGTATCGCCCTTCTCGGCTGTCGCCTATTTTTCGGACGTGAGTTGCACAGGCGGCTCAAGGTTCCCATTGGCCTGATCAATACTTCCTGGGGTGGAACGGTTGCGGAGGCATGGACAAGCTGGGGCACGCTGTCGGGAGAGCCGTCACTTCGCGGGATTGTGGAGAACTTCGAGCGCGATCTGCCTCGGTTGGCTCAACGTCGCGAGGCGTGGAGCAGGGATTTCAAAGCGCTTGAGGAGCAGAACAGCGATAAGGGAAATACCAAGTATGGCGCAGGTTGGGCGGGTCTGGCTGAGCCGGATGGTAAGTGGGCCGATATGGAACTGCCGGGTATCTGGCAGAGCAAGGGCCTCAACTTCAGTGGCATTCTCTGGTTCAGGAAGACCATCGAGATCCCGGCCGGTTGGGCGGGTAAGGATTTAAGCCTGTCGATTGGCGCAACGGATAAGAGCGACACCACCTATTTCAACAACGAGCAGGTCGGCAGTGTCACCATGGCCGATCGTGTGGACTCGTGGTCATTGCTGAGGACCTACACGGTGCCGGGCAATCTGGTCAGGGCCGGGCGGAATGTCATTGCTGTGCGGGTCCATAGCGATAAATACGCGGGCGGCATGACGGGGCCTGCGGACGTCATGAAGGTGTCCTGTCCGGCCTGCGGTGGGGATCCGGTTATTTCTCTCGCTGGAACATGGCGTTATGCGGTCGAGGAGAATTACGGGCTTGTTCAGATCCCCGTCGAGCCGGTGGGGCCGGGTCACCAGAACGCACCCAGCGCCCTGTTCAACGGCATGATTGCCCCGCTTCTGCCTTATGCCATCCGGGGCGCCATCTGGTATCAGGGTGAGTCGAATGCCGATCGCGCCCGGCAATACCAGACGCTCTTTCCCCTCATGATCCGCGACTGGCGCAGGGCCTGGGGGCAGGGCGACTTCAGTTTCTATTTCGTGCAATTGGCCAACTATATGGCACAGCAGGTACGACCTTCTGAAAGCCAGTGGGCCGAGCTTCGCGAAGCGCAGACCATGGCCCTGGCGCTGCCGAATACCGGCATGGCGGTCGCCATTGACATCGGGGATGCAGGCGACATCCATCCCGCGAATAAGCAGGACGTCGGATTGCGATTGGCGTTTAATGCCCTGAATCAAACCTACGGACTGCGCGAGGTGATGCCCTGTG
Source organism: bacterium (assembly GCA_037134355.1). Classification (GTDB taxonomy): domain Bacteria; phylum Verrucomicrobiota; class Kiritimatiellia; order CAIKKV01; family CAITUY01; genus JAABPW01. Next base: position 6,794 of record JBAXMJ010000050.1, on the reverse strand, counting down.
GCCCGTTGTTCCGGTTGGTGAGCCGCGACGGGGCATCCCTGCGGCTTTCATTTGATTTTGTGGGGCGGGGGCTGGTCTGCCGGGGCGAGGCGCTGCAGGGATTCGCCCTAGCCGGCGAGGATGGCCGGTTTGTGTGGGCAACGGCAACCATCGAGAATGAACAGGTGGTGGTCTCCTGTCCCGGGGTGTCACACCCCAAAGCCGTGCGATATGCGTGGGTGGACAATCCTGCGGCCAACCTGTACAACAGGGATGGTTTGCCCGCGTCACCGTTCCGAGCCGAAGTAATGTGATTGATAAGAACCAGATCAAAATGAAAGACAACGAACATGAACTATGACTCCAAGGAAATTTTTGGCGCGGAGATCCAGTATTTCCGGACCGATCCGCAATATTGGCCCACACTGATCCAACGTCTGAAGAACACCGGGCTGCGTTGTGTGACCACCTATGTCCAGTGGGGCACGCACCTCGTTGGGCCGCCGGACAAGAAGCATCCGGTCGGCATCCTCGATTTCACCGGCAAGACCAACCCACGCCTGAACCTGATGAAGTTCCTGGGGTTGGCCAAGCCGGGGCGGCAGACAGAGTTGCTCAAGCGGATTGGCAAGGGAATGCTGATCTGGCAGGCGGCTTATGTGGCACAGGATAAGGCGGAAGAGGAGTCGCTACAGAGCATCACATGGGTGGGTGGCCTCCTAAAGCAACATGTGACGCGCGCCCATGTCCACATCCAACCGGCGGCGCCGGTGGAGTGGGTGGACTGGCTGCCGGGTGGTGGGGGTGGTGTACATAAGGGTACACGCAACCTGGGGTCGGCGATCCTGCAGAAGAGCCGGAGGGAGCAGGTGCTGTTTGTCCTGAATCACTACATTGATACCGTTTGCTTTTCGCTGTCCTTCAAGGAGATCCGCAGTGGCGAATTGTGCAATCTGGACACCGATGAGGTCATTCCCATCCGCAACGGCAAATGCGTGGTGGATGTGGATCGGAAGAGCTCCGCCATATTTCACGTGAATTAATCGAGCACAGGGGAGCGTATGAAATATCGAGAGAAACTACAGAAAGCACTCAATCATGAGGCTGGCCCGGTTCCCATGGACTTTGGCGGCACGGCGGTGACGGGGATTCATGTCTCCGTGGTGGCGACCTTGCGCGCCCACTATGGGCTGGATAAGCGACCGGTCAAGGTGATTGAGCCCTATCAGATGCTGGGTGAAGTCGAGGATGACCTCAAGGATGCCATGGGTGTTGATACGACCGGCATCTTTGGGCGGACCACTCTGTTCGGGTTTGCGTTGGAGCAGTGGAAGGAGTGGCGTGCACCTTGGGGGCAGCCGTTGCTGGTTCCCGGTCAGTTTAACGTCACGGTCAAAGGTAAGGACATCTACATCTATCCCGAAGGTGATACCACGGTCCCACCTAGTGGCCACTTGCCGGACGGGGGATATTTCTTTGATACCATCATTCGGCAGCAGCCCATCGATGAAGAGCGACTGAATCCCGATGACAATACGGAGGAATTCGGCCCTGTCTCCCCTGAGGCGCTGGCTCATTTTGCGCGCGAGGCAGACAAGGCGGCGGCCTCGGGGCGGGGTGTCATCGCCAACTTCGGCGGAACCGCCTTCGGGGACATTGCCTTGGTGCCCGGACCGTTCATGAAACACCCCAAAGGCATCCGGGATATTGCAGAATGGTATGTGACAACGGCTATCCGGCAGGACTACGTCCATGTCATGTTCCAGAAGCAATTGGAATACGCCTTGCTAAATCTCGAAAAGATCCATGCTGTAGTCAGGGATAAGGTGGATGCAGTGTTCCTGTGTGGAACAGATTTTGGGACACAGAGCAGCCAGTTTTGCTCAACTGAGGCCTTTGATGAACTGTGGCTTCCCTATTACCGGAAGATGAACGATTGGATCCATCAGAATACGACCTGGAAGACTTTCAAGCACTCCTGTGGCGCGGTGGAGCCGTTCATGGAGCATTTCATCAAGGCCGGCTTTGACATTATCAATCCTGTCCAATGTTCCGCCACAGGGATGGATCCCCGGGTGCTGAAGGACAGGTACGGGGACCACCTTGTTTTCTGGGGCGGCGGGGTTGACACGCAGAAGGTGTTGCCGTTTGGGACACCGGCCCAAGTTCGGGAACAGGTGTTGGAACGTAGCAAGATCTTTTCGAAGAGTGGTGGGTTCGTATTCGACGCCATCCACAATGTCCAGGCTCGCACGCCGGTGGCAAATGTGGTGGCCATGGTCGAGGCTGTGCATGAATTCAATATTGGTGGAGCATGATGATAGTGAATGTGTCGCAAAAATAGGAATGGTTTCCCGGATTGGCGATACGGGTTGTTCATTCATTATGGTCTCTACAGTCTTCTGGGACAGGCTGAATGGATCTGGAACCGAGAGGAGATTACGGCTGTATTATGTCGCCCGGGCGAGAGTTTTCTAATAACATAATTCGATGAAAACGTCAGAAATCACCTGGCACGACGGCCAACCCCGACTGTCGCAAACCGAACCCGCCATCGCGCCGGGGCATGTCACAATAGGCCTTACTGACATCCCCTATCTGGAGGAAGGCAGTCCTAGGCAGGCTCTGGACCTTTATCTGCCTGGTCAGGCTCGGGGTCCGGTGCCGGCGGTTCTATGGATTCATGGGGGAGCTTGGGAATGCGGCAATAGATATCCCTGCCCGGTGAGCCACATTGCGGAGAGGGGCTATGCAGTTGCCAGTATCGGCTATCGACTGAGCGACGAAGCAGTTTTTCCGTCCCAGCTTGAGGATTGCAAGTCCGCCGTGCGCTGGCTTCGCGCCCATGCCGCGGAATACGGGATCGACCCCGCGCGGATTGGCGTTTGGGGTGAATCCGCTGGAGGACATTTGGCGGCGCTCCTCGGCACCACCGGCCGGATTCGTGACTTTGATGTTGGTGAGCATCCCGAACAATCGAGCGAGGTGCAATGCGTGGTCAACTGGTTTGGACCGGTCGACTTTCTGGATTGGGGCGTACCGTTTTCACCCTCGATGGATTCCGCGGAATCGCCGGTTTACCGGTTGCTCGGCGGACCGATCTCTCAAAACCAGGCACAGGCCCGACGCGCCAGTCCGCTTCATTACCTGGATGGCCGAAGCGCTCCGTTTTTCACCATTCACGGGGATCAGGACGACGTCGTGCCGCTGGTCCAAAGCCAGAGACTTCACAAGGCGCTCCAGGATGCCGGTGTCGAGAGCACGTTGCGGATCATCGCCGGTGCAGGACATGGCACGGTCGAATTCAGCCTGCCGGAAAGACTCGACGAGATCGCGGACTTTCTGGCCCGGCATCTCGGACAACCTCTACAGGAGAGGATGAAATGAAGACGGAGTTTGAGTTGGCGTCTGATGTGCGAATCTATTCCCTAGTGGGTGAAGCCTCGAGCCATCTGGTGGTACGTAACGGGCGGAGCCTGCTGATTGACTGTCAAAGCGCGCAGATGGGGCGCTGGCTGGCGCGTTGCGGGCTTCCCGTACCCGAAATGATCCTGCACACGCATGTGCAGCCGGAGCATTGCCGGGAGGCCAACCAGTTTCCTGCCGCATGTATTCGGGTGCATGCTGAGTTGTGTGAGCTGGCTAGTGATCGCGCCGCTTATGAGAAGTCGGCACATACGGTTTGGGGTAATCCCGCTGACTGGATGAATACATTGGGCCGTGAAAAGTACGGCATTGCGGGCAGTATTGCCGTATTCCCACCAGAAGTGCCCCTGAAGGTGGCCGGGACATTTCGTGAAGGCGAGCGGCTGACCTGGCAGGATCTGGTATTCGAGGTGATCCCGCTGCCGGGACATGGCCGGCACCATGTTGGGTTCATTCTCGAAATGGATGGCAAGCCGTTGGCCATCTTTACCGGCGACCTGCTTTGTCATCCGGCCAAACTGGTCAACGTGTACGATCTTGAGAGCAATTATGGTGGCACGGCCATTGCCTCATTGCCCGTTGTGTTGAGGGAGTTGGCTCAACGTCCCGTGCAAAGGTATTTTCCGGCAACCGGGCCTGTCATTGAAAGAGGACCTGAGGAAGCCTTGGAACTGGCCGAGGCGATTGAGTCCTATCAGGCCGCGCTTAGTTGGCGGAGCGGGGCGTTTAAGCCGGTTCCGCAACCCGAATATCCCGGGGTGGGCCGGTATCTGAAACTTCACCAGGGCGTATACCAAATCGGTAATTTCGGCAACTGCATCCTGTTGATTGACGAACAGGGCAGGGGTTTGATGTTCGATCCGGGACCCTGCGATTTTGAATCGCCGACCCGGGTGGCTGATTTCCATCGTGACCTTGACCTCTTCGAGCGCGAGTGCGGGCTGAAGACCATTGACACGATTCTTGTGACCCATATCCATGGTGACCACTATGACATGGCGCCGGAACTCCGGAAGCGCTATCCGGGCTGCAGGGTAGGGGCCTGGGATCTGGTGGCCCGAGTCATGGAAGCGCCCTGGGATTACCCGTATCCTGCGCTTCTGCCTTGGTACAACCTGGGCTTTGATCACGTCGCGGTTGACGATGTGCTCAGTGAGGATCAGCCTTACCACTGGCATGACGCGGCCATCCGTTCCATCCATCTGCCGGGGCATTGTTACTGTCACGCCGCCTATCTGCTGTCCTTCAATGGTCTGCGGCTGGCGATTACCGGTGACACCATTCAAAGCCGGGGGGATTCAGATGGGCTTGGATTCATCATTTCCAACCACAGTGTCCCAGACGGCGACAGCGGCATTCTGAAAGCCTATCGTCAGATGGCGGGCGAAGCGGTTGACCTCAACCTCGGTGGCCACGGTTCGTACTTTGATGAGTGTCAGGCACACTATGCGGAGAGCCTGTTGCGCATAGAACATGCCTTGCCGTATTTGCGACATTTGGTCCCCGGTGGCGATTTGGAGGCAGCTTTTGTGCGCCCTGACTATCGAAGATAACGATTTTGAGAATGACAATATCTTTGCCAGAAAATGCAGAAAGGTGAAAATGAAGCGATCAGAAATCAACAGAGTAGTGAATGAAGCCCAAACGGCATTCCAACAGCATGGGTGGGCACTGCCACCCCATCCCCGGTGGGATGTTGCCGATTTCGGGCTGCGCGATTTCAACAGGGCACAAGTGAACGGGGAATGGCGTGATATTCCAGCGGGAAGACCCCTGATGCTTTCATCCGGTGAGCGCGTCACTCTGACCAAGGGCATTCTGCACGCCTTCTGGGCCGATTCTGAGTATGCCATCGTGGGCGAAGTCTCCACCGCGAACGATGACGCCCATGACAACTACTTCGAGGATAAGCGAGTGGGGCGGTTCAGCAGGATTGATGAGGATGCCCCCGCCTTCGTGAAACTGGTGAGCGATTAAGGGGAGGTCCACCATGACGCAGTGTGTGGGCATTACAGCGGCCGGGAACTGGATTGTGGACCGTGTGAAGCAGGTGGATTGCCTGCCGGGGCGGGGGACGCTTTTTGCGCGGGGATGTTGTATGGGTTCCATGAGGGCTGGGATGAGATGGAGGCCGCTGGGTTGGGGAGTTGCTGTGCGGCCGCCAGTTTGTCGCGTCCGGGGGGCCTCTGAAGGGGTTCAGCCCCTGGAAGCGACCCTCAAGTTGGCACAACGGTTCGGTGAGCGCAAGCCTCCGGTGCCAGTGTAAGGCAATATCAATGGAGCAAGGATGAAGAATTTTGTGGGTTTTATCTTGTCGAGGCTTGGGACTGGTGATTTCTGGAAAGTTGTAACCCCTTGATTTTCAATGGGGTGGGGGTGGTGGGCGTTACAGGACTCGAACCTGTGACCTCTTGCATGTGAGGCAAGCGCTCTAACCAGCTGAGCTAAACGCCCCCAGAAAGAAGGGACGGATAATGCCCGTCCGATGGCGATGTGTCAAGCGAGCTTCCGGACTTTTTTCAGCGGATGCTTAACCCCGTGGACAAGTACCAACCGTCCACATAGTCACCTTCCAGAAAAGCCCAGAAATTTTCCGTGATTTTGTAGGTCAGTCCTGCCGATATCGCGGGATTGATTTCTGAATGACTGTCGAAATAGATTTTCTTCTGCGATACGTCAATGCCCAGTCCGCCATAAGCATACAGGTCGTCGAGCAGCGTCTCGTCACTGCCCATCAACATGACGTTCCCGCCCATAATGTCCAGAAAGTCGGTATTGGAGTAGTAGAAGGTACCTCGGACGGCGGTGTCGCAAAAATCGGCCATCGGGAGACTGTACAGTCCACCCAGCTGCAAGGCCAGGTTGTCGCCCTTGTTGCGGGTGTCCAGGCGGCCAAGGTCAATAAATCCTCGTAGTTCATCCAGGATGGTGATGGTGGCGCGAGCGCCCAGGAAATTCATATCATCACCTAGGGCGATCCCGGGAGTGGCCTCAAGGTTTCCCGGATCGCGGGTGCCGGCCGTGTCAAGCAGGGGGAGGCCGATCATTTGAGCCATAGAGGGGAGTGCCAGGCTTGTGATAGCGCCGATGGTCAGTAGGTTCCGGAAAAGTGTCCTGGTTGTCATTGTGTAACGCTCCTTTGTTTTTGAGTTTTGCGAAACGCCTGATGTATACTGCCTCATCATTCCCGAAGGGTCAAGTGCAGGGTAATGGGTCATGAGGGGTGTCACTCCCCCTGTAGTAACCGGCGTCCTCGCCGGTAGAGCCGGAAGAGTGCCGCCGACACGGCGGCTACTACAGCATGCCACTTATGAGTGACCCATGACAGCGCTGGTGTCGCGGGAATTTCAAAAGTGGACAGTTGTAGCGAGCAAAAGTGGAATATCCGT
>JBAXMJ010000049.1:0-17674 GCA_037134355.1 bacterium | reverse complement strand
GGTCGCGGTAATCATCAAAAATGATCCCGCCACCCTGTGCATGTAAAAGATGTGGGTAAAGATCAGCCTTGAGGGAGAGGGCTAGGGTGAGGGGTTTCCGGAGCCTTTGCTGTGACATGGGAGTGAACGCTTTTCTCTTCAGGCCTGATCGCCAGAACCCCCTCACCCCGACCCTCTCCCTCTCCTACTTCGCCGAGGCTACGAAGGACAAGAAGGGGAGAGGGAGTAGGGGACAAGACGGAAGAATCACATGATATTCCCCTGTTTTCCCTTCTGGATTCTGGATCCTGAATCCTGTAATCTTCCCGCCTGCCCATGAAAATTCACAACACATTGACGCAGCAGCTTGAGGAACTGGTTCCGCTTGAAGGGAACAGGATCCGGCTTTATACCTGCGGGCCGACGGTCTACAACTACGCCCATATCGGGAATTTCAGGGCTTATCTCTTCGAGGATCTGCTCCGTCGCAGCATCAAGTATTTCGGCCACGAGATCATTCAGGTGATGAACCTGACGGATGTGGATGACAAGACCATCGCCGGGGCGAACAAGGCTGGAATTTCCCTGGATGCGTTTACCCGGACGTTTAAGACCGCCTTCTTCGAGGACTTAAAAATTCTGAATGTGGAGCCTGCGGAACATTATCCCGCCGCCACGGATCATGTCCCAGAAATGATTGCCATCATCCGGAAACTCATGGACAAGAAGCACGCCTACCAGTCAGAGGACGGCTCGGTCTACTTCAGCGTGTCCAGTTTTCCCTCCTATGGGAAGCTGGCCCATCTCGACATGGCGGGAATGCGCCCCGGTGCCCGTGTTCAGCATGACGAGTACGAAAAGGAGAATGTCGCCGATTTTGCCCTCTGGAAGGCGTGGGATGAAAAGGATGGCGCGGTGGTCTGGGATTCTCCCTGGGGGCGAGGCCGGCCGGGTTGGCATATTGAATGTTCGGCCATGGCTACAAAATATCTGGGCGAAAGTTTCGACCTGCATACCGGTGGGGTGGATAACATCTTTCCACACCACGAGGACGAGATCGCCCAGAGTGAGGCGGCCACAGGAAAGCCGTTCGTGCGTTACTGGATGCATTGTGCGCACCTGGTTGTAGATGGCCGGAAGATGTCAAAATCGCTTGGGAATTTTTACACTTTGCGCGATGTCATGTCCCGCGGCTACACCGGACGCGAGATCCGCTATGTTCTGATGGCAGGCCACTATCGCCAGTCACTGAACTTCTCGTTCGATGCCCTTGACGCCGCCCGCAGCGCCCTTCAGCGACTTGATGAGTTTCAGGATCGGCTCTCGACGGTGGCCGCCGACCTCCGTGGCGGCGGCATTCTTTCAGACTGGGCCGAACTTGCCCGACAGAAATTCGATGTCGGCATTTCTGAAGACCTCAATATCTCCGAGTCCCTCGGCGCACTTTTCGACATGGTTCATGCTGGGAACAAAGCGATGAATAGCCAGTCCCTGTCGCCGGAGCAGGCGGCCGCCGTGAAGGGGCTGCTGGCCCGTTTTGACCGGGTGCTGGGTTTTCTGGAGAAACCCCTCGACGCTGTTCCGGCTGAAGCTCTGAATCTTCTGGAACTTCGTCAGCAGGCGCGTCAGACAAAGAACTGGGCCGAGGCCGATCGTGTGCGGAATGAATTGGCCACCCTGGGCTGGATCATCCAGGACACCCCGCAAGGGCCGAAATTGAAAAGAAGATAGGGGTCAGGGTTCAGGATTCAGGAATTTCCCTCCTGAACCCCGAACCCTGAACCCTTGTGGAAACAGGAATGATGATGGTTGGAAAATTCATAACATTCGAAGGGCCCGAAGGCGGCGGGAAGTCGACCCATATCAAGCGGCTTGCCGAGCGATTGAAATCGCTGGGGCATGAGGTGTTGCTGACCCGGGAACCGGGTGGGACGCCGACGGGGGAGGCGATCCGTGGTATCTTACAGCATGAACACACGGGAGAAATGGTCTGCCCAGAGGCGGAATTACTGCTGTTCGAGGCCAGTCGTGCCCAGTTGGTCAGAACAGTTATCCTTCCTGCATTGAAGAGGGGCGTATGGGTGTTGTGCGACCGGTTTGCCGACTCCACCACGGCCTATCAGGGGTATGGCCGGGGATTTGATATTGAGACGATCCTCCTGCTGAACGGTCAGGCCATGGGGGAATGCATTCCGGATCTGACGATCCTCATGGATATTGATGTCCAGGCAGGGCGGGAGCGTCTGGAGCAACGGAACCTGGCCATGAACACCACCAGCGACCGGATTGAGCGGGAGGCGACCGACTTTCACGAGCGGGTTCGTGCCGGCTTTCTGGCTCTGGCCCAACGCTGGCCCGACCGCATCAAGGTGGTGAATGTGAAGAGGGAGAAGGATGATGTAGCTGCTGATATCTGGAAACAAGTGCAAATATTGAATCCAGAATCCAGAATTCAGAATCCAGAATGAGGAGGAAAAAATCCAGGAATCCAGAATCCAGGAGCCAGAAGCCAGAATGCGAACAGTGAACATTTCGACCAAAGGATCCGCTGTTCACTGTATTATTCTGAATTCTGGATTCTGGATTCTGGATTCCTGAGTTATTACCATGTCCACAGAAAGCACACTATCAGGCGCCTTATCCTCCTTCGATGCCGCCTTGCAGGCGGGGCGGGTGGCGCAGGCTTATCTCGTGGTGGGGAATATCCGCGAGGAGGGGATGCCGTTTGCCGAGCAGGCTTTGATGCGACTTTTCTGCCAGGGCATGATGAAGCCGTGCGGCGAGTGTTCCGCCTGTATCCAGATCCGGGAGCACCGGCATGTGGATGTGGTCTGGATCGAGCCGGAGAAAAAATCACGCGTGGTGGGGATTGACCGCATCCGGGATTTGCTGCAGGTCATCTACCAGACTTCGTATAGCGGGGGCTGGAAGGCCGTTGTTCTGGCCGGGGCCGACCGGGCGGGTGAGGAGGCCTCCAATGCCTTCCTGAAGACGCTTGAGGAGCCGCCGCCCCGCTGTATCTATTTCCTCTTGTCGGACTCCCCTCAGGCCATCATGCCTACCATTCTCTCCCGCTGCCAGCGGATCGTCTTGTCCACGGAGGCGGAACGGCTTCCGGATCCATGGCAGTCTGAGTTACTTGGGATTTTGTCAGCTCCTTGCGAAAACAGCCTGTCTGGCCGTATGGGGCGTGCCAAAAAACTTGACGCCCTGCTTGCGAATCTCAAGAAGACGATCGAGAAGGAGGAGACCGTCAGGTTTCGCGAGGAACAGGAATCGATGCGCAATCCGGATGACCGGAAAAGCCCCAAGGGTGACGAGGATGTGCTTTCAGCCCGGACCGAGGCGCGGTTCCGGGGTCTACGATCCATGGTCCTCCGGACGATGCTGTTCTGGTATCGGGATCTACTGGTCATGGGGTGTGGCGCTGATGCGGCGTCATTACGCCATCCTGAACAGGCCGGTTTGATTGCCGACCTCGCCCGGCGAATCCCGTATGCTGATGCTCTGGCGAACGTGCGGGTGATTGAGGATATGCAGCGCCAGTATGACCGCAATTTATCCTCCGAGCACATTGTCGCCGCAGCCATGAGCCGTCTGAGTGGTTGAAGGGCAGGAAGAAGGAATCCAGAAGCCAGAATCCAGAATTCAGAATGAGGAGTGTGAAACCCGTGTCGAAACGCCTGAATTTTCAGTAATGGGTCACTGACGAGGTGGTAAGTAAAAGGACCGAAGGACTTGTAGTAACCGGCGTCCTCGCCGGTAGTGCGCAAAGAGTGCCGCCGACACGGCGGCTACTACAGCGATGCCCTCATGAGTGACCCATTACAATTTTCACTGCATTATTCTGGATTCTGGATTCTGGATTCTGTATTATCGAATTCGTGTATCGTTCCGTTACCATTCATCTTGAAGATGATTCGCTGATTCAGGCCGTGAGTCCGGCTGAATTAGCCATTCATCGGGGTGATTTTTGCGTGGTGGAGTGTCAGCGGGTGCCTGAATTCGGGCAGGTTGTGCAGTTGGTGGATCAGGAAGGGGCCCTCCCGCAGCGCAGTGCGGCACCGGTTGTCCTGCGCCGGGCGACCTTGCAAGATCAGGCCCGGGCGCGGGAAAATTCATTGGCCGGGCGCATGGCCTCCAAAACGGTACATAAACGGGTTGAGGAGCAAAAACTTCCTCTGCGCCTGCTTCATGTGCGGTACAGTTTTGACCGGTCTATTCTCCACGTGACGTTTACGGCGGAGGAGCGTATCGAGTATACCGAATTTGTCAGGGCATTGGCAGGTGAATTACAGACGCATATCGAGATGAAATTCCTTGGCGTCCGGGATGTCGCCCGGTTGGTGGGCGGCATGGGAGTCTGTGGGCGGTCGATCTGCTGCAAGTCATGGCTTAAGGATTTCGAAGGGGTGAGCGTTAAAATGGCCAAGACCCAGCGGCTGACGCTCAATCCGAACACGATCAGCGGAATGTGCGGACGGTTGAAGTGTTGCCTGAAATACGAGTTCGACAGTTATCGGCAGATGGGGGAGACCCTTCCCCGTGACGGTGCTTCCGTTCGGTGTGGGGATGGCTGCGGGTGTGTTTGGGACAAGGATGTCATGCGGCAGCGGGTGAAGGTGCGTCTGGAGGATGGGCGGATTCTGGATTATCCGGCTGAAGAGGTTCAGTCGATTCACGAGTCCTTTCCCCAGAACGGAAGAAAACAGGAGACAAAGGAATGAAGCCGGTTCAGTTAGTCGTGGTCGGGTCAATCGGGTTGGATACCATTGAAACTCCGCATGCCCGGAAATCGGAGATTCTGGGCGGCTCGGTTAGCTATGCCTGCGCCGGGGCCTCGTTTTTCGCCACCACCGGAATGGTGGGGGTGGTCGGCGCGGATTTTCCGGAGCCTTGCGTGGACGTCTACCGTCAGTTCGGGATTGATCTAAAGGGGTTACAAAAGGCCTCGGGGAAAACCTTCCGGTGGTCCGGCGTTTATGAGCAGGACATGAATAACCGCCGAACCCTCGCGACGGATCTCAACGTCCTTGGGACATTCATGCCTGAACTTCCTGAAGACTACACCCGTGCGCCGTTTCTGTTTTTGGCCAATATTTCGCCCGAACTGCAGCTTCATGTCCTATCCCAGGTCAAGTCACCCAAGTTCGTCGTGGCTGACACGATGGATCTCTGGATCAATATTGCCCGAAAGCCTCTGATGGAGGTCATCAGCGCGGTCGATCTGCTGACGCTTAACGAATCCGAGGCGCGACTGTTGTCCGGCGAGAACAACCTGATCAAGGCGGCCCGGATGATCCTGGGTTGCGGACCCAAGTATGTCATCATCAAGAAGGGTGAACACGGGGCGATGCTGTTCTCGAAATCAGGGATTTTCATTGTGCACGCCTATCCGCTGGAAGTGGTACATGATCCTACTGGTGCCGGGGATACCTTTGCCGGCGGATTCATGGGGGCCTTGAGCGAGCGCGGGGATGTGAGTGAGGCGGCCATCCGTAAAGCTATGAGTTACGGTAGCGTCGTGGCGTCCTTCGGCGTGGAGGATTTCAGCCTGGCCCGCCTCCAAAAATTGTCGCGAAGCGATATTGAACAGCGGCATGAGGCATTCCGGGCACTGACTCATTTGGGGTAGATGTCCCCTCGTTTCGTAATGGGTCACTGACGAGGGGGTAAGTAAAAGGACCGAAGGACTTGTAGTAACCGGCGTCCTCGCCGGTAGTGTGCAAAGAGTGCCGCCGACACGGCGGCTACTACAGCGATGCCCTCATGAGTGACCCATTACCTCGTTTCCTGATTTTTCATGGACATTAACCATGGGGAGGAATATAAATATCCACTCATACCGTTAATTTCTTAACGAATAGTCAAGGAGCATGACGATGGCAGAATCTAACCGTCTGTGTGACTGTCAAAAGCAGGTTGATGAAGTCAAATGTCTCAAACGCCTGGATGCCGTCATCAAGGACTATCGTGAAAAGCCCGGGGCATTGATTCCTGTGCTCCAGATTGCCCAGGGGTTGTTCGGCTACCTTCCGGAAGTGGCCCTTAAGCGGATCAGTCTCGGCCTGGATAAATCCTACAGTGAAGTGGCAGGAGTGGTCGGGTTTTACTCATTTTTTTCCACCGTTCCACGGGGGCGCAATCTCGTTCGGGTTTGTCTGGGAACGGCGTGCTATGTCCGCGGGGGAAAACAGGTTCTTGAGGCCATCAAGAAGCATCTTGGCATTGATGTGGGTCAAACCACGCCCGACAAATTATTTTCGCTGGAGGTGGCCCGTTGTTTCGGCGCCTGTGGACTGGCTCCTGCTATCACTGTGAATGACGATGTCCACCAGCGGGTCAAATCCGCGAAGGTGCATGAGATCATCAATTCCTACAGGAAAGTCTCCCGGGTCAAGGCGGCCACGCATAAGAGGGCGAAATCATGACAGCACACAGGAAGATCCCAACCCCGGCCGCCCTGAAGGTTTTGGCGGCTGAATACAAAATCAAAGTCGAGAGCCGGATTCAGACCGGCGACAAGGCACCCTCGGGAAAGATTAAGCACCATGTCCTCGTCTGTACCGGCGGCGGGTGCATTGCGTCGGGCGCTCTCGATGTCAAGGCCGCGATGGAACAGGAAATCAAGCGACTAGGCCTGGCGTCCCAAGTAAAGGTATTTGCTACGGGGTGTCTGGGTCCCTGTGCGGTGGGGCCTGTGGTCGTTGTCTATCCCGAAGGAACATTTTACGAGAATCTCACGCCGAAGAGCGCGGTCCGAATTGCCCGCGAACACCTGAAGAAAGGGAAGATTGTGGAGGAGTTTGTCCATAAGAAGGAGCCCTCCAAAACTCCCGTTCCGGCCATGAAGGACATCGAGTTCCTGAACAAGCAGACCAAGATCGTCCTGCGCAATTGCGGCATCATCGATCCCCTCAGCATTGAGGAGTATATCGGGCGCGACGGGTATCTGGCGTTGGCCAAGGTTCTGACCGCGATGAAGCCTGACGAGGTCATTGAGATCATCAAAAAATCCGGCCTGCGCGGACGGGGCGGGGCGGGGTTCCCGACGTGGATGAAGTGGAGCTTGACCCGCAAGGCGGCGGGCGATGAGAAGTATATGCTCTGCAACGCCGATGAGGGCGATCCCGGTGCGTTCATGGATCGCAGCGTGCTGGAGGGCGACCCCCACAGCGTGATCGAGGCCATGGTTATCGGAGCCTATGCGGTGGGCGCCTCAAAGGGGTTCGTGTATTGCCGTGCGGAATATCCGCTGGCGGTGGAACGGTTGAACAAAGCCATTGAAAGCGCCCGGGAGTCTGGATTCCTGGGGACTGCCATTTTGGGGGCGGATTTTAATTTTGACCTCGAAATCCGCATGGGTGCGGGGGCTTTTGTCTGCGGCGAGGAAACCGCCCTCATGACGTCGATCGAAGGACAGCGCGGCGAGCCGCGTCCGCGCCCCCCTTTCCCGGCGAACAAGGGACTCTGGGGAAAGCCAAGCGTTTTGAACAATGTGGAAACCTATGCCTCCATTCCCGCCATCATCAATCGCGGGGCAGACTGGTTTGCTTCGTTCGGAACCGAGAAAAGCAAGGGAACCAAGGTGTTCGCGTTGGCTGGTGCCGTGACGATGACGGGGCTTGTGGAAGTGCCGGTGGGAACTCCGCTCGGCGAGATCATCTACGATATCGGGGGCGGCATTCCCAACGGTAAGAAATTCAAGGCTGCCCAGATCGGCGGACCCTCAGGCGGCTGTATCCCTCGCCAGCACCTCAATGTGCCGGTGGACTATGAATCCCTGTCGGAACTTGGCGCGATTATGGGATCCGGTGGCTTGATCGTCATGGATGAGGACACCTGCATGGTGGATGTGGCCCGCTATTTTCTGGATTTTGTGCAGGATGAGTCGTGTGGAAAGTGCGTGCCCTGCCGCGTGGGCACCAAGCGGATGCTTGAGATTCTTGACCGGATTTGTGAGGGTCATGGGGAGATGGAGGATATCGATCGCCTGATCTCACTGGGACACCAGATCCGTGACACGGCTTTGTGCGGACTAGGTCAGACGGCCGCCAACCCGGTTCTTTCGACGATCCGGCATTTCCGTCACGAATACGAGGCTCATATCCGGCAGAAGCATTGCGAGGCCGGGATTTGCCCTGGGCTGGTTCGGGCCCCCTGCCAGAGCGCCTGTCCCGCCCATGTGGATGTTCCGGGATTTGTGTCGCTGGTCGGCGAGAAACGATATTCCGAAGCGTTAAAACTGCATCGCGAGCGTAATCCGTTTGCTTCGGTTTGCGCCAGGGTCTGTTTCCATACCTGTGAGGATAAGTGCCGCCGGGCCTCGCTCGATGACGCCGTTTCGATCCGGGGCATCAAGCGCTACATGGTGGATCAGGAGCTCAAGCCCCTGATTCCCGCTGTGAGAGACAACAAGGAGAATGCGCGGCGCAAGGTGGCCATCATCGGCGCTGGTCCGGCAGGCTTGTCCTGCGCCTATTTCCTGGCCCGATTGGGATATCAGCCGAAGGTCTTCGAGGCGGAACCGCGTCCCGGGGGCATGCTGGTACAGACCATCCCGGCCTACCGGTTACCGCGCGAGTTGCTGGCGCGGGAAATCCGGATGATTGAGCGGATGGGGGTGGAGATCAAGACCGGCAAGAAACTCGGGCGCGACTTCACCCTGGAGTCACTCAAGATGCTGGGCTATGACGCCGTCTTTGTGGCGGTTGGTGCGCCGGATGGGGTCCGCGTGGAGATGCCGGGCAGTGACGCCCGGGGCGTAGTTGAATCCATTGCCTTCCTTCGTGAATATAATCTCAGGGGGTCTGTCAAGGTGGGCAAGAAGGTGATCGTAGTCGGTGGCGGAAACGCGGCCATAGACGCCGCTCGAACTGCGTTGCGCCTAGGTGCCGGGGTGACGGTTGTATACCGGCGAACCGAAGCTGAAATGCCTGCTTATGCTGAGGAAATCGAGCAGGCCAGCCAGGAGGGGGTTATCCTGCAGACGTTGACCGCGCCAGAGGAAATCATTGTCAAGAACGGCGCCGTTGCGGGGATGCGTTGCCGCCGGATGAAACTGGGCGAGTTTGACCGGTCTGGCCGTCGCCGCCCGGAAGGGAGCGGGGAGGAACTGGTGTTGGATGCCGACCAGGTCATTCTGGCCATCGGCCAGACACTGGATGCCCAAAAGGTGATTGGCGATCTTCCGGTTGAACTGATTGGCAAGAGCCAGATCATGGCGGAGGCCCTGACTGGGAAAACAAGCGTTCCCTGGCTCTTTGCCGGTGGCGATGCCGCCGTGGGTCCGTCGTCGGTGGTGGAGGCCGTCGCGTCCGGCGAACGTGCGGCTGTTGGAATGGATGCGTACCTGACGGGTGAATCGCACGCCTTCTGGCGGCGCGAAGCGGTCGTGGAGACCGGGTTTGATCCCGATGCAGATCCCCGGATGGATCCGCGCGGCGCGCTGGTGCTGTTGCCGGCGGAACGGCGGACAAATAACTTTGACGAAGTGGAGCAATCCTGGTCGGAGACCGAGGCCGTACGACAGGCCCGCCGATGCCTCCGGTGCGATTACAGGGCGAAGGAAGAAAGCGAGAGTGTGCCATGCCAAAAGTGACCATAGACGGGACTCGTGTGGAGGTCCCCGAGGGAACCTCGATTCTCAATGCGGCAAAATTGGTTGGGGTCCGGATTCCGACGCTGTGTCATATGGAGGATATTCATGCCATCGGGGCCTGTCGTGTTTGCGTGGTGGAAGTGGAGGGGGCCAAAACCCTCGCCGCCTCCTGCGTCATGCCGGTGTTCGACGGAATGAAGATATCAACCCACACCAAACGGGTTCGCGAGGCGCGACGGACGGTGGTGGAGTTGTTGTTATCCGAGCACAATGGCGATTGCCAGGTGTGTGACCGCAACAACGACTGTGAACTCCAGGCACTGGCCCATGAACTCGACATCAAGGCGATCCGGTTTGAGGGAATGAAAACCGCAGCGGGGTTGGATACGAGCACGCCCGGGGTGGTGCGTGACAATGGCAAGTGTATCAAGTGCAGACGGTGCGTTTCGGTATGCGGGCAGATCCAGTCCGTGGGGGCCTTGTTCCCTCAGTTTCGTGGTTTCAAAACGGTGATCGGTCCGGCGTTCGGGGCGGATCTTGACACAGTGGCCTGTGTCCAGTGCGGACAGTGCGCGGCGGTGTGTCCCGTGGGGGCCATCACCGAAAAAAGCCATATCGCGGAGGTATGGAAGGCGCTGGACGACAAATCCAAAACCGTGGTTGTCCAGGTGGCGCCGGCAGTGCGCGCTTCACTCGGGGAATGTTTCGGAATGGAGCCCGGGACCCTGGTGACGGGTAAGATGGTGGCGGCATTGAGGAGGCTCGGCTTTTCAGCGGTGTTTGATACCAATTTCACCGCCGACCTGACCATTATCGAAGAAGGGCACGAGCTGTTGCACCGCCTGACACTGGCGGTCAAGGATAAGAAGCCGGTAGCCCTGCCTCAGTTCACCAGTTGTTCGCCCGGCTGGATCCGCTACATGGAATATTTCTATCCGGAGATGCTGCCATACCTTTCCTCCTGCAAGTCGCCCCAGCAGATGTTTGGCGCGCTGGCGAAGACCTATTGGGCCGGGAAAACCGGAAAGAAGGCGGAAGACATCGTTGTGGTTTCGGTGATGCCATGCCTTGCCAAGAAGTCCGAATCCGAGCGGCCTGAGATGAATGACAGCGGTGTGCGGGATGTGGATATGGCGCTCACCACCCGTGAGCTAGGCCGGATGATCAAGGAGGCGGGCATCGACTTCAATACGCTTCCCGAAGAGGGGATGGATTCCCTGATGGGTGCCTCAACCGGTGCGGCGGATATTTTCGCAAATAGTGGAGGGGTGATGGAAGCGGCGCTCCGGACTGTGTGGGAGGTGGTCACCGGACGGGAGTTGCCGTTCTTGAATCTCCATGTGCCGGCCCTGATGGGGTTGAGCGGGATCAAACAGGCGGAAGTAACAGTCACCGGTACGCTTCCGGCGTGGTCCTTCCTGGAGGGAGTCACCGTCAAGGTGGCGGTGGCGTCCAGCCTCAGCAATGCCAAAGTGTTGGTGGAAAAAGTCAAGGCGGGCGAAGTGTCGTATCACTTCGTGGAAATCATGACGTGCCCCGGCGGCTGTATCGGCGGGGGCGGCCAGCCACGTAAGACGACCAACGAAGTCAGGCAGAAGCGGATCAACGCCATCTACCGTGAGGATGAGGGGAAGAAACACCGGAAATCGCACGAGAACCCTGAGGTTCTCAAGATTTATGCGGAGTTCCTGGGCGAACCCCTGGGCAAGGTCTCGCATCACCTTCTCCATACGAAATATGGAGCCCGGCAGCGGGGTTAACCCCCTCCCAGTCATAATCATAATTTCAGGGCGCGCCCGAAGAATGTTAAAAGTTTAACGTTAAACATTTGACAGACTTTAGTGCGATGGTGTAAACGTCTTTTCTTTTTGAAAAAAAAGATCCTTTATGAACACAGAGGACATCACTAGTTTGAAAATTCCTGTGGCGGTGGTTCGGCGGATGCCGAAATACCTGACCCAGGCCCAATACTTGCGTCAGGAAGGGGTGCAATGGGTGTCGTCCTTGTCACTGGCCGAGACGCTGGGCCTGACGAGTTCGACGGTGCGTCAGGATCTTTCACACATCGATTTTCAAGGGGTTTCCAAGCGCGGGTATTCAACGGCGGGGCTGGAAGCCGCCCTGGCCCGGACTCTCGGGGTGGATCGTGACATCACTTGCATCCTGGTCGGCGCCGGAAATCTGGGTCGGGCCCTCGCCCTGCATGAGGGATTCGGGCGGCAGGGCTTCAAGATAGTCGGCGTGTTTGACAGTTCCCCTGCCGTTGTAGGAAAAAAGGTAGGACATTTTATTGTCCGGCCTATGTCGAGCCTGGTCGCCGTGGTGGCGGAGAAGAAAGTGGAGATCGGCATCCTGTCCGTTCCACACGAGGCGGCACAGGCTGTGGCCGACCAGTTGATTTTGTCGCGAGTGCGCGGGTTGCTGAACCTGACCACCGCGCATCTCCGGACGCCATCGGCGGTACCGGTGGTGGATACCCGAGTTTTGTCGAGTTTGAGGGAATTGGCCTATGCGGTGAGGAGTCGGTAGGCAAAGTTGATTAAGATTAGAAAGGAAGCCTGATGAGTAATCCAATGGAGCAGTTGCTTGAACGGCGTGAAAAGGCCGAAAAACGACTTCGCCGGGAGAAGTTTAACGCCAAGGTTCGTATCACGGTGGGATCCGCCACTTGTGAGAATGCGGCCGGGGCCCCGGATGTGTTTAAGAAGGTCGAGGAATTGATCAAACGGCACGGCTTGAAGGATGTCACCCTGAGCCGGGTGGGTTGCACCGGCCGCTGCGATATGGAGCCCGTGGTGACGGTGTTTAGCCAGCGAACCACTCCTGTGAAATACATTGCCATGACGCCGGACAAGGTGGAGAAGGTGTTCGATTCGCATATCTTGAAGGCGATTCCGCTGAAGGATCTGGCGATGCCCAACGAGGGTACTCAGAATACGGATTTCAGCGAGGAGCGGCTCTGGGGGGACGCGAGACTCACAGACAGGTTCTCGTCCGTCTTCAATGATGTCCACTTTTTCGGCAAGCAGATGCGTATGACGCTGCGAAACTGCGGTGTGATTGATCCCGAGGACATGGATGAATATATCATGGTTCGCGGCTACCAGGCGGCCGTGAAGGTCCTCACCGATATGACGCCCAATGATGTTGTCAATACGGTCACCAAGTCGGGCCTGCGCGGGCGCGGCGGCGGCGGTTTTCCCACTGGGGTCAAATGGAATTTCGCCCTCGCTCAGAAGAATGAGGAGAAGTACATCGTCTGCAACGCCGACGAGGGTGATCCCGGTGCGTTCATGGATCGCAGCACCATCGAGGGTGATCCCCATACGGTGATTGAAGGCATGATCATCGGAGGCTATGCGATCGGCGCCCGACAGGGTTACGTGTACATCCGGGCCGAGTATCCCCTTGCCATCAAGCGGCTGGAGATTGCCATTGCGGCGGCCCGTCAGGCGGGGTTCCTCGGGACCGGAATTTTCGGAACGAACTGGGATTTTGACATCGAGATCCGTCTTGGAGCGGGTGCGTTTGTGTGCGGCGAAGAAACTGCCCTGATCCGGTCGATCGAGGGGGAGCGCGGCATGCCGCGGCCCCGTCCGCCGTATCCCGCCGCCTCGGGCTTGTGGGGCAAGCCTACGGTGATCAACAATGTTGAAACCTTTGCCAACATACCTGTGGTGATCCTGGATGGTCCGGAATGGTTTTCGTCCATCGGTACGGCGAAAAGCAAGGGAACCAAGGTCTTCGCCCTGGCCGGGAAAGTCTGCAACACCGGCCTGGTTGAAGTGCCTATGGGCACAACGCTGCGCGATGTGGTGTACGGGGTTGGCGGCGGGATCCGCGACGGTAAGAAATTTAAGGCGGTCCAGACGGGCGGCCCTGCGGGTGGTTGCCTGCCCGAATCGTACCTCGACACCCCGGTGGACTACGAGTCGTTGACGGCGGCCGGCTCAATGATGGGCAGCGGCGGCATGATCGTCATCGACGAAGATTCCTGCATGGTTGACGTGGCCCGGTTCTTCCTGGATTTCACCCAGGACGAGTCCTGCGGCAAGTGTACCCCGTGCCGGGAGGGGACCAAGCGCATGTTGGAAATACTTCAGCGCATCACCTCTGGCCGGGGTGTTGAAGGCGATATCGATAAGTTGCTTCGTTTAGGAGACACGATCAAGCGAACCTCGCTGTGCGGTCTGGGGCAGGCGTCGCCGAATCCGGTGATCAGCACGATCAAGCATTTTCGGGAGGAATATGAGGCGCATATCCGCGAGAAGCGGTGTCCGGCAGGTGTCTGCGCGGGGCTCCTGACCTTTTCGATCATTTCCGAGAAGTGCATCGGTTGCGGGGCTTGCAAGCGCAAGTGTCCCGTTCCCTGCATCACGGGGAAACCGAAGGAAGTTCATGAAATTGATCAGGCCCGCTGTATCAAGTGCGGGCAGTGTTTTGAGGCATGCAAGTTTGATGCGGTGAAGAGGAGCTAGTCATGACAATAGAAAAGAAAGTTACGCTGTGGATTGACGGCGTCAAGGTGACGGTGCCTGAAAAGACCACCATTCTCCAGGCGGCGGATTCAATCAATATCAATGTTCCCAGCCTGTGCTATCACCCGGACCTGAGCGTGATTGGCGCCTGCCGGGTCTGCGTGGTGGAGGTCGACGGGCAACGTAATCCGGTGGCCTCCTGCTCGTATCCGGTGGCCGAGGGTATGAAGGTCAAGACATCCTCGCCCCTCTTGCGGCGCCTCCGTCGCGATGTCGTGGAGCTGATCCTGGACAATCATCCCCAGGATTGCCAGGCGTGCGTCCGGAACGGAACCTGCGAGTTGCAGAAGCTTGCGTATGACCTGGGGGTGAGGGAACGCCTGTTCGAAGGTGAACGTAAACGCTTCCCGGTGGACACGTCTTCCCCGGTGCATCGCAATCCCGAGAAGTGCATCTTGTGTGGCCGCTGTGTGCGGGTATGTGATGAGGTGCAGGGGGTGCATAATCTGAGCGTCCAACATCGCGGGTTCAATAATGTTGTGGCCCCGGCTCATGACTGCAAGATGATTGATTCCGTTTGTATTCATTGCGGGCAGTGCGTCAACGTCTGCCCCACAGCCGCCTTTACGGAGCAGGATGCTACAGAGTCGGTGTTCGAGGCCTTGTCTAACCCGGATCTTCATGTCGTAGTTCACACTGCGCCAGCGATCCGGGCGACGATCGGCGAGGGATTCGGTTTCCGGCCGGGCACGCCGGTAACCGGAAAGCTGGTCACGGCGCTGCGTATGGCCGGCTTTCATAAGGTGTTCGACACGAATTTCGGAGCCGATCTCACGATCATCGAGGAGTCTACTGAATTTTTAAGCCGGGTTCAGAAGAAGGAACGGCTTCCGCTGATCACATCCTGTTCGCCGGGTTGGGTCAATTTCATGGAGCGCTTCTATCCGGAGCTGATTCCCCTGACCTCCACTTGCAAATCCCCGATGAGCATGCTCTCGACGCTGCTTAAAACCTACTACGCCCAGCAAATGGGGGTGGATCCCGAGAAGATCTTTGTGGTGGCGGTGATGCCCTGTACGGCTAAGAAGTTCGAGGCGAAGCGTCCCGAGCACATGGCGCCCTGGGGTAAGCCCTATACTGATGCGGTACTGACCACCCGTGAGCTGGTTTGGATGCTGAAGTGTCTTGGCGTAGATTTTCATAATCTTGAGGACGGTGCCTTTGATTCCCCGCTTGGAGTTTCCTCAGGGGCGGCGGATATCTTCGGAGCCACAGGCGGCGTCATGGAGGCGGCGCTCCGTACGGCCTATGAGAAGATTACCGGGAAGGAGCTGGAATCCCTCGAGTTTGAGACGGTTCGGGGCGTGGAAGGGGTGAAAGAGACATCGATCCAGATTGACGGCCTAACCATCAATATCGGTGTGGCCAATGGCCTCCAGAATGCGAAGAACCTGTTGGATCGCGTGGCCAGCGGCGAGAAGCAGTACCACATCATCGAGATCATGGCGTGTCCGGGCGGCTGCGTGGCCGGCGGCGGGCAACCGTATCCGCCGCGCGGTATGCATGTGTTGGACCCGGAACTAGGACGATTGCGGGCCAAGGCGCTCTACTCGATTGACGGGAGCAAGTCCCTTCGGAAATCGCATGAGAATCCGGCCATCGAGCTGTTGTATGAGAATTTCCTGGGCGCGCCCAACAGTCATCTGTGCCATGAGTTGTTACATACCCATTATGAACCCAAGACCCCGCGAGGTGTGAAATGAGGAACGAACTGCTGCAAAAAGAAATAGACAAGGCGACGGCTGTCCTGCCCGAGCCGGTGGTGCGCTATATTCAGGACTGTTCGAAGAAAAAAAATCCGAATAGCCATCTGATTTCGGTGTTGCACAAGGTTCAGGATCACTTTGGGTTTCTCGCCAAAGAACATATGGACGCAGTGTCCATACTGATGCAGATCCCCTCGGCTAAGGTAACGGGAGTGGCGAGCTTCTACCATTTCTTCAACTTTACCCCGCGCGGAAAACACCGGGTTTCGCTCTGCATGGGAACGGCGTGTTTTGTGAAGGGGGCTGGCAAGGTCTTGGACAAACTGCAGGACTTGCTTGGAATTAAGGTGGGAGAAACCTCCGCAGATGGTCTCTTTTCGATTGATGTGGCCCGCTGTGTCGGTGCCTGTGCGCTGGCACCGGTGATGATTGTGGATGAGAAGGTCTATGCCGGAGTGAAACCCGACCAGCTTGTCAAAATCCTGGGCGAGTATGGATACAACCCGAAAAAGGCGAAACCATAACACCCCTTCCTGAAAGACGTGGGGTGGCAATGAAATGAATTGCCACTTATTTTCGGGATGCTAGGATTCCTCAAATCTTTTAAAGGAGAGTGTACAAATGACAGCATGGATCGGTGGATTTCCAAAAATCGGCATTCGTCCCACGATTGACGGGCGGCGTATGGGTGTTCGCGAGTCGCTTGAAAAACAGGTCATGACCATGGCCGAGACGGCGGTCAAATTCCTGACGGCTAATCTGAAGCAGCCGGACGGCAAGCCGGTACAGTGTGTCATTGCGGATACCTGCATTGGCGGGGTGGCCGAAGCCGCCGCCTGTGCGGACAAGTTTCGTCGCGAGGGCGTGGGCGTGTCGCTGACCGTGACACCCTGCTGGTGCTATGGCAGTGAGACGATGGATATGGATCCCACGATGCCCAAGGCCGTGTGGGGATTCAACGGCACCGAGCGTCCCGGCGCGGTGTATCTGGCCGCCTGTCTGGCGGGCCACAACCAGAAGGGGCTTCCCGCCTTTGGGATTTACGGACGTGACGTCCAGGACAAGGGCGACACCACGATTCCCTCCGATGTGCAGGAGAAGCTTCTGCGTTTCGCGAAGGCCGGTCTGGCCGTGGCCGCCATGCGTGGAAAATCGTACCTCTCTCTGGGGGGCGTCTCCATGGGCATTGCCGGGTCGATCGTGGATCAGCCCTTCTTTGAGGAATTTCTCGGGATGCGCGTCGAATGTGTGGACATGAGTGAGTTGACCCGCCGTATCGAGGAAAAGATCTACGATCCCAAAGAGTTTGAAAAGGCCTTGGCATGGACCCGGAAGAACTGCAAGGAGGGTGAAAATGTCAACCGTACTCCCCACGATTCCAAGCGCAAGGATTGGGAATGGGAGACCGTGGTCAAGATGACCATGATCGCCCGCGACCTGATGCATGGCAATCCCCGCCTCGCGCAACTGGGCTTCGGTGAGGAAGCGCTCGGGCACAACGCCATCG
This sequence comes from bacterium, assembly GCA_037134355.1. Classification (GTDB taxonomy): domain Bacteria; phylum Verrucomicrobiota; class Kiritimatiellia; order CAIKKV01; family CAITUY01; genus JAABPW01. The sequence continues at coordinate 343 of JBAXMJ010000049.1, read as the reverse complement.
CCGGCGGATTCCAAGGTCAGCGGCAGTGGACCGACCATTTCCCGAACGGGGACTTCATGGAGGCCATGCTGACCTCGTCCTTTGACTGGAACGGTATTCGCGCTCCGATGGTGTTCGCGACCGAGAACGACAGCCTGAACGGCGTGTGCATGCTGTTCGGTTATCTGTTAACCAATACGGCCCAGATTTTCGCCGATGTGCGCACCTTCTGGAGTCCTGATGCAGTCAAACGCGTGACCGGGATGAAGTTGACTGGACCGGCGGCCAACGGGTTGATCCACCTGATCAATTCCGGCGCGGCGACCCTAGACGGCAGTGGTGAGCAGTCCATCAATGGCAAGCC
>JBAXMJ010000048.1:0-17718 GCA_037134355.1 bacterium | reverse complement strand
CGCCAAAGGACGGGAAGAAAAAGAAAAGCCTGTTCAAGACGCCAGAACAGAATGATGTCCGTCAATATCTCCCTAAAGCGAAAAAAAAGATCAAGAAGCGCCAGGCTACCGTCTTTGAGGCAAAAGTTCTTCCCTGGCTCCTTTTCATCGTCCTGTCCCTGATTCTATCCTGGTTACGGTACTGGCCCGGGGCGCTTCAGGACGACATCCTGAGCGCGTTGATCTCTGGCGGCGTATGGGTACTTCTGTTTCTCCACATCACGGTCGTCTGTTACGCCTTCGGGGATGACTCCTTTTACGGCATTTTGTGCCTGATTATTCCAGGTTATTCGCTGTATTACCTTTTCATCCAGGCTGACCAGATGATTCTGAGATCCACCATGGCCGCCCTGATGATCGCCTTCGGTTGGGATGCGGTCCTTGCGGCCCAGCAGCTCTGGGCGGAAGTTTACGCCACAGTTTCACTCTGGATTGCGACCACGGACACGGTCAAAAAGTAGACTGAGGACGGGACTTTATCCGGATCCGATAATCGGCCACGGCCGTATCCACCAACCCGGCAATATAAATGACCAGCGACAGAAAAAATGGCATTACGATTGCCGCAGCACCGGGTGCAACACCTGTTGCTCCCTTGAAATCCACCATAAAGGAATAATAGGCGCTCAAAACCCGGAATACCTCCACTACAAATCTCACCATGGGCACAGTGAATACCAACGCAAAGCCAACCCCTACGCCCCAGCGCTTCTGCATCAACTGTCCCGCCCCGGGGTAGACCAGTGCTGACAAAAGCATCGGAGAAAAAGCAGGCGGCCGGCGGGCAACGCCGGGCGGGAGAGGCGGAGGCTGAAAGGCTGGAGACATGGCCGGTACTTTGCCACGACTGACACACCAGAACAAGACTGAACCTCTCCGGTGGACGGGCAAGGTCAATTTGACTTGCCCCTGCTTTTAAAGTAAAACCGCACTCCATGAAGACGGGCGCTCGAAACCAAAATGGGTTTGCATTACTGATGGTGATACTCCTGCTGGCACTCCTGTCCGGCGCGGTGGTGCAATCCCTGATATCCACACGTATGGCCCTTCGGGTTGGCGATGAACGCCAAACCCGGCTTGCCCTTCGCGCGGCCGCACTCGACTCTGCCTGGGTTGCCATGCGAAACGGCATGAAAGCGGGCACCGCCTCTTCCGAATGCCAGACGTTCGAAACACAGTCCCCCTCGGGAATCCTCTCTCGAACCACCTTGCAGGGACTCCTGCGGGACGCACTCCCCCCCCCGCTCCAACGACAGGATGTCCCTGTTTTCGGACAGTTTTTTTCCGTGAAAACCCGGTCGTCATCGGGAGCAAAGTCATTCCTCTCGCGCGGCCTTGCCTGCCGCCTGCCCTCCGGCACAATCCGCATTCTGGTCTGGGTGGAGCCCTCGTGATATGAATTCCCCGACCCCAACCGGCTGGGCGCGCACCGCCTACGGCATCGATGAAAACGGCGGTCACCCCATTATCGTCAAAGCCGTCCGCCGCGGCCGATCCCTATCGTTTTCAAATGCCGATGCCAAAGAGGCCACCATTCCTGCCCCCCGCACCGTGCTTGCGGCCTGTTTCTTTCAGCGAGAAAGCTTCACGCGCTGGCTCACCGCCCCAATCGCCTCCGCCCGGAAGGCGGCAACCGTCTTTCATTCGCTTCTGGACGTCCAACTTCCTTTTTCCGTTGAAGACTGTGAAGTTGCATTGCTGGGAACAATGCCTACTGATGACCGTACGGGAACCAGGGGCCTTGTGGCCGGCGCCCGCCGCGAGGATATTGAGAGAAAACTCGCAGGGCTCGCTCTGGCAGGCATGGATCCCCATCTTCTAGACCAGGAATCCATCGCGCTCTGGCATCAGGGCCTCAGCGAATACCCCCCGGTTCGCGATGAAGCCTCTCCACGCGTCATGATCTATCTCGGCTCGGATCGAATCACACTGGTGGCGGGGCAGTCCGCCGTATTCCTGGGAGCACTCAGCCTGCGACAGCCGGAGATCGAATCGATTCACCGCTTCTTGAAATCCCATTTTCCTACAGCACTCACCGCAATCCAGTTTTTCTGGACCGGCCCGGGAGCTACCCGTGACACGGCTGAATCCCTTTACGCATCGCTCGCCACTCGCTGGCCCGGAAGCACCAAAATCGTCCGCGAACCCGAAACCTTTCTCGCCCGCGCACTGGCAGGCAGGGCGCTGATTCCGGGTCCAACTTCATGCAATCTGCGAAGTGGCCGGCATCTTCATCCAGAGTTGGCCCGGCGCCAGGAAAGACTACCCACTCTGTGGGGAAGAGCCTGTCTAGCGGCCGGCCTGCTTCTCTGCCTCGTCAACATCGTCTGGCTGGTTTCAACACAGCACCGGATAACCGAAACACAAGCCTTGCTCAAAACTCTGGCAGGAGAGGTTACCGGCTCACCCCGCGGGCTTCCGGCAGGGCAGGAAGTCCTTGCCGCCCGGCGCATTATGGAGCAGCAGACCCAGACCATGGAGCCGTTTCTTGCCGCCGTTGACGTCCCCCTGCGAGACACCTTGAAAACCATTCTCGCCCTGGCAACAGAGGAAGGCCTGACTCTCGAAACACTCACCCTGAGCCGGAAAAACGGTGTCATTCATGGACTGGTTCCGAAATTCGAGCAAGGCAGCAAACTGGCGCAAGGACTGAACGGAACGGGATGGACGACAAGCATTGAACGTAAAGTGCAGCCGCAAGGCGAAGAACGCCCGGCTTTTGTAATCGGGATGGAGCGGCGCCGTGAAAAAAAGTAACACACCCCTCGCCATCCTGTGGAGCGCCGCCGGACTTTCCCTGTTGGCAGGCCTCATCCTGACCATAAATTCACTCAACAGAATCAGTCGAACCCTGGAAATCCTGTCAAAAAAGACCAATGACATCCGGGAACTGACTGGAATGCGGACTCAGGCGAACCGGTATCACTCTCTTTTGAAGGCCACTGTCCAGTACCCCGCCAGACCAGTTCCGCTCGAGACGCTGGTGCGCACAACATTGCCCGCCCAACCCATAAGACTCTTGAGCACCGACATCACCCCGTCTGTTTCAGGATGGAACGTAAAAAAAGTCAGCGTTGAATTTAACGATATCGCAGGGAGTGATCTAGGCAAGCTTCTTGACTCAGGGGCCTCAGCCAATCCACCCTGGACACTCATTGAATGCACCCTGTTTGCGGCCCCTACCGAGGGCCGAGTGGCCAAAGCCACTCTGGTATTCAGCACCGTTGAACGTGCCTCAACCGGCAACTAACCGTTTTTCTTCAGCATTTCCTTCGCATGCTTCAGGGTCACGCTGGTGAGATCGCGGCCACCGAGCATACGAGCCACTTCCTCGATACGCTGATCTTTTTCCAGGCAGGAGATCAGCGTTCGGGTTCGGCCATTGACCACTTCCTTAACTACCGCAAAATGGGTCTTCCCGAACACGGCAACCTGGGGGAGATGGGTGATGCACAAAACCTGGTGATGACGACCAACGGTATCGAGCTTGGTTCCGATGGCGGTTCCCATGGCACCGCCAACATTGGCGTCAATTTCATCAAACACCAGAACCGGAATGCTGTCATGATCCGCCAGAACGGCCTTGACGGCCAGCATCACCCGTGAAATTTCGCCGCTGGACGCAATTGCCCTCAAGGGGCAGACAGGTTCCCCGGCGTTCGGGGCGAAGGTGAACTCAATCGCATCAAGTCCCGAGGGGCCGGGCTCAGACGCCTGCAGATCAACGGCAAAGGCCCCGTGAGGGAACCCCAGATCGCTCAGTTCGGCAGTAATGGTTTTGGCAAGTTTTGCGGCCGCCTGACGTCTGGCCTTACCCAGTTTACCGCCCGCCTGATCGACCTTATCCAATGCGGCCACCACGGCCTGATCGAGTTCCTGAAGCCGTTCTCCGCGGCTTTCAAGGTCACGCAACCGGTTTTTTGTCTTTTCGCCATGCTCCAGAATCTCCTTCGCCGTGGCCCCGTACTTTCGCTTCAACCGGTGATACAGTGCCATCCGGTCTTCAAGCCACTGCAAGCGTGCGGGATCTCCTTCAATGTTGCGCACGGTATGCTCCACCGCCCCTGCCAATTCCTGAATTTGAACAGTAATGGAGCGGGCCTCTTCCTTCCACCCGGCGGCGGCTTCGATCAATCCGGTCAGTTCCGCCAGGCCTTTCTGGGCGAACGCCATACCGTTGAACGCGGAGGTGTCGCCCTCTATCAACGAGGCTTGAATTCCGCCTGCCAATTCCAGAATCCGCTGGGCGTTGGCCACCTGAACCTGTTCCTTGACGAGAGAGTCCTCTTCCCCTTCCACAGGAGCGGCATCCGTAATTTCCTTCACTTGAAACGACAGTAATTCAATCTGCTGCGCGACCTCCTGCTCATTGGCTCCCTCCAACTCCTTTCGCTGAAGTTGAAGCGCACGCAAGCCGGAATAAAGCTTCTCGCAGGTCTCACGGGCATCCCAGAGGTGTCCGAAGGCATCCAGAATATCGAGCTGAAAATCTGTATTCAGCAGGGATTGGTGGTCATAGGGACCATGCATATCAACCAAATGCTGCCCCATCCGCTTGAGCACCTGGAGCGTCGTCGTGCTATCATTGATGAAATTCTTGCCCGTTCCGTTCGCCAGCAGAGTGCGCCGCACCAGAAGTTGCCTTCCCTCACAAGGCGGAAGACCAACTTCCTCTAGAATGGCATCCACGGCATCGGAATCATTCAGCTGAAAAACTGCCTCGACAAGACATTGGTCGGCACCGGCTCGGATGAGGCTTTTATCGCCCCGTTCCCCGAGCAGAAGCCCCAGAGCGCCGATGATGACGGATTTACCTGCGCCGGTTTCGCCGGTAATGACATTCAGTCCCGGCTGAAACTCCACGGTAATATCCTCGACCAGAGCCAGATTACGAACTCGCAACGATTGAAGCATGGCGGGAGAATACACAGCAGGAATCCGGAAGGCAATAGGGAGAATTTCGATTGACGGGAGCCTGACTCCCGCCAATACTCTTTGTAGGAGAGAAAATCATGAACCACCTAAAAATGATCCAGCAATTCCTGGCGGAGAAGAGAGACTTCGAGGATCTTCCCGAATATGGATTTCCCTTCGTCACCGTTTCCCGTCAGGCCGGAGCGGGGGGGCATTTGTTGTCATATGTGATCCTCACCGAGTTCCTGAAACACAAGGCGGCCAATCCCGTTTTTGAGGGTTGGCATGTATTTGACAAGGAGCTGACCGAGGTTGTGGCTCAGGATCCGTTGCTTCAGAGTCACATTGCGGGGCTTGTTGCGGAGAAATACAAGTCGCAGTTCAATGACTTTGTTGAAAGCCTCTTTACGGGTCAATCCGAGATGTACCTCCTGCAGCGAACCACGTTTAAAGTCGTTCGAATGCTGGCGCTGATCGGCAAGGTGATCATGGTTGGACGTGGCGGGTCGCTCGTGACAGCCGATCTTCACCAAGGCATACACATCCGACTGGTGGCGCCGGAGGGGCACCGGATCGTCTGGATGATGAAACGGTTCAAGCTGAACAAGGAAGACGCGCGAAGCGGGATTGAGAGACAGGATGCCGAACGTCGCAAGCTGATCAAACTTTTCTTTCAACGCGACATCGAGGATCCCCTCCTCTACGACATGGTCTGGAACACCGGCAAAGTAGGCTTGGATGTCATTACCCGCTCTACCATCGAACTGATCAAACAACGCGCCACAGGGATCCCCAGGAAGACATCCCTAACTTAATTTCAAATAGATGTTGAATCCGTAGCGGGACATGATAGATTGACGCCCGTTTTTCGACGCGAGCGTAACTCAGTTGGTAGAGTGTCACCTTGCCAAGGTGATTGTCGAGGGTTCGACTCCCTTCGCTCGCTCCATTTTTTTGCCCCGATACCGGTTTCCGGGTCGGTTTTATGGAAGTGTAGCTCAGTTGGTAGAGCAGCTGACTCTTAATCAGCGGGTCTGGGGTTCGAGCCCCCACACTTCTACCACTTAAACCCAATAGAATCTCGGGTTTGAGTGGCTTCATGGGGCTCAACGACACGGCTCATGTATCCGATCCCATACAAGCCTTTCTAAGACACTACTCGGCTTCCTCTTGCCTTATGACCCATGGTTATGCGAGAAAGAGCAACCTTTGGGGAGAAAAGACCTATGATTAGCGACATGTTGGCACAACTGTTTCAGTTGAATGTGGATATTATTGAACGCTTGGGGTATCCGGGCATTGTATTCCTGATGACCCTTGAAAGCTCGGTGTTTCCGATCCCCAGCGAGCTGGTTATGCCCCAGGCCGGATACCTGGTATTCGAAGGCAAGATGAGCATGGCAGCCGTCATCACACTTGGAGTCGTCGGAAGCTGGCTCGGCGCACTGCTGAACTATGTCGTGGCCATGTGGCTGGGACGTCCCTTCTTCCTGAGATTCGGAAAATATTTCTTCTGCCCGCCGGACAAATTCGCGATGGTTGAACGCTTCTTCCATGCCCACGGCGAAATCAGCACATTCACCGGCCGACTGATCCCCGTGGTACGGCACCTCATCTCGATTCCCGCCGGGCTTACCCGCATGAAAATGTCCCATTTCCTGCTGTACACTGGAATCGGTTCCGCCATCTGGGTCTCCATCCTCGCCTACATCGGCTTCCTCTGCGGGCGCAATCTTGACCTCATCAAACAGTACTCCCATATCTGCACCCTCGGTGTGATCGTGGCCTGTGCCCTCATCATCACAGTCTATGTCTGGCTTCATAAACGCCGCAAGGCCCGCTATGAACAGACTCATGACTCTGCGACGGACACCCCATGACGCCCCTGATTCCGGAAACATCCTGCCGGGAGCCCGGCATATCGCTCCGGCATGAGTGGCTCGATACCAATGGAATCGGGGGCTACGCATCCAGCACGATTCTTCATTGCAACACCCGGAAATATCACGGCCTGCTAGTAGCGGCACTCTCAGAACCCGCCGGCCGCTTCGCACTGCTCTCTAAATTCGAGGACACCCTCATCACTCGAAAAGGGGACATCGCCCTCTCCTGCAACCAGTACCCCGGCGTCATGCATCCTGACGGCTATCGTCACCTGCATGAATTCCGGCTTGAAGAGGGACCTGTTTCGACTTACCAAGCCGAAGGCTACACGCTCACAAAAAGCATCCTTATGGTCCAGGGTGAAAATACTGTTCTGGTTCGCTACAGTCTGACCACGGGAACGTCGCCCGTGACCCTTCGCATCAACCCCCTGCTCGCTTTCCGACGCCACCACGAATTGAAGCGGGAAGACGCCTATTTGCGCCCCACCCCCTCGCCCGTTTTCCAGGGATTCCTGATCCAGCCCTACCAAGGTCTTCCCGCCCTCTTCATTCAGGCTAGTCGGAAGCCAGCCTTCCATGCCGCCCCGGACTGGTACCGCAACTTCGAGTATTCAGCGGAAGCGGAACGTGGCTACGACCACCATGAAGACTGCTTCTGTCCCGGTCGGCTGGAAATCCGCCTCAACCCGGGCGAGGTCGTCATCGTATCCGCTTCCCTGAAGGAGCAGGTCGACCTAATCGGCTCATGGGAGGGGGAAATAATCCTCAGAAAAGCCAATGCCCGTAGCGCGGAATCGGTTGCCCTGGCAGCCGGAAATAACGATTTCACAGCGCCGCTCCCCGCCCTGATCCGTAGCGGACGCCACTTCCCGATCCGCACTCCGGGTTCCGGGCGTGCCACCATCATTGCCGGCTATCCCTGGTTCGACGACTGGGGCCGCGACACCCTTATCAGCCTGCCCGGCCTGACCTTCTACTCGGGACGACCGGAGCTGGGTGCCGAAATCCTCAAGGCGGTGGCCCCCCATGAACGTGACGGACTCATCCCGAACTGTTTCGCCGCTGACCCCGCTCAGCATGCTTATAATTCTGTCGACGCTTCCCTTCTGTATTTCTGGGCCGTCCAGCAGTTCCTTGACTGCACCGGCGACCGAGAGACAGTGCGCGTCCATCTCTGGCCGGTTTTGAAACGAATTCTTGAAAAATTCATGATCGGAACCCGTTTTGACACCTTTATGTCTTCCGACGGCCTGCTTCATGCGGGTAACCGGCACACCCAGCTCACCTGGATGGACGCCACCTCACACGGGGAACCCGTCACGCCCCGTCATGGATTCGCCGTTGACCTGAATGCACTGTGGTACAATGCCATCCGGTTCGCTGGCGAATTTGCAGAAAGTCTCGCAGAACCCCTTCCCTGGCCATCGGATCTTGCCGCCCGGATCCAGAAAGCCTTCTGCAAGACCTTCTGGATGAAGAAGGAGGGATGCCTCGGGGATTCATTTTCCGACGGAACCCTTGACCGGTCGATTCGGCCCAACCAGATTTTTGCCGTCTCCCTGCCTTTTTCTCCACTGACAAAGGCTCAGCAAAAGCAGGTGGTTGAGGTGGTCCGGCGCGAATTATTCACCCCGTTCGGCCTGCGCACCCTCGCTTCCGGTGATCCGGCCTATCGGGGCCGTTATGAAGGCGACCAACCGACCCGTGACGCAGCCTACCACCAGGGAACCGTCTGGCCCTGGCTTCTGGGTCCGTTTGGCGAGGCGGTCCTGCGAGTGGCAGATGACAAAAAGGCCGCCGCACGCGAACTGGCCGGAGCCCTCCGTCCCCTTCTTGAATACAGCCTGACCGGCCCGGGCCTGATTAATGTTCCCGAAATTTTCGATGGGGACGCCCCACAGCGCCCGAATGGCTGCCCGGCCCAGGCCTGGAGCAGCGCGGAATTGATCCGACTCTTTACGCTTTGCGCGCGGACCCTTTCCGATTAGTATTCGTTGCGTAGTGCAACCCGTGGAGGATTACGTCATGAAAGTATCTGACATAAAAGAAATCGCAAAGAAACTTGGCATCAACCCAGGAAAATTAAAAAAAGGCGACCTCATTATCACGATCCAGAAGGCAGAGCGAAATACCCCTTGCTTCGGAACCGGCACGAAAGCCTGTCCCTACACCACGTGCTGCTGGCGCGAAGACTGCATCGCATGAGGATTCTTTAACCCATGCGAATTCTCATGTTCGGCTGGGAGTTCCCCCCGCATATCAGCGGGGGGCTTGGAACGGCGTGTTATGAACTGACACGCACGCTTTCCCGTCACGGTAACGCCATCACCTTTGTGGTCCCCCGGGCAGACAAACCGGCGCGAAAATCACACGTTCATCTGGTAGCCGCAGCCGGAGTTCCGCTCCCCTACCCCTCCAGCGTCGATGAGTTTTTCCAGTCCCTGAACCTCAAGACGGCCGACTCCATCTTGCGCCCCTATCTGACTGAGGAGGAATACCCGCTGGCACTCCTTGCCGCGACCGGAGGCGGGGCGGACGAATCCAGTCAGCAATCCGGAAAACAAGCCGGCCATCCAAGCGTCATGACTTCTACCAGCCACTATGGCAAAAATCTCATGGCCGAAGTGGCCCGGTACAGCGAAATCGGAGAGGAACTTGCACTCAAGGAGGAGTTCGACATCATTCATGCCCACGATTGGATGACTTTCCTGGCCGCCATCCGGGCCAAGCGGGCAACCGGAAAACCCATGGTGGCGCATATCCACGCCCTGGAATACGACCGCAGCGGCGACTCCATCAATGGCGGCATTTTTGAGATCGAGAAAATGGGCATGGAGGCGGCGGATCATGTCATTGCCGTCAGCCACTACACCCGGAATCTGATCATCAGCCACTATGGAATACGCCCCGAAAAAATCTCGGTCGTACACAACGCCGTTTCCCGCCACCATGCAACCCGCGTGTATCATGTACCCCATGACCGAAAAAAGAAGACGGTCCTTTTCCTGGGCAGGATCACCTCCCAAAAGGGCCCGGACTATTTTATCGAGGCGGCGGCGCGCGTGCTTGAAAAGACGCCGGACGTGATGTTTGTGATGGCCGGAGCCGGAGACATGCTGCCCCGGATGATTGAGCGCGTCGGGGAACTTCGCCTCGGAATGCACTTCCACTTCACCGGATTCCTTCAAGGGCACGATGTCGAACGAATGTACGCCATGAGCGACCTCTATGTCATGCCCAGCGTCTCCGAACCATTCGGCCTTTCGCCCCTGGAAGCCATGATTTACGATGTGCCGGTGATCCTCTCCAAACAGGCGGGTGTCAATGAAATCATGCCCCACGCGCTGATCGTTGATTTCTGGAACGTGGACGACATCGCCAACAAAATCCTGGCCATTCTCAAGTATCCCGCGCTGTCGCGGGAACTTCTCAGGAACGGCCGCAAGGCCCTTCGCTCCATCCGCTGGGAAGTGGCCGCGGAACGAATTCAACTGATCTATAACAAACTTGCTGTGTGAGCCCCCCATGCCCCCCCTTTTCCTGACCTTTCACCTTCTTCAGCCCGCCCACCTCAAGCATTACTCGTTCTTTGACATCGGAAACTCGGCCTCGTACGAGGATGAATCCAAAACGGCTGAAGCCATGAACCAGTTTGCGTCCGAGTGCGTTCTTCCTGCTACTCGCATCGTTCTGAAAAAAATAAAAGAGTATGGGGGGGATTTCAGGATCGCCCTTTCAATTTCAGGGTGCCTCATCGACCAGTTTGAACGGTACCGGCCCGAGGTTCTCGACACCTTCAAGGCATTATCAGACACCGGGTATGTTGAATTCCTTGCCGCTCCCTATTACCATTCCCTGGCTTGCGCTTTCTCCATTCAGGAGTTCAGGGAGCAAGCCCTTTTACACCATGCACGAATCCAGGCATTAACCGGAACCGCCCCCACGACCTTCAGGAACACAGCCCTGATCTATCGGGATGAACTGGCAAGCGAAGTGGAAACCCTCGGTTATCAGGTCATGCTGATCCCGGGTGGCGACCGGTTCCCGGGAAAACGAAACGTGTGCGGCGTTTTCCGGACGACACACGGCTCCACCCTGAAACTTCTGGCGAATCACGACAGCCTCTCGGAGGACATGGCTCGCCGGTTTACCCATTCCGACTCCCCCGAGACTCCCCCGACCTCGACGGGATTTGCCCGCTGGATTCACCAGGCGCACCCCGCCCGGGGGGGCATCATTCCCCTGTCTCTTGATCTGGGTGCCTTCACCCGGCTATACCCTGATGACACTGGCCTTTTCCTGTTTCTTAACCAACTCCCTGAAACCGTTCTCCTTCACAAGGAAGGGACCTTTATAACCCCCGCCAAGGCCGCATCGCCGCGTTCCGCCCCATCGCTCTCCTCAAAAGAGTTTATCACGGGAGAAAATCCCGGACGTGACCTGTCGCCGTGGATGGGCAACGAGATGCAGCAGGATGCCCTCAACGCCTTGTATCTTCTGGAATCCCGGGTCAAGGGGTGCCATGATCAGACTCTTCTGAAGACGTGGCGGCTCCTTCAAGTATCGGACTATTTTCTTTATATGAACACCCGCAGCGAAGCCTTCCCAGGTCCAGCTCATCCCGCCATACCCTGCGACTCTCCCTACGACGCTTATATCAACTACATGAACATTCTGACGGATTTCTCCGAACGTATTCCGGGGTAGTCATCGTCACCGGACTGTGCTATAAACCGGACGCCAATGATGAACGAGGAGCCCTATGATTGATATTTCCGTGGTGGTGCCAATATTTAACGAGGAAGACAGCATTGAGATGCTTGTATCCCGGCTTGAAGCAGCCCTGATGTCCACCGGCCGAACCTATGAGGTGGTTCTGGTGGATGACGGAAGCACGGATAATTCATGGGGGAAAATGGTGGCTTTGTCAGGGAATCATCCCGGCCTGCACCTCATCCGCTTCCGACGGAATTTCGGCCAGACGGCCGCCATGAGCGCCGGGTTCCATGAGTCGCGTGGCGACATCATTATTACCATGGACGCGGACCTCCAGAATGATCCTGCGGATATCCCCCTGTTGCTGGCCGAGGTCGACAAGGGTTTCGACGTGGTCAGCGGCTGGCGGCGCAACCGGAAGGACACCTTCATCAACCGCCGGCTTCCTTCGGTCATCGCCAATTCATTGATCAGCAATATTACCGGGGTTCATCTTCATGATTATGGCTGTACCCTGAAGGCCTATCGCAAGGAAATCGTCCAGAATATCCAGCTTTACGGGGAACTCCACCGCTTTATACCCGCGCTCGCCAGTTGGGTCGGTGGCCAGATTTCTGAAGTCGTGGTATCCCATCATCCCCGCAGATTCGGCAAATCGAAATACGGAATCGGCCGCACCGTCAAAGTCATCCTGGATCTCGTCACGGTCAAATTCCTACTCCGGTACAGTACCCGGCCCATCCATATTTTCGGGAAATGGGGCCTGAATTTCGGAATGCTAGGCATACTGATGTTGATGTTCATGGCGGGCGCCAACCTCTCCCATAGGTTCTTCGGCACTGAATTCTGCGCCGAACTCATCAAGCGTCCATTCTGGGTGATCACGCCTTTCATGCTCCTATTCTTCGGGCTTCAGTTCATCTCCATCGGCCTTCTGGCCGAAATCCAGATCCGGACCTATCATGAGGCCCAGGAGAAGCCGATTTATGTAATCCGGGAAACCGTTGAGCCGTCTGCAATTCCCCGGGGCACTCTGAAATCCTGAGGGTTATGGTTGCCGAGCGCCTTCTTCTTGAATCCGCATACCCGACAGCGGCCACAGTGGTTGCCGTCCTGTACTTCACCCTGCTTCTGGCAGGCACCTTCGCGGCAGTCGCCCTCATCGTCCAAACAGTCCGCACTCCCATCAACTGGACTCCCCGACTCCTTACATTCCGGATGCGTCCCTGGACCTGGCGAGAGGGATTGGCCGTGGCCGCCCTTGTCGGGCTATTGATCTTTCTAGGAATGGCCGTGGCTGCCCTTCTAAAGAATCCCGGTGAAACCACCCTCATTCTCCTGCAGGGCCTCCTGCTGGATCTGGCGGGTATCCTTGCAATTGCGGGCCTGATCAGCCGGAGCGGCTGGACCTGGACACACGCCTTCGGCATGGAGAAAAATCCCCTTCCCTACCTGAAGACAGCCCTCCTGTTCTATCTGACCATGCTCCCCTTCCTGTTTTTTTCAGCCTTGGTTTATCAGGGTGTTCTGTCCCTGAATGGCATACCCCCAAGCCTCCAGGAGATCGCCCTGCTTCTTTCGGGCGATCACCCGCTCTGGATGCGCGTCACTCTGGTAATTCTGGCGGTCGCCGTGGCGCCATTTTTCGAGGAATGTCTGTTTCGAGGAATCCTGCTACCCGTGTTGGTCCGGCGCCTCGGACTGGGTGGCGGCATTTTTCTGACCTCCCTGCTTTTCGCCTCCATCCATTTCCACCTACCCTCGCTGATTCCCCTGATCGTGGTGGCTTCGGGCTTTTCTCTTGCGTATGTGTATTCAGGATCCCTGTGGGTTTCTATCCTGATGCACGGGATATTTAACGGAGTGAATCTTGCCCTATTACTGGCCATACGCCCCTGACAAGGAAAACGACCATGATGATTCGAACCATTGAATGGAGTCCTGATACTTCTACCAACCTCACCCCGGGAAGTGTGGTGATGGTGGATCAAACCCTCCTGCCTGGAGAGTTGACCTACTTGCGAACCCGTGATGTTCAGGCCGTGTGGCGGGCCATACAAACCCTGCAGGTCCGTGGGGCTCCGGCAATCGGCATTGCGGCTGCCATGGGAGTGACTGTCGCCATCCAAGCCCTTCCGGAAACCTCCACCGGGGAATTGACCTCAGCCGCCCTTCAGGCCGCTGACTATCTGGCCACGTCGCGGCCCACCGCCGTCAACCTGTTCTGGGCGCTCGACCGGATGCGCGGCGTCATCCGCGCTTCCGGCGCGCTTCCACCCCATGAATTCAAAAATCGACTGGCCCGTGAAGCCATGACCATCCGGGATGAGGATGCGGCCATGTGCCGGGCTATCGGCCGGCATGGTGCCGCACTCCTCCGGGATGGCGACACCATTTTAACCCATTGCAATGCGGGCGGCCTGGCAACCGCCGAATATGGCACCGCGCTGGCCCCGATATATGTAGCAACCGCGCAGAACAAACACATCCATGTCTATGCCGACGAAACCAGACCTCTCCTCCAAGGAGCCCGACTCACCGCCTGGGAACTGATGCAGGCGGGCGTGGACGTTACCCTCATCTGCGACAACATGGCGGCACATGTGATGAAAACAAAAACCATCAACGCCGTCATGGTCGGGGCAGATCGAATCGCCGCGAACGGCGACACGGCGAACAAAATCGGAACCTACGGTCTCGCGGTGCTGGCAAAGGCCCATGGCATTCCCTTTTATGTACTAGCCCCCACCTCAACCTTCGACCTCTCACTGAACTCCGGCGCAGGAATCCCCATTGAAGAACGTGCCGCCGAGGAAATCACCATGGGATTTGGAAAACGAACCGCGCCTGAGGGAGTCAAAACCTATTCACCCGCCTTTGATGTGACGCCCGGCGGACTGATCACGGCCATCATCTGCGAAAAGGGAGTGCTCGCCCCTCCCTTCCAAACGACTCTTCAGAGTCTGTAGCCCAGGCTTATTCCAGAGAAATTCCACAGGCCTTCTGAAGGGCCATAATAAGCTCGGGGTTTCTTTCGACGAATGAGGACTGGCCGTGCGACACGAGAAAAGCCTCCAGTCCGCGATCCACACTTCCCGCCACATCGGACCCCATCCGCCGTCCATCAATATCCTTTCGCCACCTCAGAACATCAACCGGATAGGCTTGAATCCGAGCCTGTTCCACGAGTTTTAAAAAAGCCATACAGGCGGGATCAGACAACAACTCCTCCTGAGTCTGTTTTGAAACGGATTCACTGACAGCGCACGTCAGAAGGGGTCCCAGAACCGATCCCGTCTTATTCAGGTACTTCAACGCCGCGTCCGTCTGCTTGTCATTATAATTCGCCACCCCCAGCGCCAGACAAACCTCGGGTGTTTCAAGCCGGCTCAACCGGGTCATTCGCTCATCCTTGGAAAGATCCTCAAGCTGAATGTTCACCTGCGCCATCCCATCCGGAGTTTTGCAAACCACCTTGCGGTCCCGAATCTCGATGACTTTTCCCATGAACTTCCCGCGTGATAAATTGATTGTGATCACCTTTCCAACGTCCCCGGCAAAAGTGTCGAGAATTTTATCGCTTAAGCTTCCCACTCCCGCCAGAATACGCGCAATATCCGTTAGTTCATCGACGTGTTTCTGGCACTTCCCTTCTTTGATGACCGGCTCAACCCGAAGACGGGCGGCCGTATACTTTCCGGAAAGTATCAGGGCGGAGACCTCTTTTGTCAGGGCATTCCATTCTTTTTCATCCTGCCGCTCACTCATTTTATTCCTGAGTTCCGAAACAAAGGCCATCCGGTTTGTGGTGGTCTCAAGAACCCATTTCCCCGAGTAATTCTCAAGCCATCGAATACCTTCTTCAAAGGCCCCGTTCTCCACATAATCATTCACAGCCCGCTTCATCTCATTAAGTTCCTGGACAAGGCTCGCCTGATCACGTTTAGCCTTCCGCAACGTCTTATGCTGAGGGGTCGACAACGAACCGCCCACGGTAGACTTGTCGTTTTCAAGAACCGGTGTTTCGGAATGAACAGGAATGACTGGAATAACCGGAATGTCGGGAATGAACTGATTAGCCTTCTTGAGGTCCGCTTCATGTTTTCTCAAATACAGGAACCCTGCCGCGGCCACCCCGGCCAAAACGAGCAGGATCAGCGTCATCCAGGAAAATCCCCGCCGACCAGGCGTCTCTGTCTTGCCAGTATTCAAATCGCTGGCTCCCCCTTTTGGAGCCCTCCTCCGCAACATCGTGCTCTCGCCGGCCAAGGGGTGAGGCCCAGCGGGCATCAGTCCCTTCTGAACACGATGAAGATCGCTCAGGACAGTCTGCCAGTCCTTAAGGCGTTTCTCGGGATCTTTCACCAGCATCCGCTCTATCAGACAACAGACGTGCGCAGGAATACCGGCCACCCGGTCACGGGGGTCGGGAATCTGGGAGGTCACCTGCGCCTCCATCGCTTCGTGAGCGGAAAGCTCAGTGAACGGCCGCTTGCCCGTCACCATCTGGTACAGACAGCACCCCAGAGCATAAATATCGGTTCGACAATCCAGCTTTCCAATCCCTTGAACCTGTTCCGGAGAAATATACCCGGGCGTCCCAGCCACTTCATCAGAAGGCGTCGAAAGATCGGAATCCCGAGTCAGTGACAGGCCTAGATCAGCCACCTTAATCGTGCCATCCTGATCCACCATGATGTTTTCAGGCTTGATGTCGCAATGAATAAGCCCCGCCGTGCGCCAGGCATAATCCAAGGCAGCCACAACCGACTCAACCACCACAAGGGCATCATACACGGGCAGGACGACTTTGCGCTTGATCCATTGGCCAACGTTATACCCGTCGACAAACTCCATAACGAAGTAGTAGTTCCCGCAGTCTTCACTGGCATCATAGACTTGAACAATCCCCGGATGCTTCAGCTTTGCTGCCGTACGGGCTTCCTGCACAATCTGCCGGACGCTTTCGGGATCCCTGCTATAGCGGGATGGCAATAATTTGATCGCGACAATCCGATCCAGGGAAAGTTGTCTGGCTTTCCAGACATGACCCATCCCTCCCTCGCCGATTTTTTCGATCAGCTCAAATCCTGTCAAATGAATGTCGCTCATAGAAATCTGCTACTTCAGAAGAACACCAATAGTCACTCCCAAGCAGATAAAGAACAGATATACCAGTGAGGCCGCTGCCCTGATCTCGGTAAAAATAAGACTGACCGTCACCCGGTCTCGACTAAAAATCAAAACAAGGGTAGCCAACGCAATTAGAATTAACGCAATCAAAACATTTTTCGACATAGCAAGACTCCTTTCAAATCAAACCCGCTTTACTCTTTATAATCGACTCGACCCTTTTGACAATGACATCCAATTCAGCCAACCGGCCCGCTCCTTCCGTCCCGCAGGCAAGGTCACCCGATCCGACATCTACAAACGATACGCCCCTCTCTTTCAGAAGCGCCACGTTCGCCCGGGTGGCGGAATGAAGCCACATCCCCTCGTTCATAGCGGGAGCCACAAGCACCGGTGCCCGGGTTGCCAACGCAGTACAGGTTAGCAAATCATCAGCCAGTCCATGCGCCAGTTTCGCAATCACATTGGCAGTACAGGGGGCGATCACCAGAAGGTCAGCCCGGTCGGCATAGGAAATATGCTCGGGATGCCATCCGTCTTTTTCATCAAAAAGGCCCGTTCCGACCGCATTACGAGACAAGGTTTGGAAGGTGAGCGGAGTTACAAATTCCATCGCGCAGGACGTCATGACAACGAAAACCTGCCATTCCTTTCGCATCATGAGCCGAACCAGTTCAGCGGCCTTATAGGCCGCAATGGAGCCTGTGACCCCCAGAACAATATTCGGCTTTCTCGGTAGTTTTGAACTCGATGTCATAACGTATATTCACAGTGCCAGTTTTACCGCCTCTTGTCAATTTAGCCTGCACAGTTTATTGACATATCATGCTCTTTGGTGTTTTCCTTACCCCCATGCGACTTTCCGTATCAATCCTGGCTACGATTCTCCTCTTCATCATGACGGCGCGGGGGGAGGTCGATACCAATTGCCTCCCGGGCTGCTCCTGGCCGGTGGGTGACAAATTGACCTACCAGATCTATTGGGGGTTTATTCCCGTGGGAACAGCCATCATCTGGACGGAGTGGACCG
>JBAXMJ010000047.1:0-18216 GCA_037134355.1 bacterium | reverse complement strand
ACCCCAGCAGGGAAATCCCCTCCCCGAGCGCACGGATCCGTTCCACCCCGAGCTTCAGCCAGAGTCCCGTCAAATGAGTGACGGCGACGGCTCCCAAAATAATCCCCAGCTTGGCGAATTTCGGAATCGCATGCCAATTATAAGCCAGCAACAGGATCACTCCGAGCCCGATGATGACCGCGCCCAGACAGGAAAAAATAATCATGCCCCAGGATCGTCCGTTCCTGTCGACCGGATAGCGTGCCTGAAGACTCTCCGCTTGATCACGGGAGATAAGGCCATCCGTCAGCCAGGACTGGATTTCACCGCGCAACCACTCCAGAGTATCCGACTTTGCCATAGCTCCGTCCTTTCAGTTTACCGGATCCAAATCTGCACCTGAACATAACGCTTTCCCCACGCCAGCGCTTCACGATGGGAATCAAAATACAGGTCAATGTGATCGCCCTTGATCGCTCCGCCTTGATCCTCGACCCGTCCAGCCCCATATCCTTCAATTTTCATGACTGTACCGAAGGGATAGCGCTGGATATCGGCGGCTATGGTTCCATGTTTGGCATGAGTTCCGCTTGCCGTCACCCCGATCTCCTTGCGCTGTCCCTTGAGAGGGCCGGAGGAATACACGGGCCTCAGCAGCCAGTTGCGGTGCCAGTCGCAGCATTCCCGGCAGGGACAGTAGCCGGTAACCAGCATGCGACGGTCCACCCGAGCGCTTCCCGGCGGCGGACGGACCGTGGCACATCCCGCTCCCAACAGGATCACACCCAACACCAACGCCATGTAGTAAATCTGTTTCACGGGGGCAGATCGTAGCACTTTTGATGAACTAAGGAATGATCTTTTCTCATTGATCCCCGTCCCCTCCCTGTGCCACATTACGCCCGTTTTTCAGCCTGATTTAATCGTCAAAATGAAGGAGATCCGACAATGACTAAGGGAAATATGTTGATAAGCCAGAGCGGGGGGCCCACGGTGGTGATCAACCAGAGCCTTGTCGGCGCAATCCTTCAGGCAAAGCAGTATAAGGAAATCGGTGCCATCTACGGTGCCCTGCATGGCATGAAGGGTATTCTGGATGAGAACTTCATCGACCTGCGCAAGGAAAGCCTCGCCGAACTGGAACGTATCGCCAACACCCCCGCCTCCGCCCTGGGCTCCGCCCGCAAAAAGCCAACGGATGAAGAATGCGCCAAGGTTTTCGAGATCCTGAAGAAGTACAACATCCGCTATTACTTTTATATCGGCGGCAATGACTCCGCCGAGTCCACCCACATCATCAACGAGCAGGCCCGGAAGTTCGGCTATGACCTGCGCTGCTACCACATTCCCAAGACGATCGACAACGACCTGAAGGAAAACGATCACACTCCCGGCTTCGGTAGCGCGGCCAAGTTTGTCGCCTGCGCCATCATGGGCGACAACCTCGATTGCCGCGCCCTGCCCGGCGTAAAGATCAATGTCATCATGGGTCGTCACGCGGGTTTCCTGACCGCTGCAGCCGCCCTGGCCCGTGTCTATCCGGATGACGGCCCGAACCTGATTTATCTTCCGGAACGCCCCTTCTCAATGGACAAGTTCTGCGCCGATGTGGAAGCCGTCTATAAGAAGCTTGGCCGTTGCGTGGTCGCGGTTTCTGAAGGCATTTCCGATGAGAACGGCATCGCCATCGCGGCGAAATTCTCGAAGGAAGTGGATTCACACGGCAATGTGCAACTCAGCGGCACCGGTGCCCTGGGCGACCTGCTGGCCACGGAAATCAAGAAACACACGACCATCACCCGTGTCCGCGCAGACACCTTTGGATACCTACAGCGGTCGTTTGCCGGCCTCGTCAGCGAGGTCGATGCCAAGGAAGCCCGCACTGTCGGCATGCTGGCTGTGAAGGAAGCGCTCAAAGGCAAGGAACCCAGCGGCTCCATCGCCATCCGTCGCAAGCCAGGCATGAAGTACGCCGTCACGTTCGAGCGAGTCCCCCTGGCTAACGTCTCAAAGGAAACCCGCCACGTGCCGGACAATTTCATCTCAAAGAGCGGTAATGACGTGACCCAGGCATTCTTGGATTACGCCCGTCCCCTCGTCGGAAAATTGCCGGTCATCGGCCGTCTCAAAGGCGTAAAAGTCGCCAAGAAGTAACATTCACCAAACAAGGAGATCATATGAGCAAACAAGTGAAAAAAGTGGGCATTTTAACGGCAGGCGGCCTCGCGCCATGTTTGAGTTCCGCAATCGGCTACCTGATCGATGAGTACACCCGGGTCGCACCCCAAGTTGAAATCATCGGCTATGTCAACGGGTACATGGGCCTCCTGAAAGGACAAAGTCTGAAAATTACCCCGGCGGTTCGCAAGAATGCTCTCTTTCTAACAGAGCATGGCGGTAGCCCGCTCGGCAACAGTCGCGTGAAGCTGACCAACGTCAAGGACTGCATCAAGCGCGGATTGGTCAAGGAAGGCCAGGATCCCCAGCAGGTGGCCGCGGATCAACTCGTGAAGGATGGCGTAGACGTGCTGCACACCATCGGCGGTGACGACACCAATACGGCGGCTGCCGATCTGGCCGCCTTCCTTGCCCGTAACAATTACGGCCTGACCGTGGTCGGACTGCCCAAAACCATCGACAATGATGTGATTCCGGTTCGCCAGAGTCTGGGTGCGTGGACGGCAGCCGAGGAAGGCGCCCGGTTCTTCGCCAATGTCGTCAAGGAAAACACCGCCAACCCACGCATGCTGATCGTACACGAAGTCATGGGGCGCAACTGTGGCTGGCTTACCGCCGCGACTGCCGTGGCTTACCGCAAACTCATGGATGGCCTTCACTATCTGCCCGAGTTCGGATTGACACGTGACCGCGAGGAAGTTCACGCCGTCTATGTCCCCGAGATGGCCTTCGACGCCAAGGCCGAAGCCGCAAGATTGCGCAAGGTGATGGACAAAAATGACTGCGTCAATATCTTCGTGTCCGAAGGCGCCTGCCTTGAGTCCATCATCGCCGAGTTGGAAGCCAAGGGCGAGGAAGTGCCACGCGACGCATTCGGCCATGCCCGGTTGGACAAGGTGAACGTGGGCAACTGGTTTGCCAAGCAGTTCGGCGAAATGCTTGGCGCCGAAAAGACCATGGTGCAGAAGAGCGGCTACTACAGCCGTGCGGCCGCACCAAACGCCAAGGACAAGGCTCTGATTCAAGCCTGCGCCAAGAAAGGCGTCGAATGCGCATTAGCCGACATCGGCGGCGTGATCGGCGAAGATGAGGATAAAAACAACGAACTGCGCGCCATCGAATTCCCGCGCATCAAGGGTGGAAAGCCGTTCGATATCGCCACGCCCTGGTTCAAGGAGCTTCTGGTAGCCATTGGCCAACCGGCGGGCACAAAAGTGGCCGTGAAGCACTAACCACCACCAGACCCACCGAAAGGTGGACGCCGACCTCCTGGCGGCGTCAGCACCTGGGATGGAACCTGCTAAAGCTAAACCGCGCCCGGAGGTCGCGGTCCACCTTCTAAATCTTGGGAATGACTTTCTTCTCGAAATCGCGGCAGGAGTCGGTGGCTTCCACAATCTTGCCATGCTTGCCGCAGCGCTGGAGAAATGGGTTCACCACAAAGTGCTTGCAGTGGCGGCAAAGGTTCTCGGCTTCGTTCTCCCGAAAAACTTTAATGGTCCGGGGAGCATCGCTGGCATCAAAGATTTTCGGCGCCACCTTCTGCTTGAAGGGAACCTCCTCCTCGGTGGCATATTCATGTCCGCAAGCGGCGCAGGTCAGGGTCTCCCCCACCTTCTTGAACCCCTCATACCGGGGCTCTCGCTTCAACAGGCTCTCCCGCCCGCATGCCAAACAAATTATCTCAATGGCAGAGACACCCATGACGCATCTCCTCTTCTCAATCAACACTCTACAATCATCAATCTCAAATCAACTCTCTGGCCTTCTCAACCGCCTCGGCAATTTTGCTGATATCCTTGCCTCCGGCATTCGCCAAGGCGGGCTGACCGCCACCACCGCCACCAGCCACCTTGGCCACTTCCTTGATAATTTTTCCGGCGTGGACCCCCTGTTTCACCAGGTCGGGACTAACGGCCACGATGAACTGCGCCTTGCCGGCATGGCTGGCACCCAGCACCACCACGGCCGAACCAGCCTTTGCCAGCGCCGCCTCAGCCAGACTCTTCAACGCCTCGGGTGAAACCTCTCCCACGGCCATCGCCATAAGTTTCATCCCCTTCACCTCGGTAGCCACCGCTAGAATACTATCGAGCTTCTGCATGGCCGCGGCCGTCGCAGCTTCCTTGATCTGCTTCTCCAGCAACTTCACCTGCTCGCTCAGCGCCTCAATCCGGCTGGGTACTTCCGCCGCCGAGATGCTGAAGCGCTTAGCGAGCCCATCGAGCATGGCACGATCCTCACACATGGCCGCATAGGCCGGAAGGCCCGCCACGGCCTCAATACGTCGAACACCGGACGCTATGGAGCTCTCGGACAAAATCCTGAAAAGCCCGATCGTGCCCGTGGCTGCCACATGGGTCCCACCGCACAGTTCACGACTGTACTCACCCACCTTGACTACCCGCACCGTGTCGCCGTATTTCTCATCAAAGATCGCGATAATCCCCGAGCCTTGCACATCCTTGAGAGCCATCTCGCTGGTGCCCACGGGATCATTGGCAACAATCATCTCGTTCACCCGCCGCTCCACCGACGCGAGTTCGTCCGGCGTCAGCGCCTGGAAATAATTGAAGTCAAACCGTAACCGATCCGGGCTCACCATCGAGCCCGCCTGCTTGACGCTACTGCCAACGATGTCGCGAAGGGCATGTTGCAGGAGATGCGTGGCGGTATGATGTCGCGCCACCGCCGCCCGCCGCTCCGCGTTAACCGTGGCCGTCACATGGGATCCCGCCGCCAGAGCGCCTCGTGTCACACGCCCGATATGAAGCACAATCCCTTCAGTGGGCTGCCGCGTGTCGGTCACTTCAAAGTCTCCCGTCGGACTGGTGATGACTCCCAGGTCACCCAACTGACCGCCCTTCTCGGCATAAAACGGAGTCTCGGCCAATAACAGAGCGCCTTCCATTCCCTCGCTCAACGCCTCAGCCCTCGCGCTGGCTCCGGTGGCACCTTTCTGCACTATCGCCAGCACTTTGGCCTGACCGGAAAGCTGGGTATAGCCCGTGAACTGGGTCTTGATTCCCTTGGCCATCAGGTCGGACACCAGATCCGCATCTGCATCGGTCGTGGCTGACTTCCGGGCATCCCGGGCACGCTTGCGCTGTTCATCCATCAGGATCGCGAAACGCGCCTCGTCGACCATTATTCCCTTTTCCTTCGCCATGACCACCGTCAAATCCAGCGGAAATCCATAGGTGTCATACAACTTGAACGCATCCGTACCCGGAAAAATTTTGTCTTTTCCAGCGGCAACCGCTTGGGCCACGTCATCGAACAACGCCAATCCACGATCTAGCGTGAGCGAAAAACTCTCTTCTTCCGCCTGAATGGCGCGAGCAATCTCTTTCCGGTTCTGAACCAGCTCCGGATACTGCGCGCCCATGGTTGCCTCCAATGTCGGAAGCAACCCGGTCATGAAGGGCTTGGTGAACCCGAGCTTGCGGCCGTATCGAACGGCGCGGCGAAGCAGTCGGCGCAGGACATAACCCCGTCCGTCATTGGAGGGCATAACACCGTCCCCCACGGCAAACGCCAGAGTCCGCAGGTGATCGGCGATAACCCGCATCGCGATGGCGCTCTGGCCCTCGTAGGGATGCCCGCACAGTTCGGCCATCTTCTGAATCACCGGCTGGAAGATATCCGTATCATAATTTGAAGTCTTACCCTGGATTACTGAAACCACACGCTCCAGGCCCATCCCGGTATCGACATGCTTGGCGGGCAACTCCTCAAGAGATCCGTCCTGACGCCGATTGTACTGGATGAAGACATGGTTCCAGATCTCGATGACTTCCTGAAGGCCGGCGTTGATCATGTC
The DNA here is from genome assembly GCA_037134355.1 of bacterium. Lineage (GTDB taxonomy): Bacteria > Verrucomicrobiota > Kiritimatiellia > CAIKKV01 > CAITUY01 > JAABPW01. Next base: position 12,236 of record JBAXMJ010000047.1, on the reverse strand, counting down.
CGGCGTGCATCCGGTGAGCGTGCGATCATAATGAATCTCCGAACAGGGGCCGCAGGGACCCGTCTCGCCCATTTCCCAGAAGTTATCCTTCTCGGCAAACTTCAGAATGTGGGTGGGATCAATGTCCGTGACTTCCTTCCAGATGGCGATGGCCTCGTCATCATCCTTATAAACCGTCGCCCACAGCCGTTCCTTCGGAAGGCCCCAGACCTTGGTCAGCAGTTCCCAACCCCAGCCGATAGACTCGCGCTTGTAGTAATCACCGAAGGACCAGTTCCCCAGCATCTCGAAAAAGGTGTGATGATAGGTATCGTACCCGACTTCCTCGAGATCGTTATGTTTACCACTGACCCGGATGCACTTCTGGCTGTTGGCCACCCGGCGATACTGGCTGGCGCGCGCACCCAGGAATATTTCCTTGAACTGGTTCATTCCCGCGTTCACAAACAGCAGGGTGGGATCCGCTTGGAGCACTACCGGGGAACTGGGAACGATGATGTGTCCCTTGGACTTGAAATAGTCCAGGAACGATTGCCTGATTTCCGCCGCCGAAAGTGTTGTCCGGGTCATAGTCATACTTCTCTCCAGTCGCTTTGTTCCGTCTCCACAAAAAGGAGGTCAGAGGCTATACTATCCACGGCACAGGGGACAAGAACGTTTCAACGACTAAAAGCCGCCGCTTGACTCTATGAATTACCAATGCTAAATGGGCTATGTATACATCACTCGGAACAGGCACCCTCTCTGGCCGGTCATACCCGGTGACGGGGCATAAGGATGGGGCAGCCGTTCAGTTCTCTCATTCTCCTCTTCTTGAGCACAAGAAATACCGCACCCGCGATTGACGGAGATGACCCCGCGCGTATAAGGTCTTTGGCTTATCAAGGAAATCGCCTGTGAGACAATCTATTCTCATTCATGACCCTAAAGCCGGACATTGGCTGACCTTCGAAAACCCGGTCAGAATTGTGTCCGCATCCTCTTTGGCAGAGGTCCTCCCTGCCCTCCGGGAGATTGAAACCGAGGTTAACCAGAACGGCCTTTTTGCGGCCGGCTTCCTCAGTTATGAGGCGGCACCCGCTTTTGATTCCGCCTTGAAGGTTCGGCCCGATGATTCCGGCTTCCCCCTGCTCTGGTTCGGCCTCTATCACGCCCCCCAGTCTACCCTGGCTTCCATAGCCTTGGCGACGGAAGCTGCCCACCCTGGCCTCCATAGCCTTGGCGACGGAGGCACCTCTTGGCTCCCCACCATCACGCGTGAGGAGTATGAAACGACTGTTGCACGGCTGCGGCAGTATCTTTTCATGGGCGACACCTATCAGGTCAATTATACCTTCCGGCTCAGAGGCCCCTGCCCGACTTCGCCTGAAACCCTCTTTCATAACCTTGTCCAGGCACAAGGCCCGCACTATTCCGCCTTTGTGGACACCGGGGATTTCGTCCTGTGTTCAGCCTCTCCGGAATTGTTCTTCCGCTTGGAGGGCGACCGCCTGGAATCCCGTCCGATGAAAGGGACCGAGAAACGCGGCCTGACCCCGGAGGATGACCGGAATCAGGCGCAGCGGTTGCAGGATTCTGAAAAAAACCGGGCCGAGAATATCATGATCGTCGACATGATCAGGAACGACATGGGACGAATCGCCATTCCCGGAAGCGTGGCACCCGAACGGCTTTTTGAAATTGAGCGATATCCTACCGTCTGGCAGATGGTTTCCACCGTCACCTCACAAACCCGAGCGGCCCTCAGCGACATCTTTTCGGCCTTGTTTCCCTGCGCTTCCATTACCGGGGCGCCCAAGCCCCGGACCATGGATATCATTGCCCGTGAGGAAACAACGCCCCGTCGGATTTATACCGGTACCATCGGCTATCTGGCGCCCGGCCGCCGCGCCCAATTCAATATCGCCATCCGCACCGTGCTGGTCGATCGCCGGGCAGGCACGGCAGAGTATGGCGTGGGAGGCGGCATTGTCTGGGATTCCGAAACCGGCAATGAATATGAGGAATGCTGGCTCAAGGCGAAAGTGTTGACGGATAGCCCACCGATGTTTGAACTCCTGGAAACCCTTCTCTGGACGCCCGAAGGCGGCATTTTCGTCCTGGATCGCCACCTGCATCGCCTGGCTGAGTCTGCCGCGTATTTCGACATTCCCCTGTCTATTCCCGACCTGCGCTCGCTGTTAAATGCTGAAAGTTCAAGGAGCACCGTTCCCCTTCGTATCAGACTCCGGGTCGCCCGCGATGGGAAAATCACTATTGAATCAACCCCTTTTGATCTGAGGGGCGCATCCTCTCCCGTCCGTGTTCGCCTGGCTGCGAAGCCGATCGATCCCGGTGACAGGTTCCTCTACCACAAGACCACCCATCGGGCTGTTTATGAGCAGGCAAAGGCGGGAGTAGCGGATTGTGACGATGTGTTGCTCTGGAATCCAGCCGGAGAACTGACGGAATCCACCATCGCCACTATCGTGGTGGAACGTAACGGGGAATTCCTGACGCCGCCGGTCAGGTGCGGCCTGTTACCCGGCACCTACCGCGCGGAATTATTGAAACAGGGGATCATCAGGGAAGCCATCCTCCCTGTTTCGAAACTTACCCATTTCGACAAAATCCATCTCATCAATTCAGTGCGAAAATGGCGCGAGGCGATCCTGATCCCTACAGTGCCTTGACGAAACGTTCCAAGCGGACCATGCCTTCTTCGATGTTTGCCATGCTGCAGGCATAGGAAAGCCGGATATTCTCGTCGGCACCAAAGGGAAGCCCGGGCACCACGGCCATCTTTTCCTGAAGCAAGAGTTTTTCCGCAAATTGAAGCGAAGGCAGGCCAAAGGACGCGATATTCGGAAACATGTAGAACGCGCCGACAGGCTTGACGCAGGTAATGCCCTTGATCGCCGTTAACCGCTGGTGGAAAAACTTCCGGCGTTCATCAAAAGCCTGAACCATCTTCGTCACGCAATCCTGGGGTCCGCGCAAAGCGGCCACGGCCCCATATTGGGCAAAGGTGTTTGGCGCCGAGGTGCTGTGGCTCTGGAAGGCCGAACTGGCCTTGACGATCTCAATCGGCCCGGCAAAATAGCCCAGACGCCAGCCTGTCATGGCGTACGGCTTGCTGAACCCGTTCACCGTGATCGTGCGTTTAAAAATTTCGGGGGAAAGCGCTCCCACGCTGACTGCCTCCATGCCGTCATAAACCATCCGCTCATAGATTTCATCGGACACAATATACAGATTGTGTTTCACGGCCACTTCCGCAAGAGCCCGGAGTTCGGCGCGACTGTACACCATGCCTGTTGGATTCGAGGGGCTATTGAGAATCAGGGCCTTGGTGCGCGGCGTGATGGCCGCTTCCAACTGGGACGCGGTCACCTTCAAACCGTGTGCCTCGGTTCCACTCACGAACACCGGCTTGCCTCCCGCAACACGCACCATTTCCGGGTAACTCAGCCAAAAGGGTGCAGGGATAAGGACTTCATCGCCTTCACGGCACAATGCCATGAAAATATTGAACAGCGAATGCTTGGCGCCATTGCTCACCAGAATCTGTTCCTGCTTGTAAGACAGCTTGTTTTCAGAGGACAGTTTGTCAGCTATGGCGGCGCGCAACTCCATAATGCCATCATTGGGGGCATACTTGGTCTTGCCGTCCCGAAGCGCCTTGGCGGCTGCCTCCTTGATGTGCTCCGGCGTATCAAAATCAGGTTCGCCCGCACCGAATCCACACACCTTTTCCCCAGCCGCCGCAAGCGCCTTCGCTTGCGCGTCGATCGCCAAGGTTAACGATGGTGCAATTCCCGATATCCGCTCATTAAGCTCCATAATACTTCTCCACCCATTCCCGAATTGAATCGTTTTGAACACCCACAATCAACATTTCCCTGGCCGCATTCTCAGGTGAATCCGAGGCATGCGCAGCATTCACCATGATATCGCTGCCATACTCACGACGCACAGACCCAACCTGCGCCTTTGCCGGATCCGTCGGGCCCAGCAGATAGCGAATCTTCTCCACGGCACTCATCCCCTTGTAGATCAAAGCCAGGCAATTTTCAGACCCGGTCTTCGCCTTATCCGCCTCCGCCACTTCGGAGGGGCGATGCCCGGTCATGAACTTGACGATTTCCTCAAACTGGCGTTCCCCCACGATCGGCCCGACCTGTTCGCCGATGACCGCCTTGGCATTCTCGGGAATCTCGATATTCAGGGCCTTTTCAAGGATATCCCCGGCACGCTGCGCGGTGATCTGCTTGAATTTTTCATGAAGGATGGGACGAACCGGCCCATAGAAGTCCTCCGCCTGGGAAACCGTCATGGCAATCTTCCGCAATCCGACGATCCGCAGACCGGACCGGGACAACAGGTCAATGATATGGCCGGGACGAACGGACGGAAACCGGAAATTGTCGGGCTTGATCAGTACGAGTGTGCTTTGAACGCCTTCTGAATCCGAGACATCCATGCTCTGATCCATGATTCCGCCATCGGTTTCCGAATATTCGGCCCACAAGCGCAGGACCGAGGCAGCCCGCTCAACGGAGGGGGCCACCAGAACGGCGGGCTCGAAATAGGTCACCTTCCCCGCTTCATCCTCCACATAATCCCCGTAGGTGTCACGGATCGTTTCCCCGCCCACCCAACCGGCGCGGAGATGCCCCGTGGCCTCACGCACTTTCTGAATGGCATTCTCCCCCTCAAACATCAGCAGAATCACACGACGCCGACGCCCCGTTGCCGCATCCGGAGCATAGTTTTTCCGGACATACTCACTCAACAGCCTGGCAAACTCGGGCTCAGTCTGATTGCTTGTCAGCAGGGAATCGGCATAGCGGGTCACCAGTTCCTGGCTCGGGCCGAACATGCGAGCGGCCGCCAACTCAAGCCCGGTGCGACTCATCAGTCGTCCAATAACTCCGCCCGTCCGTGATTTCGAGATCGTATAGGGATTAATCAGTGCAAATGCCAGTTCCTGTGCCATAAACTTACCTGCTTTCTCTTCGCGCGACCCACAATTCGGGCGAAGTATCCCGATTGCATTCCTGCGAATCAAGCCTAATCCTCTCAAAAGATTTGACAAAGCCGATAGGGCTCGCCATGCTGAAAAAACAAGGAAGGGTTTTCTTATGGGCATCAAAGTTGTTCTGTGTGATGACCACCAGATCATTCGGGAGGGGCTGCGATCCCTTCTTGAAAAACAAACCGATATGGCTGTTATAGGCGAGGGAGCCAACGGACTTGACGCCATCCGTCTCGTACGGGATAAGAAACCCGACGTTCTCGTGCTGGATATCAGTATGCCGGAGATGAACGGCATCACAGCCGCCCGCCGTGCCTTTCAAGAATACCCGAGACTTAAAATTCTCGCGCTTTCCGTACATTCCGACCAGCATTTTGTGACCGAAATGCTGGAAGCGGGAGCCTCCGGTTATATGCTCAAGGACAGCGCCTTCTCCGAACTTGCCGCCGCCATCCGGACCATCATGTCCGGCGGCCTGTTCATCAGTCCTCGCATCGCGAATAATGTTCTGGAGCAATTCGCGAAACGTGCCGCGCCTGTTAACCGCAAAAAAAAGGCCCGCAAGGTCGAACTCAGCCCGCGGGAATCGGAGATCCTCCAGATGATTGCCGAGGGGAAAAGCTCCAAGGATATTGCACAAATCAGCAACATCAGTGTGAAAACCGTGGAAACGCATCGCCTTCACATCATGACGAAGATCGGGGCCCACAATGTGGCCTCCTTAACCAAATACGCAATCCGGGAAGGCCTCACCAGCCTGGAAGAATGAAGCGAACCGTTATCGCCTCCCTCAACCGTCAACTCAAGCGGTATTTTGAGGAAACCCAAAGCCCCGTCGCACACTTCATGGCCGTGCGGACCTTCGACCCCTTCCGCGTACTCGTGGCAACCATCCTAAGCGCCCGTACCCGGGATCAAACCACCACCCTGGCCGCTGAACGCCTGTTCCGGGTCATCCGCTCCCTGGACGACCTCCAGAAGCTCCCTCTCAAATCTCTGGAATCCCTGATTTACCCGGTTGGTTTTTATAAAACCAAGGCCCGTATGCTGAAACAGCTTCCCACCGCCGTCACAACGCTCACTGGCGGCACCCTGCCCGACACCGTTGAGGAGCTGGTCAAGTTGCCGGGCGTGGGCCGAAAAACCGCCAATCTCGTCGTGACCGAAGCCTTTGACGGATATGGAATTTGCGTGGACATTCATGTTCACCGTATCTGCAATCGTCTTGGACTGCTGAAAACAAAAACTCCGGAACAGACAGAAATCGAGTTACGCAGAATACTCCCCAAGCGGTTCTGGAAAACATGGAACCGGCATCTGGTTGCCTTTGGACAAACCCTCTGCTTTCCCCAGAATCCCCGTTGTGGCATCTGCCCCATCCACTCCCTCTGCCTCCGCGTGGGCGTGGCACAGAAAACGGCTACTGCACGATCAGGAACGTCCCGGTCGGCGTAATCGAAAATCTTACGGGCCACTGGTCGGGATTGATCCAATCCACACTCGTCACCCAATTGCTGGAATTCGAAATAGCCGAGAGCAATCTGGTAACCGTTCCCGAACAGGGTCCCGCATAAAAGGCATTACGCTGGTTCCCAGCATGAACCGCCGTACACGCTTCAATAGACAGTCCGGGCGGTATGAAACTGGTGTTGGGCCCGCCACCGGTCACATTATCCCAGCCTTCATTCGCAAAATTCAGGCCGTACAACATGAGTGCCTGAACCGGATCGCCAAGCCAGGGAATCCGCCCGGATGAGTTTGATACAATCATTCCCGTAAAGACAAAAATCTGATCCCCGGACGAACTTAATACCGGCGCGCCACCCGAAATGGATCCTACGCTCCAGCATTTCTGAGTACCCGCGATCCAGGAGATGACCGAACCCGCCTTTACTAGATTCGTGCTGGTCCAGGTCAGAGGCCCCGGCGCAACCGCCCTCCCGAGATGATCTCCCCACCGAAACCAGCCATTACTCACGGACGAGGAGGTGAAATGGATCACCGTTCCCTGCGGCATATCCCGGAGCGCGACCCAGGCAAAGGAATCGGTGCCCGCAGTATTATAGGCCACCACCGCGAGGTCGCCTGGCTTGAGTTGGGAATAAGCAAGCGTGAGCGGGCCGAAAACAAGAAGGATTAGAAAACATATTAACTTCACATAGTCACCATTTAGCTAGTTATCGCTAAATGTATTAACTAGTGGTTAATCTATGTCAAGCTTGTATATTGAGAGGACTGTCTACCGTCGCGGCGGACGGCGGGCAAAAGAGCCTCGCCCGGGTGGACGACCGAAAGAAGGACGCCGAGGGCTCCGGTATTCGTTCCCTACGCCGGGCGGCATCACCAGCAGGGCGGGTTCTGGATTTTCGTAGTCAAGCGCGCGCCCGATGTATTTCTCAATCTCCGGCATCGAAAACGCCTCGTTCTCACAGGCAAACGTATACGCCGTACCTTTTTTGCCGGCCCGGCCCGTCCGCCCGATGCGATGCACATAATCCTCGGCATCCAGCGGGATATCATAATTGATCACATGGGAGATGTCGTTCACATGAAGTCCTCGCCCCGCCACATCGGTGGCCACCAGAACCCGGATCGTACCGGCACGGAAGGCTTCCAGCACCTTGAGCCGCTTCACCTGGGGTACTGCCCCTGAAAGCATCTCGGCCTTGATTCCACACCGCTCCATATACCCCAGCACCCGCTCCGTATCATCCCTGCGGTTGCAGAACATCAGCACCCGCTCGGGATTATCACGCTGAAGCAAATTGTAAAACAACGCAAACCGCTTGTCTGACGGCACCGTGAACACCACCTGCTTGATATTGTCGACGGTGACTTTCTCGGGCTCGATTTCAATCTGAATCGGCTCATTGGTCCACTTGGACGCCAACTTGAGAATATCCTCCGTCAAGGTGGCACTAAAGAGAAGCGTCTGCCGCTCCTCCTTGCGTGGCATGGAATAAACAATGGTGCGGACATCGGGAATGAAGCCCATATCCAGCATCCGGTCGGCCTCGTCAATGACAAGCACCTCGACATGTTTCAGATCCAGCAGCCCGCCGCGCCGGAAGTCCAGAAGACGACCGGGTGTGGCCACCATGATTTCGGGGCTGACCTCGCGAAGCTGCCGCTGCTGCTTGTCATAGTCCATGCCGCCATAAATCCCCAGAATGCTGAACCCGCAATACTTACCGATGTCGCGGGCATCCTTCTCAATCTGAATCACCAGCTCACGGGTCGGAGCCAGAATCAAGGCACGGGGCGCACCCAACTTGGTGGGCCGCTTTCGGGGATGGCGCAGAAAATGAGTGAACATGGCGATCAGGAACGCCGCCGTTTTCCCAGTACCTGTCTGGGCCTTTCCCGTAACATCACGCCCTTGCAAGGAAGGAGGGATCGCCACCGCCTGAACCGCGGTGCAGTACTTGAAGCCTAAATCATCCACCGCGTGCATGATCTGCTCAGGCATATCCAGATCATGAAACCGGGTTTTTCCTTCAACCGGTGGAACGACATAATCCGATACATTCCATTTTTTTACGGGCTCGACAGGACGCGGCGCGTGGCGGACCGGAGCCGGCTTATGCGGCTCAGGCTGGCGATGAGCCGGAGAGGCTGCCGCAGGCTTATGAGGAGTGGAAGACGCTTTATAACCCGTTGAACGGTGCGAAACGGGGGCCGCAGTAACGGCGGGCGCCTTGGACTTAGGCGCAGGCTCGGAAGCCTTGCCTCCCATGCGCGTGATGTGATTCTTAATTTTTTGTAGTAAACGGCGTACCATGTGTTTAGACAAGATACGCCGTCAGGGTTATCAATTCAAGCCCGCGTTTTAGCGAATCATGATCAACATCATTTTGAACCGTTCCACAGCCTTGACTGAATGGGGAATATTGGCTGGCATGATGAACAATTGCCCGGCCTTGACCACATACGGCGTCCCACCCACAGTCAGTTCCGCTGTACCGTCCAATATCTGCACCGTCGCGTCAAACGGCGCGGTATGCTCACTGAGCCCCTGCCCCTTGTCGAAGGCAAACAGCGTCAGCGTCCCGGCCTTCTTGTCCAGGATCGTCTTGCTGACAACCGCCCCAGCGGCATAGTCCACCCCTGTCACCAAATCAATTGCCCGACCTGTATAGTCATTCATAGCGATTATACCCATTCCTCTTTCAGAATTGCTCCCTGTAGCCCCACCACCACGCACTTGATGGGGACCTTCCGCGCAGCCTGGCTGGCGGCTTCCCTGGTCAGCCGCAACAGGCCCGAACAACAGGGCACCTGCATAATCAGCACCGTCAGCGTATTGATCTTTGCCTCGTCAATGAGAACCTTGATCTTCTCCACATAGGTCTCCTGCCCCTCATCCAATTTCGGACAGGCAATAACCAGCGTCTTCCCTTTCAGGAAATCCTTATGGAAATCCCCCAGTGAAAACGCCGTGCAATCAGCCGCAATCAACAGATCCGAGCCCTGGAAATGCGGAGCCTGGGGTGAAATGAGATGCAACTGAATCGGCCAGTGGGTCAACTGCGACGGCCTTGTTCCCTGCGCCGGCTGCGCCTCTGCCGCCGGTTTCTCAAAACTCATGGCCCGCGACCCGGGGCAACCACCCCCCCCGCCATGCCCGTGATGACCGCCAGACGGTCTTACGGCCGCCACCTCGAGGGGATTTGGAATCCCTTTCTGCTTCAACACCTGAAGGGCCTGAGCCAGAAATTCCTTCTGGCCATGATCCCGAAGGTGCTCAAGATGCGCCTTGATGGTGTTAGGGCCGGCCTGAATGATGTTCTCCATAACCCGGGGTTCATCGTAGGCCGCCGCCTCACGTTCCTCAAGAGTGATGGCGCCTTCCGGGCAATGCCCCAGGCAGGCACCCAGTCCGTCACAGAACAGGTCACTGATCAATCTCGCCTTACCATCGATCAACTGGATCGCACCCTCTGGACAGTTGGGGATGCACAACCCACACCCCGTACACCGGTCATTGTCTATCGTGATAATTTTTCGTTTCATGATGGCGATTACGCTCCTGCCAGTGCGGCCTTGAGATCGGCTTCCACGGTGGTGATGGGCTTGATGGCAAAATTATCCACCAGCACCTTCAACACCGCCGGGGTTACGAACGCCGGCAGACTCGGGCCAAGCCGGATGTTCTTGATGCCTAGATGCAGGAGGGTCAGCAGGATGCAAACCGCCTTCTGCTCGTACCAGGACAGTACCATCGACAGCGGCAGGTCATTCACGGTGCAGTTAAACGCACCTGCCAGCGCGCCGGCAATCTTGATTGCCGAATAGGCGTCATTACACTGTCCGATGTCCAGCAACCGGGGCAGGCCGCCAATCGCACCGAATTCCAGTTTATTAAACCGGAACTTGCCGCATGCCAACGTGAGCACCATGCAGTCCTTCGGAACCGCCTGAGCAAAATCGGTATAGTAGTTACGGCCCGTCTTGGCGCCATCGCAACCGCCAATCAGGAAAAACCGCTTAATGGCCCCCGACTTGACCGCATCAATAACCGTTCCGGCCACACCCAGCACCGCCGCATGACCGAAGCCGACCAGAATGGTCTTTTCCGGCTCGTCGGCCACAAACCCAGACGCCGCCAGGGCCGCCTTGATGACAGGCTTGAAATCCCCGTCGGCAATGTGATCCACACCCGGCCATGCCACCAGGCCGCTCGTGAAGATCCTCGCCTTATAGGTATCCTTCGGCTTCTGAATACAATTGGTGGTCATCAGAATGGCACCCGGGAACTCGTCGAATTCCTTGCGCTGATCCTGCCACGCCCCGCCATAATTGCCTACCAGATGCTTGAACTTCTTCAAGCCCGGATAGCCATGACAGGGAAGCATTTCGCCGTGGGTGTAGATGTTGATCCCCATCCCCTCGGTCTGCTTGAGCAGCAATTCCAGATCCTTGAGATCATGCCCTGAAACCAGGATCGCTTTGCCTTTCACCGGGGTAATGCGAACGGATGTAGGAGTGGGGTTCCCGTAGGCTCCTGTATTGGCCGTATCGAGCAGTTCCATGACCCTGAGATTCACTTCGCCGGTCTTGAGCGTATAGGCCACCAACTCAGCCATCGTCGGGTTTGTCTTGACCAGGAAATCCAACGCCTCATGGATGAACGCGTAAACGGCATCGTCCTCCTGTCCCAGGATCCGGGCATGCTCCGCATACGCGGCCATCCCCTTGAGTCCCAGGAGAATCAGATCCTGCGTGGCCGCAATATCCGCCCCGAGGGACGCGGTGCGGATCTCGGTGGAGGTCGCTTCCCCCTGCCGGATCAGTCCTTGAAGATCCGCCGCAGGCGTCCATTGCGCCGGGCCGACGGGAGACTCGACCTGTTTCTTGAGGCGATCCTTCACGACTGCTCCCTTGCGCAGGATTCCTTCCAAACGCTTCGGGTCAAAGTTGACATTAGTCACCGTGGTGAACAGGGCCTCGACGACAAAGAGATCGGCCGCATGGTCAATCACACCGAGTTTACGGGCGCGGTGAGCCATCTGGCTGACGCCTTTGGCCGCATGCACCAGAAGATCCTGGAGCGCGGAGGTTTCGGGATCTTTGCCGCAGACGCCGAACTGGGTGCAGCCGGTTCCCTTGCTAGACTGCTCGCACTGGTAACAAAACATACTGCTCATGATTCTATCCTGCTTTCGTTTGACTTGGTTGTGTTCATTCTTTGTTCTCTTGAATGCCACCCATTATGCACACCCCTGAAATAGGAACCTTGACCTGGATCAAGGTTTGAAAAGAAAGTTTCTGGACGGGATAAGGTATTGGTTATTCGTTATTGGAAAGATTGCCACCAACAAACGCCCATCAACATATAACCCAGAACCTGAGCCCCACAGGCTCAGGTTTTGTGTCGGTAAGTGATCCGGCCTTTAGTCAGGTCGTAGGGGGAGATTTCGACCGTCACCTTGTCGCCGGAGGTAATACGAATGAAATGCTTGCGCATTTTGCCGGAGATATGAGCCAGAATCTCATGACCGTTATCCAATTTCACCCGGTACATGGTAGCAGGCAAAACCTTAAATACGGTGCCATCAATCCTGATCGAATCATCTTTTACTTCTTCCGGCATAGCATCTCCTACAAATTCATCACACAGAACAGGCTCATGATTACCATACACCCCACTGCATGTCAATGCAGGCGGCGGTTCCGAATACAGGGGGAGGGCGGAGCGTGGATTGTTGAGCGATGGCGG
>JBAXMJ010000046.1:0-18635 GCA_037134355.1 bacterium | reverse complement strand
ATTGAACCAGATCATTGGTTCCCATACTGAAAAACGACACCTGCTTGGCAATAATATCCGCCGTAATTGCGGCCGAGGGGATTTCAATCATCACTCCGACTTCAATATGTTCATCGAACGGAATCGCCTCCAGGCGCAATTCCCCCTTGCATTCCTCCAGAATCAGATTGGCCTGAATCACTTCGCCCACATTGCTGACCATGGGGTACATGATGCGCACCTTCCCGTGGGCGCTAGCCCTGAGAATGGCCCGGAGCTGGGTCTTGAATATCGCGGGTTGGGCGAGGCAGAACCGGATCGCACGGAATCCAAGGAAGGGATTGATCTCTGCGGGCAGGTTCAGGGAGGAGGCAAATTTATCACCTCCCAGATCCACCGTGCGGATGATCACCGGATCGGGCGCCAGCGGGGAGGCCACACCCTGATAGGCGGCCAGCTGTTCCTCTTCCGTCGGAAGATTCCGGCTGGCGATATAGAGGTATTCCGAACGGAACAGTCCTACGCCCTCAGCTCCAGCCTTGCGGACCTCACTGACTTCCTCCACAAGCTCAATATTCGCAGACAGCACCACGCGGTGGCCATCCCGGGTAATCGCCGGCTGGTTCCGGAGCCCGGCCAACCCACTCTGGATGCTGTCCCGTTGCCGGGCCAGTGCGTCATATTTGTTGAGGGTCGCTGCTGAGGGATTCAGGATGACGACCCCCTCCGTGCCATCTATGAGAATTTTATCGCCGGTTTCAACCCGGTGAGTAACATCCCCCAAACCGACCACGGCGGGAATTCCCAATGCCCGCGCCATGATCGCGGTATGCGACGTGCAGCTCCCGACATCGGTCACAAAGCCCAAGACTAGATCCCGCTTCAGGGACGCAGTCTCTGAGGGGGAAAGGTCGGCTGCCACGACAATGCTTTTTTCGTGAAGCCCATCCAGGACATGGGTTTTCTCCCCCGCCAGGTTACGCAAAACCCGCCGTGCCACATCCTTGATATCGGTGGCGCGTTCCCGGAGGTACTCATCCTCCATCGCCGAAAGGACCTCGCCATAACGCTGGGTCACGGTCTGGAGCGCTCCCTCTGCGCTCATCCCTCCGAGTTCGATCTTCCGGATCGTCTCATCATAGAAAGCGCTGTCATCCAGAACCATCTTGTGGACGTCAAAAATCGTGGCATCGGCCTGTCCGATGGCATGCCTGACTTTTTCCTGAATCAGATCAATCTGGAGGCGGGTCTCATCGACAGCCGTTTTGAAGCGCCCGATTTCGAGGCTGATTTCACCGGGACTCACAATACGATCAACGTAAGTAGCTTCCTCGGTATGAACGCTATACACTATGGCAAAAACGACTCCGGGCGACCCGCCAACGCCCTGCAGAACACTCTCAGGCAGGTCTTCGGTGCCCTTTTGTTTCACAGTGTTCAGCCTTCTTCAAAAAATTTGTTTTCGATCAGCTTCTGGAGCTCGTTAATCGCCGCCTCGGCATCCGGTCCGTCGACAGTGATCTTTAATACACAACCCATCCCGGCCTCAAGGGTCATCAGCCCCATAATGCTCTTGCCAGAAACCCCGTTGCCGCCCCGCTCCACCGTGATGTCCGAAAGAAAACGACTGGCCGCCTTGACAAAAAGAGCCGCAGGCCGGGCATGCAACCCCAGCTTGTTCAGGATCTTCAGCTCACGGATCAGGATCCGTTCCGCCGACCCATTTTTTTTTGAACCCGTGCTCATTAACCCTCTTGATCCGCGGATAAAACAGATATCAGTTTCTCGTCCAATTCCTTAGCGGCATCATGTCCCAGTCTCTTAAGCATCTGATCCAACGCGGCGACTTCCACGATATTGGACACATCGCGCCCGGGTGCCACAGGCACCTCGATACTGGGGATCTCCACGCCGAGGATGTTCCTCTTCTGCGGCGTCTGACCGCTGCGATCCTCCGAGGTGATCATATCCGGACTGCACAAGTTGATCACGAGATCGAGCTTCTTGGCATTGCGAACCGAAGCGACGCCAAAAAGGCTGGGCACGTGAATGATGCCAAGCCCCCGAATCTCCATGTGATAACGCGTGACGCCAACCGGGGCTCCGATCACCGCACCCGAATTATCCACCCGGAAAGCGGTAACGTCGTCGGAAACCAGACAGTGCCCCTTCTTGATCAGGGCCAGGGCGGTTTCACTCTTTCCCACGCCCGCCTTGCCGACCAGAAGCACACCCACTCCCAAAATCTCCACCATGGTTCCCTGCATGACCATGCGGGGTGCCACAAGATTCTCCATGATCAGGGTTGCGCCGTTAATGAAATTCTTGGTAATCAAGGGGGTGCGCAACAAACAGGTCCGGTATTCCTCCGCCAGCTTCAGTAATTCCGGGAGCACGCGGTGCCGCCGTGTCACCACCACACACGGCACATGATGCTTGAACAGTTCTTCCAGCCGACCGGATCGCTCGGTCGCGGATAATGAAGCCAGGTAGGCCATTTCCGCATGCCCGAGGATCTGGACGCGGCGGGGCGCGAAATACTGGTAGAACCCGGTCAGGGCAAGCCCGGGCCGATTCATGGCGGGTTCATCAATCCTCCGGGTTGTCCCGGCTGACCCTGCCACCACTTCCAACTCGAGCCGCTCCCGCCCGGCCTTCAGAAAATCGTCCACTGTGACGACAATTTTCTCCCGTGTGGTTTCGCTCATGGTCAGCCCTCTTCCGGAGTGCTTTCCAAATCACGGAGCTTGGCGTTGCCCTTGTGCTCGTGGCGCTTCTCAATGGTCTTGCGCAGTTGCGACTCGACCTTGTCGACGGCCTCATCGATGGACGCATACATATTTTCCGAGGTTGCCTTACCCTCAATCTGGATATGCCGCGCCGCATGCGCGATCACTTCCGCCATGTGGGTGAACTTCTGGATGTCGAGAATCGCATGAACCTTATCCACGCGCGGAAACTCGGCTACCAGTTTGTCCAGCCGTTTTTCGGCGTAATGCCTCATACTGTCGCTCACATCAACATGCCTGCCTGTAACTTCAATAGACATAAATATCTCCTCTTTTGCTTCACATACTGAATCTGGGTCCTAAATACAACTCCCGACTGACTTCGTCCTGAATTAAAAACTCACGGGTTCCCTCCCGCAGAACCCGACCTTCGCAAATCAGATAGGCACGATCCACAATCGCGAGGGTTTCCCTCACGCTATGATCCGTGATCAGAATGCCCAATCCCCGCTGCTTCAGGCTCTTGATAATCTCCTGCACATCATACACCGCCAGGGGATCCACGCCACTAAAGGGTTCATCAAGCAGAATCATGGCGGGATCCGTCACCAACGCGCGGGCGATTTCAAGACGCCGTCGCTCCCCGCCGCTCAGGGTGAAGGCCTTCTGGCCGGCCAGTCCGGAAATCCCCAGATCCTCCATCAATTCCCCCAGCCGTTGCTTGCGCTGCCGGGCTGACAACTTCCGGGTCTCGAGAATGGCCATGATATTCTCCGCCACGGTGAGTTTCCGGAAGATCGAGGGTTCCTGCGCCAGGTAGCCCATTCCCATCCGGGCCCGCTCAAACATGGCTTTCCCTGAAATATCCCGCTCCTTGAAAAAAATCTTGCCACGGGTTGGCTTGATCAGCCCTACAATCATGTAGAACGTGGTCGTCTTGCCTGCGCCATTGGGGCCCAGAAGCCCCACAATCTCCCCGGCGTTTACATGGACGCTCACGCCCTGAACCACGGTCTTCCCGCGGTATGCCTTCACCAACTCTTCGGTTCTGATCAACGTCTCCACGGCGTCCTCATTCCTTCGATTTCGGCTCGGGTTTCTTGGGTTTCATCAGGTCGCCCATACCGCTCTGCCCTTCACCCGGAACAAACGTACCCGAGGAGTTGTCGATATGAACCTTATCCTGATCCCGACTGTAAATGATGCGCGATCCGTTCAACGTCATCCCCTCCTGCGTGATCACAGGCTTCTCCGTCAGCACGGTCACACCCGACCGCACCCCGTAGACGGCACGCCCGCAGGTGGCACGGCGGAATCCCTTCACCGCCAGCGCCTTGGGGGCGGCGTTCCCCGGACCGGCCGCCGCCACGGGATTCAGGTCCTGCTCAATCACCACATGCCCGACCGCCGTTACCATTTCGGGCTCGCGGTTGGTGTTCATCACCATGGTGATCTGGTCAGCCTGGATCGTCACCCGGGGATCGCGAACCACCACATCGCCCTCCAGGACCAGGATATTCTTTGAAATTTCATAATCGGCCCGATGCGCCACCACATGCGTCTCGTTACTGCCGCTTCCCACGGTCAGGCCGCTTCCGGCTACCGCCTCGCCAGGATCCGCCGCCCGACCCGGCAGCGCCAACCCCAAAATCAGACATCCCGCCATCACCATACTGTTAAAACGATTCATCTCAGTTTTTCTCCTTCACCAGGGGCCACATCTTGACATTGCCCACCATCACCATGTGGAAATCATTCAGGATCTCGATACGCTGGGTTTCGGATCCCCAGCGAAACCCCTTTCCCGTGATCACCACATTACCACGCACAATTTTCACATCCGCGTTCGAAAACACATTCTTGTCTTTCCGGTTCACCGTACAATGGCTGGACGTGAGGGTCGACTCAACATCCTTGTTCTTGTACATGATGATCCGGAGCCCCGTGATCCGAATCAGGTCGTCGGATATGGGCTTTGCAATATCCCCGTAAATCTCGGACTTCAAGACTCCATTGGCGTCGAATTCAGGCACCCTGAAATCCTTGATTTCTCCCATGCTGGCAAACTGCGCGTTCCCCCAGCCGGCCCAGGCGATCCCAATCAGCAGGATCGCCAGCCGGGGTGTTTTAAGAAAGGCGTACGACATCATCAATCTTCCCCAGGGTTCTCCACAACTGGCTCACCGCCGAGAACGGAATCGTGTTGTCCCTGTCCGACAACGCCTCCTCGGGCTTCACATGAGTCTCAATAAACACTCCGTCGCACCCGGTGGCCACCGCCGCCCGAGCCAGCGCGGGTGCCCAGCACCCATCGCCCCCGGTCCGGTCCCCTGCGCCACCCGGCCGCTGCACACTATGCGTCGCGTCAAAAATAACCGGATAACCGAATTCCCGCATCACCAACAGACTGCGCATATCCGCAACCAGGTTGTTGTAACCGAAAGACACGCCCCGTTCCGTGAGAATAATGGAACGGTTCCCCGTGGATTCAAGCTTGTCGATCACATTACGCATATCGCCCGGAGCCATGAATTGCGCTTTCTTGACATTCACAGGAATGCCGGTGTTTCCCGCCGCCAACACCAGGTCGGTCTGCCGACAGAGAAACGCGGGAATCTGGATGATGTCCACCACCTTCGCCGCGAGCCCGGCCTCCTCCGCCGTGTGAATATCGGTCAGAACGGGAATCCCATACCGATCCTTCACCTCTTTCAGGATCTCCAGCCCGCGCACCAGACCCGGCCCGCGATAGGAACGAGCCGAGGAGCGGTTCGCCTTGTCATAGGACGCTTTAAAAATCAGTGAAATTTTCTGTGATTTTGCCAGCCGAGCCAGTTTTCCGGCAATCTCAAGGCACCCTTCCCGGCTCTCAATCACACAGGGGCCCGCGATCAGCACCAACGGGCGTTTCCCGCCCACGCTCACACCACCCACATCCACAATCTTCGTTTTACTCATGACGCCACACTCACCATTCCGTTTTTTCGTAAAGCAATTTCCGCCAGCTTAACATCCTCTGGCGTGTCCACACCGAGCCCGATCTCATCCGTTTCCACAACCCTCATACGGCCGCCCAGATAGAGCGCCCGCAACTGTTCCAATTTCTCAGCCATCTCCAGCACACACGGCGTGGTCTTCACCAACCGGTCGAGAAACTCGCGCCGGTAGGCGTAAATCCCCACATGCCGCCAATGCGTCAAACCCGCCGGCGCCGTGTCGCGCACGAACGGGATAACTGACCGGGAAAAATACAAAGCCCGCCCGCGTTCCCCGAAAACCACTTTCACGACCGACGGTTTGTCCAGCTCATCCCGATGATGAATCGGGGTTGCCGCCGTAGCCATATCCCACTCCGATCCCTGTACCATAACCTCCGCAAGGCGGTTGATCAATCCCGGATCAATGAGCGGTTCGTCACCCTGGATATTAATCACCACCCCGGCCTCACGCCCGGCCACCGCCTCGGCCACCCGATCGGTGCCTGACGGGTGGTCAACACGCGTCATCACGGCCGTTGCGCCCAGGGCTTCCACCACCGAACGGATCCGCTCATCATCCGTGGCCACCAGAATCTCATCCAGCCGCGTGGCCAGCCGGGTCCGTTCGAGAACCCACTGGATCAGGGGCTTTCCGCAGATCATCACCAAGGCCTTGCCCGGCAAACGGGTAGAAGCCCAGCGGGCCGGAATCACCCCCACAACGCGTTCGCGCCTAGCGCTCATTAGCCTCCACACTGGCAAGCAGCTCTTCCGGCGAACAGGTGGCGGTACCCAGTTTCCCGACCACTACCCCGGCGGCGTTATTACCCAGCACCGCCGCCTCATCAAAGGTGGCGCCTGACGCCAAAGCCAGCACACAGGTGGCAATCACCGTATCGCCCGCCCCGCTCACATCATACACCTCGCGCGCCCGGGTCTGAATCACCCGGGGGGCAACTCCTTTTGACGCCAGATACATGCCGTTCGGGCCCAATGTTACCAGAAGTTGCTCAGGCTCCCACCTCTTGAGAAGAATCTCTGCCGCTTTTCGCAAGGCGGGATCCTTCAGGGGATCTCCCGGAGGCGGCGCCTTAACAGGTAACCCGGCACACACCTGGGTTTCCCGGTAATTGGGAGTTGCCAGGGTGATCCCCTTGATTTTTAAATTCAGGTTATCCTTGGGATCCAGTCCGACTGGAATTCCCTTCTTCCGGGCGGCCGACAACACGGCGTCCATCACTTCCTGCCGTACAATCCCCTTGCTATAATCCTCAATCACGACCCCGGTACAGGATTCGATCTCCTTCGACACCCGCTCGCAAAACGCGTCAACATCGGCCACAGGAAACTCGGGATCCGGATCCCAGTCAATACGCACCACCTGCTGGCGGTCGGCCAGCACCCGCATCTTAACAGTGGTGTAGATCCCTGCAACCGTACGCACAGCGCTGGTGTTAATCCCCTGCCCCGCCATGAGCGAGACCAGGTCGCGCCCCGCCGCATCATTGCCCACCACACCCGCAATCACGGCCTGGCCGCCGAACGCACACACATTCCAGGCCACATTCGCGGCTCCACCGGGAACCTGCCGTTCTTTCGCCACACGCACCACCGGGACCGGTGCCTCGGGGGAAATCCGTTCCACCGTTCCATGAATATACCGATCCAACATCAAGTCCCCCACCACCAGGATACGCTGGTTCCGGAAGGACTCGGTCAATTGTCTGGCACGCTTATTTTCCATTTCCTGCTCCTCGCTTCACGGTTCCCGGGGGAGTGGACCACCAATCCCGCACGCCGGTCTCATCGCCCTCCCAGGATCCCCGATACTCAACTTCCCCATAGGGAGATTCCTTCGTGCTCACCCAAAGCCTCTGAAGAAAACTTCCCTTACTTCCCCCGCTCCGCCGGACTGTCCGGGCGGTGACTTCAAACACGCTCAAGGAGCGCCCCGCCAGTTTCAGCGGCCGCATCCCCATGCCCAGCCCCTCCACTACGCAGAGCCGCTCGCCATCCGGACCGCTCCAGATGATGCCACTGTCACGGATATCCAGCTTCACCAACCGGGGTTCATCGATAAACAGCGACGCGGTTTCGCGAACATCATTCAGGGTGGCAATCTTACCGAACGCGGCGGGAACCCACCCATCGGCGGTTTTCACCACTTCCAGATGCGCCCCGGCCACGGTCATCTCCAGAGTGCCGCCCCAGCCCAGGGCAATCCGGATCTCCCGCGCCTTGAAACTTCCCAACGGCGTGGTGGTAGGCTTGGTCTGGACATCCGTCAAACACACCTCAGTCGGCCCCGTAATCGATGCGCCTCCGACGGTCAGGTCAAGACCGGTCTGGCGTTGCAGAAAACCGGCAACCAGCTCGCACCCGCTCCGGGTCTGGATCCCCAGCACCACGGCAGCCACAAGTATGGCCACGCTCAAGGCGGCCATAATCAAGCATCCGGCAGAGGAGGACGGCCCGGGCTTCGCCTTGACAACAGCAGGCTTGGACGGATCATCCCATTCAGGAATCGAGTCCATGCGGCTCCTTTCGCGGCCGGGGCCCAAACAACAGGGTTCCCACCCGGATCCAGGTAGCGCCTTCCTCGATCGCCACCTCAAAGTCCTGCGACATACCCATGGAAAGCTCAGGCAGGGGGATCCCCGTCTGATCCTGCATCCGGTCGCGCAACTCGCGCAGAGCCCGGAAAAACGGACGAGCCTCCTCAGGATCCTCTGCAACCGGCGGGATGGTCATCAGGCCCACCACCTTGACCTTGAAAAGACGTTCCGCACCGCGCAGGGTTTCCAGAACGGCTTCAGGCGCCATTCCAAATTTACTGCGTTCGCCCGAGACATTCACTTCAAGGCAGACGGAAAGCTGGCGGCCTTCCTCTCCGGCGGCGCGATCCAGAATCTCCAGAAGCCGCAGGGAGTCCACGGCATGGATCATTTCGAACAACTGAACCGCCTCCCTGGCCTTGTTGGACTGGAGGTGCCCGATCAGGTGCCAATGCAGGCGTCCGGGGCAAAGCGGAATTTTAGCGCGGGCTTCCTGGACCTTGTTTTCACCAAACGTCTCAACCCCCAGCGCGGCCACATCCCGAATCTCGTCAGGAAGCCGAGTCTTCGAGACGGCCATAACCTGAACCGTGTCCGGCTCGCGCCCCACACGGGCACACGCCTCATCAAGTCGCCGATTGATCTCCGCCCATCTGTTTTCCAAATCCGTCATTCGATGCCCCGTTCAATGCGTTCTAAAAACGACAAAGAATAGACTTACCGGGGCAAAGATGGCAATGGCGATTTCTGGAATCCATCCCCAACTCCATACGGGGGCGCATCTCCGAGTTTTCTTCCCTCCGCATGGATGGAGCTTACGGGAGAGACTTTGAAGGGACGCGGGCCTTCATGCGCGGCGTACACGCCGTCGCGTGCGATGCCATGTTGGGGGCTCATTTTTGAAACATTTCGTTGAGAACGGCCAGCATCTGGTCAGCGACAGCAGGTGATAGCGAACCGAGTCGCTTGACCAGCCTAATCCTGTCAACGGTCCGGATCTGATCCAGTACCACTTGTCCATTCACTTTCTGGAATGTGCAATTCACCCGGGTGGGATAATCGCGCCCTCGACTGGTCATGGGGGCGACAATCACGGTGCCGATGTGATGGTTCATCTCGTCAGGCGAGATGATAACGCAAGGCCGTGTCTTTTTAATCTCATGGCCTAAGGTCGGATCAAGGGAGACAAGGAAGACATCAAACCGATTTACTTCCATTGCCACTCCTCACCATCCCACTGGGTGGCTGTGTTTTGCGAATCCAGCAACGTGTCATCCCTCAAGCGAGCCATCCGGGCGAAAGCTTTATCCCAGCCTGCGCGGGGATGACTGGGTGAATGGATCAAGATCATGTGATCTCGCACATCAATCTCGACTTGCTCGGTCAATCCGCATTGCTCAATAAACGGTTTGGGGATCCGGACCCCTCGGGAGTTTCCAATCGGTATCAGTGTGGCTTTCATGAGAGTAATGTAATCACTATGTTATTACTTTATCAATCATTTTCTTATTCCCCGAACACATTGGGCATCAGTGGCGCGGGTTGAGTCGAACGTTGCGGTTCTCCGGCGGCGCAAGCCGTACGGAGCGACCGCTTGTTGGCGGCTATTTGTGTTCAATGATCCCAAGTGTTTTTGCTGCTGAAGCCAACCTTCGATCTCTGGTCCACAAGGGAGAGCGACTAATCAGGGCAGATGCCAGCAAATGCATGTCAATCCAGCCCAACCCCTTGCCGTTCAACCTATTTCTTTCAATCAAGTGCATTACTTCTTCGTTTGTGGCAATGGTGACCAAGGGTAATTCCGAGAGCAACGCCAGAAGCTCGCCTCTGTTCGACAGATTTCCGCAAGCCAACTCACCAATGACGAAGGGATGAGTTGTGACCTGGCCGGATGAAAGAAAGTCCTGCAGCAAAGGTTCTCCCCGCCTCAGGTGATCGACCCAAACAGATGTGTCGACAAGCACAGAGTGCATCAAGCCGCTCTCCGCCTCGGTATCGGGCGCAATGTCTTTTCCGTACCCCCAAGACTTGCTAAGCGCTTGGCGCTTTCCAGCGCAATAAGCGCTTCAAGACCTTTTTGGACAAGGGATGTCTTTTCCTTGATGCCCGTGATGGTTACGGCTTTCCGAAGCGTCTGATCGTCAATATTAAGTGTTGTTCTCATGCATATATGTATGCACATATCTGGCATCAGATACAAGTTTCATTTTTTCGCGAACGGTGGCCTTCATGCGTGGCGTACTCGCCGTCGCGTGCGAGGCCTGGTTGTGCGACTTCATTTCTTGAATAAGTCCGAATGGGTTCCCATTCTTTCAAAAATAATGAGCGTGCTTTCGATTTTGTAGATGAGAAGCCAGTCGGATTCAATGTGGCAATCCCGCCGACCATGATAATTCCCGACAAGCTTGTGATCACGATGAATGGGATCGGGCGTTTGTCCGGCAATTAATGTACATGCGAGAATTTTAAATTTCTCAAGATTCTTCCCCCGGCGCTTGCAGAGCTTGAGATCCTTCTCGAACTGCTTTGTGTAAACCGGGGTATACATCAAATCCCTAGTTTCTTGAACATGTCGGCTGAATCCTTGCAGACAACAAGATCGCGCCCCGCGTCGGTGGCGTCGAATGTCCTCGTGGTGGTCGCTGACGGAACGGTGACATTAAAGGGCAACCCCTGATGGAGTTCGACCTGCCTGTAAAATATCGTGATCGCTTGAGTAGAGTTCAGCCCGAGACGGGTAAAAATTGCCTCGGCGTCATGCTTCAATTCCGGCTCAAGTCTTGCTCTCAACATCGCGCTCTTGCTCATGTTCACATCTCCATTCTTTGAGGCGAGCGTAGCACAAATGGGATACATGATCAAAACATAATTTCAATTGCACAACGCTGCCGTTGAGGCACTCGGTGATCCGTGCCGTCTTCGGCGCGGATCACCGAGTCGCCCTCCGACGGCTTGTTGGGGTCCGGTTCTTTCTTCATGATCACATTCACAGGACCGCTGAATCCATTCTTGAGTGAGATTGTAGTCGGGGAGTATCCAGGGGAGGCAACTAGAGCCTCAAACGTGTCATTTGTGTACACGATGGAGACCGTCTTGCTCGCATTATTGTATCGCCACCGCGGGCGAGCGTCATTTGATTCAAGCCCCTCTTGCGTGGTTCTGAATGTCATGTTTGAAGCGAATGGTTCCATCACGGGGAAGACGGCAACGGGGATCTTTGTCCCTGTTCTACCGTCTATACCCGCGATGACGACGCAGTGATCCGTGTTCTGCTGGATCGTTCTGCACCCCAAGCAGAATGATACGAGAAGTGCAACTCCAAGGTATATTTTCATTACTATTTATGCTCCCCAACGACGAAAGTCCGGTTCCGAGCGGAACGCGAGGTAACCTGAACTTTCTGGTTGGCATGGTCTTTTATCCGTGCGCCAGTTTGGCCGATGCCAGGCGGTTTAAGCTAACACCCGCTTCAGCGGCCTCTACGGTGAGTTCACGGTGAACATTAGGAGGGACGCGCACCATGAACTTCCCGCTGAAAGTCCGACTGGCCAACGGCTCTGGTATTGGCTCGCGTTGTGTATTCATATCCTCAACAACATCAGCCACTACAGAGCGAACCCCCCGAAGCGCAGCTTCGGGTGCTGAGGCCAGCCAGCTCAATCCCGGAAATTCGGCACAAAGGCCGACGTACTCTTTGTCTTCTTCCGACCACGTGACGCGGTAGGTATAGTGATCATGCGGAATGGTTTTCATATTCCCACCTTTCGATTGCCTTCAGTACTTGTCGAACCTGATAGGCTTTGGCTTTCCCTTTATCATCCTGAATGTTCACCCTTGGATCCCCTTGCCACGGCGTCCTGTAGATCCGATGACTGGTTCCCTTTTGCCTGGGCTGACCGAAATACTTCTCGCACACTCGACACAGATCCGCGAAACGAACCCCTTTGGGGTTCCTCTGCATCTCTGAAATTATGTCTTCAACCGTGGCCATGGGAATATAGTATCATTATTGATATCATCATCAATCAATTTTTCTTTTGCCAACGCCCCGCAGCAGGGACGCGGAGCGTACCCTGACTGCGGTTGTTGGCCGAATTATCGATATGCATCTTTTCGATCATCGATGGTCAGTATGAACACAATTCTTTCTGCCTCGTCCACTGAATAGAAAATTCGATACGGACCTGTTCTGTATCGCCAAGTGGCGGGTGTGTACCCCTGCAACTTGCGAATGTTAGGCCCGAAATACGGCCCTTGCCGCAACTGGGGGTAAATGTAACTTTCGAGTTTCTTTGGAAGAAACGGGGGTGGCCCCAGACGTGCTAACGCCTTTTTGAACTCATCGGTCTCAAAGATCCGGAATTCAGACGAATGAACCGTGCCGGTGTTTGGCATCTAGGTATCCCCGTTTCAGGCTTTGATTGAGTCCGGTGTTTGCCCGGATCTCCCCCATCTCAAACTCATCAACGGTTTCGTAATCCTGGACAAAACGCAGGACAGCCGTCTCGATAAAGTTGGATATGGGTCTATTCTCCCGTTCGGCCACACCTCTGAATAACTGATAGACAGTATCGTCAAGTCGTAACGTCACTGTTTTAGACATTCTCTCCTCCTGTTCTTCATTTCGCTGACGATTAGAATACAAAAGAATACATTTGCTATCAATCTATTTTTGGCCAACGTTACCGGTCAGGCGCGGGCTTGCCCGTCGCGTGCGCCGGATTGTTGGCAGAACAATTATCCACTCGCTTTGTGTTTCTCAGAACGAATGAACCGATAAATCCTAATGCCACCGGCGGAATCATGTAAGCGCAATTCATAAGAAATTCGGACGTAAAAGTCGGTCCTAAATCAGACATGTCATCTCTGGACCATACCTGAACCACTCCTTGACTAAGCAGCTCACCAAGACGCCACAACCCAAGGGTTAGGAATACGGCAAGAAAAGCAGTTGTAGAGACCCAAAGAACCTCTCCAAACGGTTTAGCCGAACCTGCTTTGAGTCTCTTAATCAATCCATGAGTGAACAGATAGAGGCTCACAAGAAGTGTCAGATGTGGAAGAAACACTATGGCGGGGATATCTCCCCATCCACAGTGTGTTGTCATCATCTCTGGTGTTATGTTTGTCATCGTTTCTACTGCCAACGTTACCGGTCAGGCGCGGGCTTGCCCGTCGCGTGCGCCGGGTTGTTCGATCCGATTCTATGATCTCTACTTATGTCAGCATCAATATTGGCCCATGGTTGCAGAAACACAAATAACTCTTTGGCTGTCGTATTAGGGTCAGCATTGAAAAGAACGCAAAAATTATTTATTGATCCTTTGCGTGATGCCGTTACCTCGCTTAAGTTAGTGGCGATGAAGGTCTGGTTGCCAGATATATAGGCCGTTACTACATGCCAAGGAACATGCACGCTTTCGGTGAGGAACGGCCAGATGCGAACCTGCTGATTGGTAGAATCGGTCAATGCAAATTGAGTTTTCCAAATGCCGGCAGATGCAAAGACGTCGCACAGTCGCTCAATTTGGGGGTAGTGGCAGTCTGGCGAAACAAGCACGATTACTTGGCAATCTCCACCCTTGCGGGAAATACGATCATCCCTAAGAGCATCGCGCAGAGCGGATTCGTTCAGCGTCACACCATCTAGGCAAATGCGTTGATCCGTGACCTCGATGGTTCTTGAATTCGGCAGGCTAGGTCCACACCCAGTCAGAAGTGCCGTCATAATGATGTATAGCAATCTTGTCTTCATCTTTATAAACGAATAGCGTTTTATCCCATGTGCGGCGAGGATAAACCCTTACGTGATGGCGATCAACCGTAAACCCTCGCCGGATTTGGGATAAAATGCCGTTGGATGGAGCCGCGTGTTACACGAAGCGGGCTATGGATTTTGGATGGGGTGATTTCCGGGTTCCGAGAGGAATGGCGATGGTGCCGGGATGTCAGCGATAGGTCTTAAGGCGGGAAGAAGCACGGGCGCGGTGTTGGCGATGGGGCGGGAAAGGCCTTGTTTTTCGGGTGATAGACAGAACCCGGCGGTGACAAGTGCGCGCACCTTGCCGGAACGACGATGAAGTGGACGTGGATTACATGGGGTCATGGGCCTGCCCGTGAAGGATGAAGTTGCCGGACATAGACGAGGTGTCCGGTTTTACACAAGGGACACAAGGTGACGTCCACACCGGTGAGCCGGGCGATCCGCTCAGTTGTGGACTCATCAGCGGGCGCCAGTTGAGGCGGGTTAACCTTGAGTACAGACCGGATGGCGGCGAGTGTGGCGGTTTTGTTGCGACCCGCGAGCCAGCCATAGGCGCGGACTTTGGCGAACCCGTGAGGCAGGAGATGAAGCATGAAACGGGCAATGAAGTCCTGGACGGGCAATGTCATTTGCTTGACCTTGTTGCCGTCAGCCCGGTCCCGCCAGTCGAAGGTGATGTTTCCGTCCTCCAGGGAGCGCAGGCGATGGTTGCCGATGGCAACACGATGGGTATAGCGGCCGAGGTAATCGAGGGCTCGTTTCGGGTTGCGGGCGGTGGCCTTGGGATAGACGATCCAAGGCGTATTCCACAGGTCTTGGATCAAGGCCTCCCAAGCGGCCTCTCCGGCCAGGTCGGCGGCCGGGCCGGAGAAACGCAGCCGGTTGGCGCGGCGCAAGGCCTGTAATCGCTTGATGTACCGGGCTTGAAACGCCCTGGCAAGGGCGTCTTTCCCGAACAGGAACTTCCGGTTGGCGCTTCGCCAGATCCCGGTGGCCGCGTCCCATGCGCCGCCGGGGATGAGACAGTGGACGTGATAGTGCGGCAACAGCTTCTGGGTCCAGGTGTGCAGCACGGCAATGAAGCCCAACTGGCCGCGCAGTTTCCATTGCGGGTCAGCGGCGAAGTGTTGAAGAACCCATGCTACCACGGCGAAAAGTTCACGCAGGAGCCGCGCGGGATTGGCGCGAATGAGCGCGTTGAGCCGGTGTGGCAGCGTGAAGACGGCATGGAAGTAGGGAACCGGCAGCAGTTCCGCCTGCCGGCACTCCATCCACTGCTGCTTGCGTAATGTCTGACAGGTGGGGCAATGCCGATCCCGGCAGGAGTTGTAGACGGGCACCTCCCCGCCGCAGTGTTCGCAACGGTGGAGATGCCCGCCCAGCGCCGCCGAACGGCAGTCCCGCAGATGCCCCATGACCTTGCGGGCATGGGACTCCACGGGGTGCCGCCGACAGAACTCCGGCCAGTGTTGTCTCAGCACGTCCGCCACCCGCAGGGGCGGACGACTCACCTATCGCCCCTCGAACATGACATCGGCCGGGGATCGCACCTTTTGCAGATGCTCCGCAGTGATATGGCAATACTGCGCCGTGGTGGACAGTGAGGAATGTCCCAGGCAGCGCTTGATCACCAACAGATCTGTGCCTTGCTCAAGCAGGTGCGTCGCAAAGGCGTGCCTCAGACCATGGATCCCCTGGCGTTTTCCCAGTTTGGCCGCTTTGCAGGCCTGGTAGTAAATCTGCTGTGCGGAGCCACGCGCCATGGGCTTCGATCGGTCGAATCCATAAAACAGCCAATCGGTGGGACGATACTTTTTCCAGTACGTCCTCAACAACTCCAGTGAGTGTCGCGATAAGAGTGTGTAACGGTCTTTGCGACCCTTGCCTTGTTCAACCCTCACCACCATCCGGTCGGCGGAACTTTCGATGTGGCAGGGCTTCAGCATCACCACCTCGCTCACGCGCAGGCCGGAGCCGTATACCAGCGTCAACAACGCCCGGTGCTTCAAGCAACGCGGGGTCTCCAAAATGGCGCGCACCGTCTCCCGATCCAACACATGGGGCCGCTTCCTGGCCCGGCCGCGCGGTGGAAGCGAAAACTCCGCCGTCGGGCGCTTAAGCATCTCCCCGTAAAAACACCGGTAGGCGCTGACCCGCACATTCACCGTGCACCACGCTAGTTTCCGGCCCTGAATCAGATGATCCAAATGCGCTTGAATCTGCGCGTTGCTCAGTGTGTCCGGAGCCACCCGGTACGCCTTGGTCAAATCAACCAATGCGTTCTCGTAACTCTCCAGCGTCCTACCCGCAAACCCCTTCAACCTCATGTACTGCAAGAACTGATCCCGTAACGCTCCCATGACCGACTCCTTTGTTTCAGCCAGCACGGACTACCCGTGCCGCCATTAGAGTCAGCCTACAAAAGCAAGAACCGCTTCGCAGTCTTTACTCCGCGAAGCGGTTCCGTTCAACGTTGCTCTTGACCCGCGGCGAGCATGCGAGCCGTCGCGGTCAAAGGGCTGGTTCGGATTTGTTTTGTTTTCGACCCAAAAGCATTCTGATTGTCACTGGCAGCATGATCAGGACCACAATTCCTACGGGAACTCCCAACCAGCATAAAGCCGTGACATTTCTTTTCTCTAGAAATCCGGCAACCATGAGAAAAGCTAAAAAGCCGGCTGGTATTGAGGCTGCCGTCAAAACCGGGCGATAAGGAGTTTTGGGAAGCAAGGCAATGACTATACCCGCCGCCAATGTCACCCCAAATACGAGTAGCAAGGGTCTTGAAAGTGGCGATTTACCAGTCCCAACCAATCCGATGCCCAAAATGTACAATGAGCCATAAGCCGAGGCGGCTATCGCGATGATGCATTTTATCGCATTGATCAATTTATTCATAATTCCTTCCGAACGACACGGTTCAGCGGCGCGCGGTAGCGCGTACGCTGCGACCGGATGTTCGGCTGGATGTTTCCACGAATCGTCCAGAGACGAAGCGGTGCAATACACTAGCCATGAGTGTTTGGT
The DNA here is from genome assembly GCA_037134355.1 of bacterium. GTDB lineage: Bacteria > Verrucomicrobiota > Kiritimatiellia > CAIKKV01 > CAITUY01 > JAABPW01. The sequence goes on along the minus strand of JBAXMJ010000046.1, from coordinate 1,603 downwards.
AGGGCAACCCGTCTTCAACCGCAATGGTCTGAAGTTGCTCTAAATCTCTGGAGGAAATCCGGATGTTGACTCTTTGGTCTTTCGCCAATGTGTTCTTCGCGTACTGCATATGGCGCGCAATTTCCCGACTTTGATTGGCTACTGGTTTCCATTCGCCACGCTCAAAAGAGTCGAGAATATCCTGCTCCTCTGGATCAAGTTTTGTCTTCTTCATCGTATTCTCCCAAAAACTGGCGTGTGGCTTTTCGGCTTGGAATAATCGTCTTGAGAAAGCGACCTTCCGCCGATTCCACAAACGGCACCAAGTACACATAATCCCCAACTCGAACGACCAGAATCTGCTGACCGGGATACCGCCCCTGATTTGGGTGTTCATTCACAGCCAGAAGATCACCACCTTCAATATGCATAACCAGTTGCTCAAAACTGAGCCCACGCTCGGCCTCAAGTTGCGCATTCTTCTCTGGATTCCATTGGTAATAATCCATACCCATAAAATACTACAACGTGTGCCTTACGGCAACACTTTTTTTGATTGTTTCTGATAATTATGGTTTTGCCGAACGTTGCGGTTCTCCAGCGGCGAGCCTGCGAGCCGTATGGAGCGACCGCGTGTTCTCCGCATGATTCATCTCATTTTCCGGCCTGCCGTCTTCTGTAGTAACCGGCGTCTCGCCGGTATGCGCCAAGAATGCCGCCGACACGGCGGCTACTACAGCGCAATCTCCTTTTTCATCGATTCATCATCATTCATCTCATGGAGAACGTCAGCGGCCAGGATCGGCGACTTTAGGAGCCGTAGCCTGCGCCGCTTGGTTCGAAGCTGTTGTTTCTGATTTCATCAGGTTGTACGGGATCGTAAATGGAAGAGCAACAGTATCAACTGTTGCTGAAAAGGGAAGATCCAGAAATATGACAATGCCGACGGGCCATGCCCATGATGGTCCGGGGATCCAACTGTTCGCCTCGTGCCAGTCTGTTCTGACCCCACCGTAGATCTTCCGTGCGTAAGCCTGATCGCCTTGATGGATGTCTGTGCGTGGTGTCCTCTTGAGGCTGATGATGGAAGCACAGCCACATTGGGCCAACGCCAGTGCAATTATCATCAGTTTCATTTTCATTTATCCTGCCTTCGAACGACGCCGTTGACCGGAGCGCTTCAGCGCGTACGGTCGGACGGCTGGTTCGATTTGTCTTCTTGCTTCCGAAGGCGTCCGTCTTTGAATTCCTGTTTAATTTGAGTCTCGCGGGGGTGCGAGCCCTCATCATAAGCCCAGATGTCCATGGGCAATAGGATGGTGTCATAGATGGCTGAAAGAGGGAAGTCAATGACTCCTATGAAGAAATTACCAATTCCTTCACCAAAAGATAGGTCCTCCTGATGCAGGAATGGCGACGCGATGAAAGCAGCGTCTGTGCATACACCTGGATAGTATCGTGGAATACTCCATTGTCCTCGTAAGGCGCGTGAATTCATGCTCATACACCCGCTCATTAATGGGAGTATCAGTATCAACACGATAATGCAGTTTCTTCTCATAATGAAATCGAACGATGGCCTTCATGCGCGGCGTACACGCCGTCGCGTGCGAGGCCTGGTTGG